>JADKKO010000004.1:605501-908251 GCA_016720465.1 Holophagaceae bacterium
GGCGATGAGACGAAGGGCGAGGGAAGTTCGCATGGGTACCTCGAAAGGGGACGCGTGTCCCGGGGTAAAAAAAAACCAGAGGCGAAAGCCATCTGGAGAGAAAAGCAAATTGAAAGAACGGGTGAAGTGGGTAAAGCCTACCGGGGGTATACCCAACCCGAATGGTTAAGAATTGTTAATTTTTATAAAACTGATTTTCAATTGACCAAGAATTCTAGGGTTCTGGAGCCAACGGGTGGACTCCCGAGATTGGCATATGAATGTAAGGTTTTTAAAAGGCCACACCCACGCCGAAGGTCCACATCCGGTCGAACTCTTGGCCGGCGCCCTGGGCGCCCAGGTAGGTGGCAAAATCTGCCACCGAGCCGAGCTTCACCGGGTTGTCCTTGGTGATGGGCTGCTGGTAGCTGGCGGCCACATAAGGATGAATGGCCGGGAAGGGCAGGCGCCACCGGGCCCCCACCCGAAGCCAGGTCCGGGCGAGGTTCTGGTCCCTGGAAAACCCCGAGGTGGAGAACTTGTAATTCTGGAAGCGCTCGATCAGCCCGAATTCACCCGCGAGGCCCGTGAAGGGGATCCAGAACTGGACATTCAGGCCTACCCCGAGACCCGATTGTTTCAGCGTGGAGGACTGTTGAGTCGAGCCTTGGACCACCTGGCCATCCGCTTGCCACTGGGCCAGCTCAAGGCCGCCTTCCAGCCGGGCCACAGGACCGAAGGCCCAGAGCCGCCGGCTCAGGGTGGCGATGCCGCCCCGGCCCGTGTCGAGGTCCCCGGAAGCCAGTTGGGCGGTCCCGGAGATCAAGGTCTGGGGGAGGCTCTGCCCCTTCGGAAAGGGAACTTCCACCCGTGCGTCCCACTGCGCGGCGAGGGGCGCTGCAGCGGAGACCAGGGCGAGTTTAAGGAATCGGCTCATGAGGGTCACTTCCATTTGATGGAACAGCCCATGGAAGGATGTTGGGGTTCCGGCACAGGCAGGCCTGAGAGCAATGCCTCCATGGCCATCCGAAGTTCCTGGCGGGAGACGCGGGCCTCGTCCTGCCAGTGGTCGTCCAGCCTCCCGCGGTAGCGTAGGGCGCGATCCTGGCCGTAGAGGAAGAAATCCGGTGTGCAGACCGCGCCGAAAGCCCTGGCCACTGCCTGGGACTCATCGCGCAGGTAGGGAAAGACGAATCCCCGCATCCGGGCGCGGGAGCGCATGGCATCGAAGCTGTCCTCCGGGTAGGCCTCCGCGTCGTTGGGATTGATGCCCACCACATCGCAGCGCCCGGCGAAAGCTATGGCCAGCGCGTTGAGGCGGCCGTCCACGGCCTGCACGTAGGGGCAATGGTTGCACATGACCGCCACCAACAGGGCCTGCGCGCGGAAGTCATCCCGATGCCAGGTCTTTCCATCCACCCCAGGCAATGCGAAGTCCGGACAAGGGCTCCCCAGGGGCGCCATGGTGGATTCAAGCAGGGACATGGAACCTCCGGAATCATCTCCAGGACGTTGTTGAGGGACGATGCAATTGTCGATGGGTGGTGGAAGATTGTCGATGGAGGACTCCCGGCGGCATTGGCTCTCCAAGGAAAATCCCCGCCTGGAAATCGAAATCCAGAATTGGGGGTTCGATTCCGGCCGGGCCACGCTAGGCTCTAAGGAAATCGGAAACCGGAATTCAGATGACCGCATTGAGTCGACTCCACTGGTCCACCCTGGGCGAGTCCAGCGAAGGGTTGGAAAACGCCTGGGCGGCTGCCTGGGAAGTCAGCGTGGATCGAGGCGCCGTTCCCGCGCTGCCGCCCCGGGACACGGATCTGTGGGCCATCAGCGCGTCCAGCCTCGAACCCGCCGCTGCGCTACTGCGCCTGATGAGCGAGGTCGGCGCCCTGCCCATCCTCCTGCTCCGGAGCCCCGCAGCGCCGCCATTAGGTCCGACAGCCCTGGCGGCCTGGGGTCGGTTGGGCTCGGTGCGGTGGGGCCTGCTGGACGCCGAAATCCCCCAGGGAGGCCTGCGGCCCTTGAGCAGCGCCCCGGTCCCGTTCACGGCCACCCAGGCCCTGGCGCTGGGGCTGGTGGGTTTCAGCCCTGCCATGGCGGCGGTGGTGGCGCGGGCAAGGTCGGCGGCGGCCACCCGGGCGACGGTCCTGCTCAGCGGTGAAAGCGGCAGCGGCAAGGAAGTCATCGCCCGGGCCATCCATCAACTGAGCGAAGACCGCGAGCAGCCCTTCGTGGCCGTCCATTGCGGCGCCATCCCCGAAAACCTCGTGGAATCGGAGCTCTTCGGGTACAACAAGGGCGCCTTCACCGATGCCCGCAAGGACACCCCGGGCAAATTCCGCGAAGCCAACGGAGGCACGCTCTTCCTCGACGAGGTGGGCACCATGCCACTCTCGGCCCAGGTCCGCCTGCTGCGGGTCCTCCAGGAACGGGAGGTCCAGCCCCTGGGCGGAGGGCCGCCGGTCAAGGTGGATGTGCGCGTGGTGGTCGCCACCAATTCGGATCTCTGGGGGAAGGTCCAGGACGGCAGTTTCCGGGAGGACCTCTTCTACCGTCTGGAGGTGGTGCCCATCCGGATGCCGGCCCTGCGCGAGCGCCGCGAGGAGGTTCCCTTCCTGGCCCAGCATTTCCTCAACCGGAAGGCCCGGGAGCACGGCCTCTACCCCAAGGCCTTGCATCCATCGGTGGATCCGCTGCTCATGGCCATGCCTTGGCCGGGCAACGTGCGCCAGCTTGAAAACGCCATCGAACGGGCGGTGATCCTCGCCGGAACCCGCCCGGTCCTGACCCGGCAGGATTTCAATTTCCTGATGGACCGGTTGATGGAGGGCGAAATTCTGGTGGAGGAACCGCTCTCTCGGGCGGCGGACGGACCCCAGGCGGAAAGCCAGGCCATCCCTGGGCCCGAACCCGCGGGGTACCTGGACATCCCCCCGGATGGCCTGGACCTGAACCACGTGGTTTCCGAGGTAGAGCGGAACCTGATGCTGCAGAGCCTCGCCATCACCCGCGGCAACAAGAAAAGGGCCGCCGAGCTGCTGGGCCTGAAACGCACCACCTTTCTGGAAAAGATGAAAAGGCTTGAGTTGGATGACGATTTGCCCGAGGCAGCCGATGGGGAAGCTGAGGGGTGATGGGGTTCAAACTGACCCTGAAGTGGCTTTTATGTCCTAATGCCTGGAAAAGTTTCAAGGGAATAAAAAAAACTTGCCCAGGTGAATTCTTCGTGAAAAGATCTCACAAACATTTCTTTCTCTCCTTTTGAAACGAGGCATATCCGATCGACATGTATAATTGTTGATGTTGCAATTAAAGCACTTATGAAATTCCGTTCATTCCCTGCTCGCCTTTCTCCCACCCAACCCTTCCTGGAGGCATAAATGCTTAGGAATTCCCTTAATCTTGGCCGAGTAGCCGCGCTACTGGCACTCAGTGGATCCATCCTTTTGGCTGATGGAGCCCAGACAGGCACGGTAGCGGGCACCGTCAAGGACCCAAGCGGGGCTGTCCTTGCGGGAGTAAAACTCCAGATGCGGGGGGAAAACCTGCAGGGCGTCCGGACCACCACCACGAATGCCAAAGGCGACTACCGTTTCCTATTGTTGCCTCCTGGCCGCTATTCCCTGACGGCGGAACTCGATGGCTACAACACTGTCCGCGTCGATCTCACCGCTTCCGTGAACCTTGCCACCACCTTGAACATCCCCATGGGCAAGATTGGAACCCAGGTGATCGAGGTGACCGCAAGCGCGACCACCATCGAACAGGGCACCACCACGGGCAATGCTACGGTCACCAAGGAACTTGTGGATCGTCTGCCGGTAGGCCGCACTTACCAGGGTGCCATGCAGCTCACCCCTGGCGTCACGGGCGGAGCCAATCCCAACGTGCTGGGCGGCCAATCAAGCGAGAACATCTACCTCATCGATGGTGTGGATACGACCGATCCCACAACTGGTACCTTCGGCCTGAACCTCGCTGAAGATTCCATCCAGGAAGTCCAGGTTCTCACGACGGGCATCAGCGCTGAATTTGGCCGTTTCAACGGGGCCGTGTCGAACGTCGTGACGAAGTCGGGCACCAACACCTTTGAGGGAATCCTCCGATACAACTTCAACAATATCGCGTGGAACGCTTTGACCCCCGCAGGGCAGAAATTGGTGTCGGGGCAGTTTGTTGACAATGACAATTCGACAAAAAAGCCAGAAAGCAATCTGGTGAAGACGCCCTATATCACCATCGGCGGACCCATCTTCAAGGATCGGCTCTGGTACTTCGCCTCGTTCCAGATCCCCTCGACCAGTGCCCTGCAGGCCACCACCCCCGGTCCCTTGGGCGGTGGCGGCATCCCCTTCGACCGCACCTTCAAGGCTGATCCTTTCTGGTACTCGGCGAAAGTGACCTGGGCCATCAACAACGACCACACCGTTGCGTTCCAGAGGACCCAGGATCCGGCCATCATCAACCGGGTCAACTACGGCTCCACCACCTTCCTCGACACGACCACCATCCAGACCCAGGGCGGAAGTTTCAATTCGCTCACCTATCGGGGCATCCTGAGCCCGACGCTCACCCTTGAAGGCAAACTGGCCCAGCAGACGAGCGAACTCACCGTGAAGGGCGAAGGCGGCAGCAAGCACGCCTTCTATGATCAGGCTAACGGCTACCGCCAATATGAGAACGGTCCCTTCGAGGGTTACACCAAGCGGCCCAGGACCCAGGGCAATTTATCCCTCACCTGGTTCCCCCAGTGGATGGGCTCCCACGAAGTCCGTTTCGGTGTCGACTACCAGAAGACCGACAGCAAGAACAAGTTCGGCAGTATCGGTAACCAGGATGTGTACTTCAGCGGCTTCACGGGGAATGTCGCAGTTCAAGGCCCCAATGGTTTGAACTACAACATGGATCCGGAAGCTGACTATCTGGAAGTCTGGACCCCCCTCCTCGAGAGCAAAACCGAGAACAAGTACACCGCTTTCTATATCAATGATCGCTGGGCGGTGAACAAACATTGGGGTCTCAATATCGGCCTGCGCCGGGAATCGCTCACCGGCAACAACGACATTGGCCAGAACATCTGGAGCTACTCGAACATCGCGCCCAGGCTAGGTGTGACCTATGACCCCACGGGCGATGGCACCACCACCTTTGGCGTGACTTTCGGACGCTATTTCTACAGCCCCATCCAGGACGGCCTGGATGCGCAGAACAAGTTGGCCCAAGGCTACGACGATTACATGTACGTCAGCGGTGACCCGCATCTGCGCTCGAGCTTCAGCTCCACCTCGGTCTATACCTACAATCCAACCAGTGATCCGGGTCTTCGCTTCTCCAGCGACTTGAAGGGACCCCGCACCGATGAAACGACCCTGGTGTTGAAGCATGCCGCCTCGTCGCGCCTCTCCTTCCAGGCGGTCGGCGTCTACAAGGAATTCCATGATCAATTGGCCACGAGAACCTACTACGAACCAACCACCAACATCCGCGTGAGGCTGCTCGAGAACGCCGCCAACGCCAAGCGCCGCTATTCCGGCCTGTTGTTGAGCAGCGAGTACACCGGCGAGAAGTACTACATCTACGCGAACGCGACCCTCTCCCGCCTGTTCGGCAACATCGACCAGACCGGCCAGGGCGGGTCTTTCAATGTTTTGACTTCCGGGACTTACGCGCCTACCTACAACACCAATAACGCAGAGGGGCTGCTGTCTTCGGATAGGACCTTGGTGGTGAAGCTGTTCGCCACCCGCAAGTTCACCTGGAACAAGTTCTATCTTGACAACGGGTTCCGCGTCCAGTTCAACAGCGGCGCGCCCTACCAGTTGACCTACAGCCGCTCGAATTCCGCGGCTCCGAGCTATGTCACCCCTGGGGACAAGACCTTATCCGTCATTTTCGGTGGCGTCCGGAACACCAATCGGTTCAACGACAACTACAATGTCGATTACACCGCCACGTTCGGTTATGACTTCACCAAGCGGTACAAGGTGTTTGTGCGGGCCGACATCACCAACGTCTTCAACCGCCAGGAACAGGTGAGCTGGAACACGACCGTGAGCTACAGCAACACCACCGGCGTCCTTTCCACCGGCTCGCTCTTCGGCCATCCCACCAGCATCAACAATTACGTTGCTGCCCGGACGCTCCTGTTCAGCCTCGGATTGAAATTCTGATCCAAGCCGAATTTCCATAAAACGAGGAGGGGATAGAACCCCTCCTCGTTTTTAAAACTCAATATTTGGCGGAATGACGGATCCGATAGTCCCTTGTAAATGAACCGCGATACTGAAAATTAACAAAAATTAACCACCGGCATTCCATCGGACCCCTGATTCTTGAATGAATCCGACTGCAGAGGTCCCATGCGAATGCACCGTTCCTGTCTCTCTCTTCTGGCCACGCTGCTCATCGGTTCGGCGCTCCCGGCGCAATCGCCGGCGCCTGTGAAAGGCGCGAGGATCCCCCATCCCGACCATAGCGAATTCGAGGCCCTGCTGAAGGTGCCTTTCGTGGGGGACCAGGGCGGCGACGCGCGGGTGTTCACGCTGCACTTCAGCTTCCCGGATGCGGAAGACCTGGCGGTGGCCGCGTGGCGCGTGGAGCTGACGGACAGCCGCGGCATCATCCTCCGCGCATGGCGGGGCGAGGCGCCCATGGCGAATGCCAAGGCGACCGTCCGCGTGCCCTGGGATGGCCTGGACCGCCGCGGCCGCGTCCTTCCGGCCGGGCACTACAAAGTGCGCATGATGGCGAGCTCGATGACCCAGCTGGAATTCCGCAAGGCCTTGCAGCCCGACCAGGCCAGCCGGGTCGAGCACCACTTGGCCAACGCCAGCGAGAATGTGGAAGACCAGACCTTCGACATCCAGGTCGGCAGGCCCGCGCGGCCCTCCATGCCGGCCTTCCGGGCCCTGCCCGTGAGCGCCGCCGGAGACACAGCCTTGGCCGCGGCCTCGAAGCAGGGCGCGCCGTTCGAGGCATCGCGGCCCGCGCTGGGCGGCCTGCCCTACACCATCTATTTCGGCAATCTGCATAGCCAGACCAACCACAGCGACGGCGGCGGCGAGATCAGCACCTGCTCGGGCGCGCATGCCCCCCAGAGCGGCACCTATGGACCCGCCCAGGCCTTCCAGTTCGCCTTGAACCAGGGCCTGGACGTGCTGATGTGCTCCGAGCACAACCACATGTACGACGGCTCCACGGGCACCAACACCGCCGCAGATCCCCTCACGGCCCACAACCTGTACCAGTCCGGTTTGTCCGCCGCATCCACCTTCAATGCCGCGAACCCCGGCTTCCTGGGCATCTACGGCCTGGAATGGGGCGTCATCAGCAATGGCGGCCATTTGAACATCCTGAACGCGGATGGCGTCCTCAACTGGGAGTCCAATGGCTCCGGCCAGCTCATCGGCGACTACAACACGCCCAAGAACGACTATGCGGGGCTCTACACGCTGATGAGGACCAAGGGCTGGGTGGGCCAGTTCAACCATCCTTCGCTCTCAAGCCAGTTCATCGTGGGCGGAACGGCCCTGGGCTACACGGCTGATGGCGACGAGGCCATGGCCCTCTGCGAAGTGCTCAACACTTCGGCCTTCTCCACCAACCTCACCGAAACCGAGACCGGCCACAGCAGTTGGGAGCAGACCTTCAACGCGCTCCTGGCCTACGGCTACCATCTGGCGCCCAGCACCGACCAGGACAACCACTGCGCCAACTGGGGCGCCAGCTCCACCAACCGGACGGGCGTGTTGATTCCCACCGGGACGCCCCTCACCATGGCGAGCTTCATGGATGCGGTCAAGGCCCGGCGCGTCTACGCCACCATGGACAAGAACGCGCAGCTCATCCTCACGGCCAATGGCCATGTCATGGGCGAGCGGTTCGTCAACAGCGGCTCCCTGACCCTGACCGCGAACTATTCCAGCGCCAACGGCCACACGGTCTCCCAGGTGCAGATCTTCGAAGGCGTCCCGGGCAGCGGCGTCGCCGTGAGCCAGACCTCCAACACGGCGGTCACCACCATCACTCCGGCCAATGGCGAACATTTCTATTACGCCAAGATCACCCAGGACAACGGCGACCTGATGTGGTCGGCACCAGTGTGGGTGACCCAGGGCGGAACCCCCGCCAACACCGTCACGGCCACCATCTCCAGCCCCACGGGCAATCTGACGGTCGCCTCGGGCACCGCGGTGAATTTCGCGGGCAGCGCCACCAGCAGCGCGGGAAACCCGCTCACCTATTCATGGAACTTCGGCGATGGCGGCACCGCCGCAGGAGCGGCGGCCAGCCACACCTTCACCAACAGCGGCGCGAGTCCGGCCGCCAGCACGGTGACCTTCACCGCCAACGACGGAACAGCCACGGGGACCGCGACCCGCGTGATCACCGTGAACCCGGCCGCCGGGGCGAACACCGCGCCGACCATTTCCGCCATCGGAAACCAGGCCACCGCGCAGGACACACCGACGGCGCCCATTTCGTTCACCATCGGCGACGCGGAAACCGCCGCCACCTCCTTGTCCGTGGCGGGCAGCTCCTCCAATGCGGCACTGCTTCCAAACGCGAATATCACCTTCGGCGGAACGGGTTCGGCCCGCACCTTGACCCTGACTCCCGCGGCCGGCCAGAGCGGCACAGCCGTGGTCACCGTGACCGTGACGGATGGCGGCGGCCTCGCCGCCAGCGCCTCGTTCACGCTCACCGTGAATCCCGCGGGCGGCGCCGGCAGCCTCCTCATCAGCCAGTACTACGAGGGCCTGAGCAACGACAAGTGGATCGAGATCACCAATGTCGGTAGCGCCGTGATGAACCTGGCCTCGCCGGCCCGTTACCTGGCCCTTTACGCGAACACCGCCGCGGACGCGCCTTCCGGCCTCGCTCCCAGCAGCTCCCTCGCCCTCACGGGCAGCCTGGCGCCGGGCGCCAGCCTACTCTTCAAGAACAGCGCCTCGGCCAATCCCACCTATGCCACAGGAACCGCCAGCGGCGTCATCAATTTCAACGGGGACGACCTGGTGATTTTGAGCGCCAGCAACGGCACCGCCGCCTGGGCGGACCGCCTGGATGTCGTGGGGAATGGCACGGCCTGGGGCACGGACAAGTCCTTCGCGCGGATCGCCACGGTCGGCGGTGGAAACCCGACCTACACGCCTGCGGAATGGACCCCGTTGACGCTGGCCGCCGTGAACGGCGCCGCCACCGGGACCACCGAACGGCTGGGCACCCACATCTTCGGATCCGCCCCTGCGGACACCCAGGCTCCCACCGTCAGCGCCACCGAGATCGGCACCAGCGGCACGATCACCTTCAATGCCACCGCTACGGATAACGTCGGCGTCACAAAGGTCGAGTTCTACGTGGATGGCGTGCTGAAGGGCACGGACACCGCATCGCCCTATTCCATGACGCTGGACTCCACCACCTTGACCAACGCAGCGCATTCGCTGACCGCCAAGGCCTATGACGCCGCCAGCAACATCGGCACGAGCACGGCCGTGAGCTTCACCATCAGCAATGCCGTGCCCGATACCCAGGCTCCCACCGTCAGCGCCACCGAGACCGGCACCAGCGGCACGATCACCTTCAATGCCACGGCCACGGACAATGTCGGCGTCACGAAGGTCGAGTTCTACGTGGATGGCGTGCTGAAGGGCACGGACACCGCATCGCCCTATTCCATGACCCTGGACTCCACCACGTTGACCAACGCAGCACATTCGCTCACCGCCAAGGCCTATGACGCCGCCAGCAACATCGGCACGAGTACGGCCGTGAGCTTCACCATCAGCAATGCCGTGCCCGATACCCAGGCTCCCACCGTCAGCGCAACCGAGACCGGCACCAGCGGCACCATCACCTTCAATGCCACGGCCACGGACAATGTCGGCGTCACGAAGGTCGAGTTCTACGTGGATGGCGTACTGAAGGGCACGGACACCGCATCGCCCTATTCCATGACCCTGGACTCCACCACGTTGACCAACGCAGCGCATTCGCTGACAGCCAAGGCCTATGACGCCGCCAGCAACATCGGCACGAGCACGGCCGTGAGCTTCACCATCAACAATTCCGTATCCACCACCTTTAATGAAGTGGAGGCCAACAACACCCAGGCCACCGCCAACGCAGTGGGTGCCACCATCACGAAGATCGTCGGCTACTTCCCATCCACGACCGACAACAACGACTACTTCAACGTCACCTTGCTGGCGGGCCGCACGCTCATCGTGGACATGACCGGTCCCACGGCATCCGCCCAGGACTACGATCTGTACCTGCTGAGCAGCACCGGCACGCAGCTGGCGTCCTCCACTGGCAGCAGCACCACCGAGCACGTGAGCTACAAGAACACCAATGCGACCGCGTCGAAGGTCATCACGATCCGCGTGAACCGCTACGCCAGTTCCAGCAGCGTCACACCCTACACGCTGACCATGAGCCGGTGACGGCATCCGGCTCCGGGTTTCAAGATCTAGTCTCAAGTCCTAAGTCTCAAGTCATTTTGAGGCGCCTCGGCGTACCACAATTGAATGCGGCCAAAGGCCGCCTCCATATTGAGACTTGAGACTTGGGACTTGGGCCTACAGCCCTCCGCCCCGCCTCACGCTTTTGGATATACGCGCAGCGCCTTCCACTGCTTGAGCATCACCTTTCCCGGCTCGAAACCCCGGGGTTTGCTCACATCGGCTACGCGGCAGAGGTGCACTTCCACCTTGCCGCCGTCCCTGGCCTTGCTATGGAAGGCCGCCAGTTCCGCGGCCCGCTCCAACACCTCCCGGGGGGCATCGCCCAGCTTGTCGGGATTACGGATGATGACGTGGCTGCCGGGCACGCCTGCCACATGCAACCACCAGTCCAAAGGCGCTGCGACCTTGAAGGTGAGGCGGTCGTTGTCCGCATCGCCTTTGCCGATGAGCACTTCGAATCCGTCGATGACCACGGAGCGGAAGGCCAGGCCTTTGCCGTCGGCGCGCCGGTTCGGCTGCTTGTCCTCGCGTTTGGGTAGTTGATTCATGGGCGTCTTGTTTTTGGGTTTTTCGGTTGGAGGCGCTGCGCCTAGATCGAGGGCCTTCAATTGTCGCAGCCGCTCGGCTTCCAGTTGCGCGACCTTTGCCAGTCCACGTTCCGCGCGCTTGGCCGCGGAGTACCACCGCTGGGCAGCGGCTTCGGCGTTCAATCCAGGAGGCAGGTCCAGCGTACTGCCGTCCAGCAGCTCCACGTGCCCCGGAGCGCCCTTCAAGCGATACAGCTCGGCCGAGAGGCGGGAGGCTTTGGACTTGGATCCGAGGGAAGCCCGATGGCGTTCAAGGTCCCGTTTCAGTGCCTCGCCCAGCCGATCAAGCCGGGCTCGCTCCGACACAAGCCGGCGGTCCACGGCGACCTTCGCAGGATTCAGCAGCAGGTGTTCCGCCTGGGCCAGGGACCAGGCGTGGTGGCGCGCCGCCAGATCGCCTTCGCCATCGAGAATTTCATCCAGGGCGCCCGAGAGGGCCAACTCCAGGCGGTCCGGGAAGGCGTCCTTCCACCTCAGCAGGGGCGGAGGATCGTGGTCGGGCACGGGCGCCACGGCCGGAAACGGCGAGCCCATGCCGATCCGGACCGCATTCAGATCCAACCCATCGAGCCGGAGCCCGGCGCGGCCGGGGATGGCCTGAAAGGCAAGGCGCATGCCCTCGATGCGGCCGGTGAGCACGCGCCGCCGGAAATCCAGTCCCAGCCACCGCTCCCGGGGATCGCCATGGACGGCTTCGAGCCGCGCGCCTTTCAATTCCAGACCCCAGCGCCGGGACAGCTCCACCTTGGCTTCGGCTTTGAGAATCCGGCAGGCCTCGTCGCCCTCCCGCACGAGCCACAGCCGGGGCCCCGGGTGCAGCAGGAAGACCCAGGTCCACCCGCGTCCGGAACCTTTGGATGGGCTGAAGACCATCAGCAGGGCCCGGTGCGACACATGCACCGCGTCCACGGATGCGCCCAGGGCCAGCCGGTGGCGGGCGAGGGCGAGGAGCAGCGGCGCATCCATGGTTCCAAGGTGGCACACCTGGGCCCTGCGGGCCATGCGGCTGTCCCGTGCGGCCTACCGCTCTGCCACACTGGACCTTCTTCTCGGATCCTCCATGCTGTTCGTCCGCACGCTCCGCAGCTTCCGCGCGTGGGGGATTTTCCTCCCCCTGCTGGCGGTGCTGTCGGGGGTGCCTCCGCTGAGGGCCCAGACGCCTTCGACCATCCCCCGCCGGGCATCGAAGCCCTGGATGCGGGATGGCGCTACCACGCGGGCGATGATGCCGCCTGGGCCCGGCCCGACTTGAACGACCAGGGGTGGATCGAGCTACCGAGCCTGCGGAAAGTGCGGAGCCCCACACCTTCGGGGCCCGTGTGGTTCCGCCGCCGGGTCCAGCTGCCCCGGGGGGCGAGGGGGCAGGAATGGGGGCTGGCTTTCGGCCGGGCCTTCGCGAGCGCCGAGGTCTACGCGGACGGCCGTTTGGTGGGCAGTTCCGGCAGTCTGGGACCGCCTCCCGAAGGGCCTCCTGTTTCAGACCTGAAAGCCTTCGCCATACCGCTGGCGCCTGCGGGGAATACCCTCAGCCTGGCCATCCGCACCGACTTGCCGCCGGAGTACGCGGAAATGGAGGGCGGCCGCGGAACGGCTCTGGGCCGGGTGGTCTGGGTCGGCCCTTCGGCGCTGGTGCAGGCCTTTGCGGCCCAGACCAATGCCCTTGCGGAGGCCGCCTCCGCGCGCGCAGACCTCAGCCACTGGGTGCTGATGATCAGCTTCGTAATGATGGGCCTCTTCCACCTGCAGCTATTCTCGAGGCGGAAGGATGCCCGCTACTACCTTTGGTTCGGCCTGGTGGCCATTTCCATGGGCCTGCGGGAAAGCGCCCTGACGGATTGGGCCATCGGCCCCTTCGGCCATCCCCGCATCACCTTCTGGGCCTCCTGGTTCTTCCTGCTCAGCAGCAGCCCGCCCTTCATCGAATTCCTCTGGCCCTTCCTGGGCCACCCCATTCCGCGCTGGCTGCGGGTCTACCAGGCCTCCTTCATCATCCCGGCCCTGGCGCTTTTCCTGCCGGTGGACCTGGCCCTCCAGGTCATCCGGACCATCGGGCCCTACTGGGGCCTGCCCGGCCTGCTGCTGGGCGCGTGGCTCGTGGCGCAAGGCGCCTGGAAAGGCCGCGCGGAGGCCCGCACCATCGCGTTCGGCATGGCGATGGTCATCCTCGGCGGACTCTATGAACTGGCCTACTGGGTGGGCTGGTGGCCCTATGTCGGCACCCTTTCCGTGGGATTCATGGCCTTCCTCGGCAGCATGGCCGTATCCGTTTCCAACCGCTATGCCCGCGCCCACGCGGAGACCGAAGCCCTGAACCGCACCCTGGAGCAACGCGTCCTGGACCGCACCGCGGAACTGGAGGATGCCCAGGCGCGCGTGCACCGCCTCACCGAAAGCTCGCGCCAGGCCATGCGCGATCCGGGCGCCTGGTCCGAGGCCATGGCCAATGAGCTCGCGCAATCGCTGGATGCTGCCTCCGTCGAGGTTTGGCGGATGGAAGACGGCGGACTTTCGAAGCTGACGGTCCACACGGGCGAGGCGCCGGATCTCCGGACGCTTGAACTGGGGCTCCACCAGCCGCCCGCATTCCCGGAAGGCCGGGAAGTGGTCCTGCCTGTGTCAGGCATGAGCGGGGATCTCCGCGCGGCGGTGATGGTGAGAGGCAAGCAGGGCCCCTGGAGCGAACCGGAAAAGCGGCTGCTCGAGACCTTCGCCAACCAGTTGGGCGGGGCGCTGGAATTATCGCGGATGCGCTCGGAGGTGGAGGCGGCCACCCAGCGCAGGACCGCCACGAGGCAGGCGCTCCTGGAGCAGGGGTCGGGGCTGCTCCAGGTCTGTCCCCAATGCCGGCGCTGCTTCGACCACAACCTGACCATCTGCGCCGCGGACGGCTCGGTGCTGGATTCCACGCGCATCTTCCCCTACCGGATCGCTTCGCGCTACCGCCTGACCCGGTTGCTCGGCGAAGGAGCCATGGGCCTGGTCTTCGAGGTGGAAGATGAGCGGCTGCAGAGGCGGGTGGCCCTCAAAGCCATCAAGCCCGAGCATTTCAACAGCCCCGAAAAACGCATCCGGTTCGAACAGGAGGCCCGGGCCCTGGCGCAGATCCACCACCCGGGCGTCATCGCCATCTACGACAGCGGCGAACTGGAGGACGGCACCATCTACCTGGTCATGGAGAGGCTGAAGGGCGCGACCCTGCGCAGCCTGCTGGACACCTTCGGTCCCGGCACGCCGGCTCAAGTAGGGAGCATGCTGCTGCAGTGCGCCGACGCGCTGGACGCGGCCCACAAGTCCGGGCTGATCCACCGGGATATCAAGCCCGACAACATCTTCGCCGCGGCCTCGCCCGATGGCCTGCGTTTCAAACTGCTGGATTTCGGCCTGGCCAAGGAAATGGCGGTGGACAGCACCCTCACCCAAACGGGCGTGGTCATCGGCACGCCGCTGTACATGTCGCCGGAGCAGATCCGGGACGAACCGATGGATGCGCGGAGCGACCTCTACGCGCTCGCGGTGGTGGGCTACGAGGCGCTCGCCGGGCAACGCCTGGTGCAATCCAAATCGCTGCCGGACATCCTGGTGGAAGTGGCCCACAAGGCGCCAAAACCATTGCGGGACCTGGTTCCCGGCCTGCCGCCGAAAATTTGCGCGGCCTTCGACCAGGCCCTGGCCAAGCATCCTTGGCAGCGGCCCGACAGCGTCCTGGCCTGGGCGGAGCAAATGGCGAAACGCCTGCTTCTCGTGCGGCTGGACCGCAAGGGCTGGCCTGAAAACCTTGAAGACACACCATCATCGGGATTCACGTCCTCGGGACATAGGCCACCTTCCAACGAGGGCTTGACCTACATTCCTGATGGCGATGAAACCAGGCTCATGGACGAGCGGCCAATGGCCAAAGGAATGGGTTCAGCCGGAGGAGAGGCCTAGTGCGCATCCTGGATATCTCGCCTCTCATTTCGGAACGCATCGCCGTGTGGCCCGGAGACGTTCCGTTTTCCCGGGCGGTGGGCAGCGCCATGGCGCGGGGCGACAACCTGGATCTCAGTTCCATCGCCGCCACGCTGCACCTGGGCGCCCACGCGGATGCGCCCTCCCATTACCTCCGCGATGGGCTGGGCATCTCTGATGTCGAGCTTCCCCCCTACCTCGGCCCTTGCCAGGTGGTGCGGGTCTCCCTGCCGCGGGGAGCTCGCATCCTGCCAGGGGACATCGGCGAGATCCTCGCGCCGCGCGTGCTCTTCCGCACACAGTCCTTTCCCGATCCCAGCCGTTTCAACACGGATTTCAACAGCCTCTCGCCGGAGCTGATCGAGCGCCTCCATGGCCAAGGCTGCGTATTGGTGGGCCTTGATACGCCGTCGGTGGATCCCTTTGATTCGACCGCCCTGGAAAGCCACGCCGCCCTGGCCCGCACGGGCATGCGCAATCTGGAAGGCCTCGTGCTGGACCAGGTGGATCCCGGGCTCTACACGCTCATCGCCCTGCCCTTGAAGCTGGAGGGCGCCGACGCATCGCCAGTGCGTGCCATTCTGATGGCGGATCTGGGATGATGTCTCCACGATCCCGGAGCAACCGATGACTGACCAACCTGACGGCTCCGACCTTGCAGAGCGCGTGAAGAAGCTCGAAGACCAGGTGGCCTGGCTCACGGCCCAGGCGCAAGCGGCGGCCCTGGCCGCGCCTGCCGCCGTGGGCGCTCCGCCGCGGCCCGTGCCGCGCCCCGGTCCGCCCCCCAGGCCGCCGAGGCTGCCGAAGCCTCCCACCGAAACCAATCCGATGCTCTGGATCGGTGGCATCGGCGCGGGCATCCTCCTGCTGGGCGTGATCTTCTTCCTGGGGTGGACCATCCAGCAGGGCTATCTGGGTCCAGGACCGCGGCTGCTCCTCGGATTGGCGGCGGGCAGCGCCATGACCTTCGGCGCCGCGATGATGATCGTGAAGGGCACCCGCAAGCTGGGCGTCTGCGTGCTGGCGGCGGGTCTCGGCACCTTGCTGCTCACGCTCTACTACGGCACCAGCACCGATCCCAAGTTGCTTTCCTCAAGCCTCGGATTCGCAGGCATCGGCCTCGCGATCATGTTCGGCGGGGGCCTCGCGGCCAAGGCGGAATCCGGCGGCGCCCTCGTGGTGACATTGATCATCGCCTTCTGGGCGCCCATCGCCTTCAGCGAGGGGGGCCACCACGAGGTGGCGCTCACCCTCTACCTGGGGGTGCTCATGGCCGCCGCCCTCGCCGTGCCCTACCTCGCCAAGGTCGGCGCCCGGTGGGGCGTGGCGCGCTGGGTGGCCGTCACGGGCCTGTGGATCCTGCTGGCGGCGGCCTCGCTGAGCACGGATCCGGAGGATGCCTTCACGATGCTCCTGCTGCTGGGCTTCCATGCCCTGCTGTCGGCGCTTTGGATCTGGCTTCCGGGCCAGGGGGAGGCGAAGCCCCGCACGCCGACGATCCTCTGGTTCCTGGTTTCCCTCAGCCTGACGAGCCTGGCCTGGGCGCTGTGGAAAAAATTGGCCTGGACGCCGGAGTGGTTCGCGGGGCCCGCGCTGCTGTTTGCCGCCGTGAACCTCGGCATGGTCAAGCCGCTCCGGGCGCGGCTCGGTTCAAAACAGGCGGATCTGGGCCTGCTGGTGCTGGCCGCGGGCCATCTGGCCTTGGCGGTCCCCATCGCCATGCACTGGAAATGGGTCGGACCGATGTGGGGCGCCTTCGCGCTGGGCCTCGCCTGGGCCGCGGGCCGGGCCGAGGGGATGGAGGATTGGGAGGAATCGGAAATCGCTTCGTTGCGGCGCCTGGCCTTCGGCATGGCGGTGCTGGCTTCCATCCGGTGGCTCGTGGGCAGCGTGGATGTGTGGGAGCACACCTTCTCCTACCGCTATTCCGGCAACCTGGCCTCAGGCATGCCGGTGCTCAACGGCGTCTTCGCCGAAGGCCTGCTGGTTTCCGCCGCCTGGCTGCTGATGGCGCGGCGCAAGGGGGCCATGGCGGTGCTCGCCTTCCTGGCGCTGGAATTCACGGCGAACCTGACGCTGGCCCTGGAAGCCGCGCGCATCGTCCATGCGGTCCAGGCGAGCGGCCTCCCCACCTATGCGGACTACGGAGGACGCTATCTGGAAACCCGGGGCGCCTCCATCGCGGTCACCCTCGTCTGGGCGCTCAGCGGCGCGATGCAATGGCTGCGCAGCTTCGCGGCGGAGGACCAAGGCGTGCGGCGCGCCCTCGCCGTGGGAGGCTACGTCTGGCTGGCCATCGCGAGCCTCAAATTGCTGGGCGTGGATACGAGCCAGGCCAGCGCCGGCGTGCGCGCCCTGGCCTTTCTCGCTGTGGGCGGCATCTTTTTGACCGTGGCCTTGCTGGCGAACAAGATGAAACGGCGGCCCGGGGAGGCAGCATGAACAGGACCGCCTTGGTGTTCTTAGCTGCGCTGCTGCTCGGCTGCGCTGCTGAGGACCGTTCCCGCGTGCAGCGCCGCCCCCTCGAGCTGGCCCCCCAGAATGGCTGGGCCCGGGTCCGGCTGGATGGCGAAGCGCAGCGGAACCGGCAGGGATTGTGGATCGGCGACGCCGAGGGCAATTCCATCCCGTTCCTCCTGGAGCGCGAAGGCCTGTGGGCGCCGCAGGTGCTGGAGACGGCCCACTACCTGGCGGGCAAGGATGCGAAGGGCTACCCCACCGCCGAGTTCGCGCTGGTTTTCCCGAACGGCTGGCAGGTGCGGGAGCGCGAACACCTGCGCCTCGATCTGGACCTCGAAGGCAAATCCCCCTGGGTGGCCCGCGTGGACATCTCCCGGCGCATGGAAAACGGCGGCTACCTGACCCTGGAACGGGCCTCGCCCTTTTTCGTCTACGACCTTGCCAACGACCGCCACACCTCGCAGATCACGCTGCCCTGGGATGCGGAGCGCTACCGCGTGACCCTGGTGCCCACCCAGGGTCACGCGCCGAGCCTCCGGGGCCTGCGCGTCACCGCGAGCACCTGGCCCGAACAACTGGACGCCGACGAAGTGGTCGAACCCCAGCGCATGAAGGAAGCCTTGGCTCCTTCTGGCGAATCCTGGCGCTTGAGCCTGCCCGCCGCGGAGCGCGTGGTGGGGGCGGACGTGCTGCTGAAGGCCCCGGTGGCGCCGGTCCACGTGAGGGTGGATGCGGAAGAAAAGGACGCGAACGGCTCGAGGCATCCATCGCTCAGGCCCATGGGCGGCGGCACTGTGTGGAACCTCCCGGCGCTGCAGACCCGCGCCACCCGCGTGGCGCTGGACCCCACCATCTCGGATCGGATGCGCCTCCAACTGCCGGAAAACACGACGCTCGAATCCGTGAAATTGCTGATCCGCCACGAGGCCCTGCTCTTCCCGGCGGAAGCCTCCAAACCCTACTACCTGCACTTCGGCGGCCGCGCGAAGCAGGCGCCGGGCAACTTGGGGGCTTTGCCGCCGAGCCGAGCGGTCTACAGCCGGAATCCGCTGAAGTTGATGGCCGCCGAGGCGGACCCCCATGGCCTTGGCATCATCCTCGACAAGGGCGACCAGACGCGGCCCTGGCTGGCCTGGGTGGTGGGCCTCGTGGTGCTGGTGCTTGGTTTCGCCGCCTTCAAATTGCTGCGGAGCGGCGAGGCGTGAGGCGCGGCGGTTGCCTGGTCAACTGGATTCCGCCATCATCCGCGGAGCTGGCTTCAACTGCACCAGCGCGATGCCCGCCAGGATCACGATCAGTCCCAGGCCCATCCGCAAACCGAAGGGCTCGTGCAGGAACAGGCTTCCCAGCAGCAGCGCCACCACGGGGTTGATGTAGGTGTAGGTGCCCATCTTGGCGGGGCTCCAGACGCGCGCCAGGTAGATGTAGGCGGTGAAGGCGAGCAGGGAGCCGAAGAGGGCGAGATAGCCCACTGCCAAGGCCGCCTTGAGCGTGAGGCCGTGGTGCAGGTAGCCGCCGCTCAAAGGCGCGGCCGCATGTCCGATGACAGCCGCGGTCAGCATCTGCACGCCGACCTGCTTCAGATAGGCGCTGCCCTGGATGTGGTGCTTTCCGTGGAGCGTCCCGAAGGACCAGATCATGGTGGCCAAGAGCAGCGCGCCCACCCCTCCGAGGTGGATCCGGCCCGCCAGGGGATTCGCCAGCACGCCCACCCCGACGAGCCCGATCAGCAGGCCGGTCCAGGCGCGCGGGCCCATGCGCTCGCCGCTGAAAAGGGCCAGGAACACCGGCACCATGGCGCAGATGATGGCGGCCATTCCGCTGCTGACCTTCAATTCGGCCCAGCTCACTAGGGCATTGGAACCCGCCAGGAGCAGGGCTCCCACGAGCAGCAGATGGGGCCAGTCCTCCTTCCGCAGGGACGGTTCCCGGCGCAGGAAACCCAGGCCCAGCGCCAGGATCCCGCCCACCGTGAAGCGCGCCGCCACCATGCCGTAGGGCGTGAAGGATTCCAGGCCCAGGGCGATGGCGAAATAGGTGGAACCCCACACGATGGCGCAGGTGAGATAGGCGAGCAGAGGCATTGTGGTGATTCCTTCACATCTTCGATTCGTTGATGCCGGGGCGGGCGCTGGCGCGTTCCACCTTGGCGACGCGCAGGGAAAAGGCCGCGTACCATTTTTCTTTCCCGAGACGCTGGGCCATGGCGTGTTCGATGTGGTTCTTCCAGGTTTTGATGGCCTCCTCGTCTGTCCAGTAGCTCACGGTGATGCCCAGGCCGCTGGCCTCCCGCACGCTCTCCACGCCGAGGAAGCCCGCCTGCTGGGCCGCCAGTTCGACCATGCGGTCCGCCATGCGGCCGTATCCCTCGTCGCCTTCCGTCCGCAGGCTCGTGAAGATCGCGGCGTAGTAGGGCGGTTCGGGCGTGTTCGCGATGAGCGGGTGCAAGGGGCTCATTTGCGCTTGGCCTTTTTGACGGGGGTTTCGTTCGGGAAGGGGCTCGGCCCGGGCTTTTCGAAATGGGTCTGGAGCACCACGGTGGTGCGCGTCGTGACCTGGGGGCCCAGGGCCCGGATGCTGCGCAGGCGCTCGCTCATGCCTAGGGGCGTGTCGGCCACCACCTTGAGCAGCAGGCAGTCTTCGCCCGCCACGGTGTGGGCTTCCAGGACGTCCCGTTCCTTCTCCAGGGCCTGCCAGAGCGCCAGCTCCAGGGCTTCATCGTTGTTGGCGCGGTAGCGCACGGCCACAAAGGCGACGACGGGTTTCAGCACCGAGGCGGGGCTCACCAGGGCGGCGTAGCCTTCGAGGATGCCGCTCTCCTCCAGCCGCTTCACGCGGTCGATGACCGTGGGGCGGCTCACCCCGAGGCGTTCCGCCAGCTCCGCGTGGCTGATGCGGCCCTCGGCTTGGAGCGTCGCCACCAGGCGGCGGTTCAGGTCGTCTTCCATAGGGTGTTTGAACACGGCTGCCCCCCAATTTCCAAGATGATCCGGATGAACATAAATGCAACCAATATAAGTTATGTATTTACATAATGTAAACGTTTAACTCGCGCATGACCGGGACCCAGGCCCTTGGCAGGATTCCAGTCGGCAGGCGCCCAATCGGCGCCGTCTGCCCAGCCGGCTCCCGCGCTACCCTAGGAGCTGAGCACGCCGGAGCGACCATGGACTTCACCCAGCCCTGTACCGAGAACAGCTTCTTCCTCATCGCCGGGCCCTGCGTCATCGAATCCAGGGAGCACACGCATTTCATGTCGGCGCAGCTGCGGGACATCGCCGAGGAGCGGGGCATCCCCTTCATCTACAAAAGCAGCTTCGACAAGGCCAACCGCACGTCCAAGGACAGCTACCGCGGCGTCGAGATGGAACAGGGCCTGGACATCCTCGCGGAAGTCCGGCAGAAACTCGGGGTGCCCGTGCTCACGGACGTGCACGAGAGCCATCAGTGTGCGCCGGTGGCGGACGCCGTGGATGTGCTGCAGATTCCGGCCTTTCTCTGCCGGCAGACGGACCTGCTGGTGGCCGCGGCCAGGACGGGCCGCACCGTGAACCTGAAGAAGGGCCAGTTCCTGGCGCCCTGGGATTTGAAGAATGCGGTGGACAAGATGCGGAGCGTCGACGGCCACGGCGATCTCTGGGTCACCGAGCGCGGAAGCACCTTCGGCTACGGCAACCTGGTGGTGGATTTCCAGAGCTTCCCCCACCTCCGCAGGACCGGCTGCCCGGTGGTCTTCGACGCGACCCATAGCGTCCAGAAGCCCGGCGCCCTGGGCGACAAGACCGGCGGCGCCCGGGAGATGATCCCCACCCTCGCCCGGGCCGCGGCCACGGCGGTGGACGGCTTCTTTTTCGAGGTCCATGATTGTCCCGAAAAGGCCTTCAGCGACGGTCCCAACGCCATGCCGCTCGAAGACTTCGGCCCCCTGCTGGACCAGTTGCTCGCCATCTGGAGAGTGAGCAGGAACGCGGCTTTGGCGGATCGGGCGGGGAAGGGTTGAATTCAGAGAAATTGTTTAGGCGTCCGTTGCCACCCTGCGCTCACAGCCCCCTCAGCCGCCCCCGCCGGGCCCGCTCTTCTTCGATTCCGGCGTCCTCCTCGGCGGCCTCATCCTCCATGGCGCTCACGGTGACCGGCCGGCCTTCCAGGTTCCAGGTGAGGCCGTCCTCTTCGAAGAAGACGTTCCGGGCCTCGTCCCACCGGCCCTTCATGGTCTCCTCGCCGTTGAAGAACAAGGCGTCTTTCCGCTCCGGGAAGTCCGCCAGCCAGAGCGGATCCTGGTCCCCCCGCACCTTGATTTGAAGGACCAGCCAGGGCTCCCCGCGTTCCGCCATGGTCTGCACGGCCTCCATCATGACCAGGGGCGGCGTGGTCGGCTGGCCCCGCAGGCTGTCCAGGTCGTTGATACGCTTCATGCGCCACATGGAACACCTTATATATTTGTGATTAATTTGACAAAATGTAAAAAATAAATCAACCAGATGAACAGCTCATTCGACGCCCGCCGCGTAGGTCAGATTCAGCAGCGCCATGGCGCGGGTGACCTTGCCGATGCTGTTCTTGGTGGTGTCGGTGTAGTGGATGCCACGGGCGTCCAGGGCTTCGTAATCGAAATTCCCCTGCCCGCTCAGATCGAAGCACAGCGTGCCGTCCTTGATCCATTCGGTCCGGATCTGGAACCCCGGCGCCGGCACCGCGCTGACGATGACATCGGCCAGTTGGATGAACCGCTCCAGGTGCTGAGGGTTCGTGTTCTGGTGGCAGAGGATCGGCGTGGCCTTCAGGTTCGCCACCATGGCGGTGAGGGGGCGGCCGATGCGCAGGGAGTCGTTGATGACGAGCACCGTTTTCCCGCTCAAGTAGGTATCCCCAAAACCGCGCTTGAGTGTCTTCACCATGGCGCGGGCTGTGCATGGCGTCATGCAGCGGTGGTCCGTGCCGTCCATGCGCTTGCGGTACTTGTTCAGGTAGCCGATGTTCGTGGCGTGCAGGCCCTCGATGTCCTTCTCGGGATCCACCAGGTCCATCACCTCGTCATCCTTGATGTCCGCGTAGCGCAGGGGATAGAAGATGAAGATGCCCTGGGTCTTGTCGTCCTGGTTGAGCCGGGCCACGGTCTTCACCAGCTCCATGCCGCTGGCCACCCCGATGTCTTTGGCGTCGATGCCCAGGTCCTCGCAGTCCTTCATCAGCCATTTGTGGTAGACGACGCAGCCCATGTCGTCGCAGCCGAGGATCACGCCGAGTCCGGGCGAAAATCCCAGTTTCTTGATGTTCTGCCTGATGATCTGGCGGTAGTGGAGGGAGGTTTCCTGGCAGTCCAATTTCCCGGTGAGCAGCAATGACATCGACACCTCGCCTTCCATTCTAGACGGTCGGAGCCCGGCACGCGCGCACCCCGGGGGTTTCCGCTCGGGCCGCCAAGCTCCCCACGTCCGGCCCGAGCGGGTCGCATCAAGAGCTGTTCGGCCCCAGCGGAAATCCGATGATAATTCCGTGACGGGCCCCCATCCGGGATAGCCGGGGAGAATCCATGCGAACCACGCTTCATTACCTCGCCTTCGCCATCGCCTGCACCTCGCTGCCCGCCCAGGCGGCGGCGCAGCCCAAACCCGCGCCTAAAAAGGAGTCCTCCGTGACCATCCAAGCCAGCGGCACTTTCGACGTGAAGCTCGCGCCCCTGCCGGGCGAGGCCGCTTCGGATCCAGGCCTGGGACGCATGTCCATCGACAAGCGGTTCCATGGCGACCTCGAAGCGTCCAGCCTGGGGCAGATGCTGATGGCCGGCACGGAGGTGAAGGGCTCCGCGGGGTATGTGGCCCTCGAGAAAGTGAGCGGGAAATTGCACGGCCGCAGCGGCACCTTCATCCTGCAGCACAGCGGGACCATGACGCGCGGCGCGGGCCAATTGACGGTGACGGTGGTGCCCGATTCGGGCACCGGCGAACTGAAGGGCCTTGCGGGAAAGCTGACCATCGATATCCGGGACGGCCAGCACTTCTATGGCTTCGAGTACACCTTGGCGCCAGCACCGTGATCGGCGGTCCCCGGGGCCGGGGAGCGGAATCAGAGACCAGCCATCGCTAGACTGGATCCATGCGATGGACCAAGCCGAAGCTGAAGACGCTGCAGGACGACCTGGCGCGGGCCTATCCCGACGCCAAGTGCGCGCTGGACCACCGCGATCCCTTCCAGCTCGTGGTGGCGACGGTGCTCAGCGCCCAGTGCACGGATTCGAGGGTGAATGTCACCACCCCCGGACTCTTCGCGCGCTATCCCGACCCAGAAAGCCTTGCGAAGGCAAAACCCGCGGAGTTGGAGTCCCTGATCCGCAGCACGGGCTTCTACCACAACAAGGCGAAGAACCTGCTCGGCCTCGCCAACGCGCTTCTGGCGCGGCATTCCGGGAAGGTGCCGAAAGATGCCGCGGAACTCGCGGCCCTGCCCGGCGTCGGCCAGAAAACTGCCAATGTGGTGCTTGCCAACGCCTTCGGCGTCCCGGCCCTGGCGGTGGATACGCATATCTTCCGGGTGGCCCGCCGCCTGGGGCTTTCCGCCGCAAGGACGCCTGAAAAGGTCGAGGTGGATCTCTGCCGCCTCTTTCCGCGCGAGGACTGGATCGAGCTGCACCACCAGCTCATCTTCCATGGCCGCCGCTGCTGCGAGGCCCGCAAACCCGACTGCGGGAACTGCCCCGCGCTGCGGCTCTGCGACGTGGGGCAGGGGAAGGCGGTGGATCCGCATTCGGGCTCAACCTTAACGGTCCGGGTCATGGGGAAGGAGGCGAAGCAGTCGGCGCCCGCCCTCGACCCTCGACCCTCGACCCTCGACGCTTCGCCGAAGCGCATCATCTCGCTCGTGCCGAGCGTCACGGAGCTGCTGGTGCAGTGGGGATTGGCGTCGCGGCTGGTGGGCCGCACCCGCTACTGCATCGCGCCGAAATGGATCCGCGCCACGGTGCCGGACGTGGGCGGCACCAAGGATCCGGATTTCAAGCGCATCGCGGAGCTAAAGCCGGACCTGGTGATCCTGGAAAAGGACGAGAACCTGGAATCCGCGGCGGACGCGCTCACGGGCCTCGGCCTTCCATGGCTGGCCCTCGAAATCCGCACCCTGGAGGATTGCATGGCCGCTTGGCTCCTGCTGGGCCGGCGGCTCGGCGCGGCGGCGCAGGCGAAGGCCCGTGCCGCGGATTTGAAGGCGCTGCTCGGACGACGCCAGGCAGGGGGTCCGCGGGCGCTCACGCTCATCTGGAAGGAGCCCTGGATTTCCGCCGGACCGGACACCTACCTCGGGGATCTGGTGCGCTGCGCTGGATTCACTCCCATCGGACCGGAACGCTATCCACGTCTGGCGGACCAGGATCTGGATGCGCTGGAAGCGGAGGTGGTCCTGCTTCCTTCGGAGCCCTACCGGTTCACCCAACGGCACGCGGCGGAGCTGCGGAAACGCTTCCCCGGCGCGAAGGTCCACCTGGTGGATGGCCAGGCCATGACCTGGTACCTGAGCCGCACGGAACTTGGGCTTGAGTGCCTGCGGGCTCTGCTGTGATCCTGGTGGTTCGCTCGTCGTGAGGTTCCCATGGTGTGTTTCGTCCAACCTCCTGCCCAGACGGCCCCGCCTGCGGCACCGGCCTCTCCGGCGGGATCCGCCCAGGCTGCCGAGGCGGTCCTGAACGAGGTCAGGACCCGGATGAAGGCGGTGCAGGAGGCCTTCACGCTCCATATTTCCTTCGGGAAACCCCGGGCGAGCTTCGACCCGCACCTCGGGCCGATGATGGACTCCTTCGAGACCCGCCTCCAGGCTGAAAAACGCCCCGAGGTGCGGCATGCGCTCCTGGTGGCGAAGCTCTACATGGCCCCCCGGGCCGGCGTCAAAGTCACGCCGGAGCTGAGGCAGGCGGTGGTGGCGGAGCTGCCGCCGACTTCCCCCGCCTGGTCCCTGGAACCCCGGCTGCTGCTTTCGGCGGTGGGAGCCATGACGGATGAGAAGGCCGCGGACGCCTACCTGGCCCAGGCCCGGGAGCATCATGCGGACCCGGGCGTGCGTGGCCCCTTGATCTATGCCCAGTTCGAGGAGGGGTTCTTCCGGAAGGACGAAGCCCAATGGAAATCGGCGCTCGAAAAGCTCGACAAAGCTTACGCCAAGGAACCCTATGCCAGGGAGGCCCACCGGACCGTGGACTTCGCGGCGAAAACCGCCATCGGCATCACTGCGCCGGCCTTCAGCATCAAGAGCCTTGAAGACCCGAAGACGATCTTCACGAATGGATCGTTCGCGGGCAAATACCTGCTCCTGGATTTCTGGGCCACCTGGTGCGGACCCTGCCGCGGCGAGATGCCGCAGCTTCATGCCGCCTTTGCGAAATACAAAGACAAGGGCCTGCGTGTGCTGAGCCTGAGCTTCGATCAGAAGCCCGAGGACATCGCGCCCTATCGCGCGGATCTGAGCCACGCCATGCCCTGGAACCATGCTTTCGTGGAAGAGGGATTCCGCAGCCCCCTGGCCGAAGCCTACGGTGTGCGCGGCATTCCCAAGCCCATCCTGGTGGGCCCCGACGGCAGGATCCTCGCCACCGAAAGCGATCTGCGCGGCGCCAATCTGGACAAGACATTGGAGAAGCACCTGGGCAAGCCCTGAACGGAGTTTGGACCATTGAGTTGGAGACATGCCATGAACCTGAGATCCCTGTTGATTCCTGCTCTCGCATCCTTGGCCTTGGGGGCTGGCGATGCCCGGGATTCGGGCTTGATTCCCAAGGCGGAACGGCGCGATGTATCCGAGTTCGGATTTAGCAATGGATCCAAGAACCGGCTGCTTTCGGAGTATCGCGGCAAGGTGGTGGTTGTGGATTTTTGGACCACTTGGTGCCCGCCCTGCCGCCGTTCCCTGCCGGAGTTGGCGAACCTCCAGCAGCAAGAGGCCAAGTTTCCCATCGCGATCATCCCCGTCAACATGGATGAGGATGGCTGGCCCGTGATGCAGGCGTTCCTGATGAAGAACAACCGCGCCCTGCCCGGATTCCGCGCCTTCCGCGCTGGTGTCGGAAAACATGGTCCAAATGTGCTTGGCCCCGTGGAGGCCTTTCCCACCACCTTCATCGTCGACGCAGATGGCAAGCTGGCTTGGTGGTGGAGCGGTTACGGCGACGGAATCGTGAGGGAACGGGCGAACCGGGTGCTCAGCGAACTACCCACGAAGCCGTGAACCGAGAGCGGGGGGCAGGCGAGACCTTCGTTCGCCTTCGGACCGCATCCCACGGACCACCGCCTCAGCGTTGTAGCCAGTCCAGCATCGCCGCGGCTTTCTGGAATCCCAGGCTGCGCTTCTTCTCCTGGCCGTTTTCATCCAGCAGGAGGACCGTCGGGTAGCTGCCGATCTTGAGGGCCACCGCCAGGTCCGGGCGCGCCTTGTCGGTGTCGATGCGGACGGGGATGGCATTCTCGGCGATCCATTTCCGCACGGCGGGGTCTGGCCAGGTCTTCTCATCCAGTTCGTGGCACTGCGCGCACCACTCCGCATAGATATCCACCAGCACGATCTTGTGCTCGGCCTTGGCCCTGGCCAGCGCCGCTTCCAGATCCTGCTGGATCCAGGCCGGCGCGTTGGATTCTGATTTCGCCGCGCCAAGGCTGGGAAGCAACTGGACCTGCGTGAAGGCCTCCATGGCGCGGATCCCCAGCAGCACGCCGAGCGCCAGGGAAAGGAATCCGAGGGCCTTGAACACGTTCTGGACCAGCCCGGCGACGGTTTCAAAGGCGCCCAGCACCGCCGCGCCGACCAGGGCCACGAGGCTCCACATGGCCAGGTTCGCCCACTCCGGAACGATGTAGCGCAGGCTCCACACGGCGAAGGCTAGCACCACGAGGCCCATGATCTGTTTCAAACGCGTGAGCCAGTCGCCGCTCTTGGGCAGCGCCGCGCTGAAGGTGCCCACCACCACGAAGAGCACGCCCATGCCAAGCGCGAAGACAAAAAGCTGGATTGCGCCTGAAACCACATCCCCCTTTTCGGCGATTTTAAGCAAAACGGCACCGATCACTGGTCCGACACAGGGCGCGGAGATCGGCCCCAGTACCAGTCCCATGACAAAGGCGCCCGCAAGGCCTTTGCGCTGTCCATCACCCTGAAGGCGGGCTTGCAATGTTGCTGGAAGACGAATTTCAAAAGCCCCGAAAAGCGATATGGCCAGCACTACGAAGAGAACTGCCACAGGCACGAGGAAGGCGGGCTTTTGGGCGGCTGCGCCAAAGGCCGCGCCTGTGCTCGCAGCGATGACACCAAGCGTGGTGTAGGTGACAGCCATCCCGAGCACCAGCATCAGACTGAGCATGAGGCCTTTGAGTTTGCCCCCGCCTTTCGCGCCGATGATGACCATGGTGATGGGAATCATCGGAAAAACACAGGGCGTCAGACTCGCGGCCATGCCCGCCAAAAACACGGCGATCAGGGTCCAGAAAAGCCCCGGGTTCCCTCCAGAATCGGGCTTGGGGGCCGCAGGTGGTGGCGCCGGAACCGCCGGGCTCGTTTCCGCATTGGCCGGGGTTGGACCGGGTTTTGCGATGGGCTCCGAAACAGCCTTCAACGCCGGGATATCCGATGCCTTCACCTTCAATGTCTGGGTCGTGGGCGGGAAGCAGACGCCGCCCTCGCCTTCGGTGCAAGGCTGGTACCGGACCAGCAGCTCCACGGTGCCGCCGAGGCCTGAACCTTTAACGGGGATGGCCACGCTGCCGTGCCACACGCCGTCGCCGAGCTCGTCCTTGTCCACGGTGGGAGGCATCGGGCCCACGTCGAGGCTTCCCGGTGCGCCCGGCGCCAGCTTGATTCCCATGAAGGCCGCTTTGAGATGCGCGCCTTCGGGCACCGTGACCACAACCTTGCCGCTCCGGAGCCCCACCCCGATGTCCTTCACGGGATCGAAATTCTTCAGGCCCTGGGCAAAGGCTCCGACGGAGCACAGGGCGCAAGCCAGGACGAAGGGCCAGGATTTTAGTTTCATCTGCGCTCCTGGATTCTAGGATGCCCGAAGCGGGGCGATCGTCTCACCGCTATGCTTGCGAAATGGATCTTTCCAGCCTCCAGTCTGCCTATCCTTGGTTCAATCCGCTGCTGGCCCGCTTCCGGGCACATCTGGACGCGGAGGCATCCCCCCGCGACGCAGCCCACGATCTTTCCCACAGTCTTCGCGTGGCGCGCATGGCCCACCGTATTTGCGAGGCCGAAAGGGCCGACGGGGACGTGGCCGTGGCGGCCGCGCTGCTCCACGACCTGGTGTGGGTGCCCAAGAACCACGAGGAGTCCAGGCGCACCGCCGAAATGAGCGCCGAATTGGCTCCAGGGCTGTGTTCAGGCCTGGTTTTGATCGGGGATAAATCCGGCCGCATCGCGGAGTGCATCCTGACCCATAGTTTTTCGGGCGGGGGCGTGGCGGCGGATCTGGAGGCCCGCATCGTGCAGGACGCGGACCGCCTCGAAGCCATCGGCGCCATCGGCCTGGCGCGGGTCTTCGCCACCGGCGCGAGCTTCGGCGCGTCCCTCTGGCATCCCGGGGATCCCTGGGCCGAAAGGCGGGACCTGGATGACAAGGCCTTCAGCCTGGACCATTTCGAGCGGAAGCTCCTGAAACTTGCGGCAGGCATGAACACGCCCTCCGCGAAAGCCCTGGCCGCCAGCCGCCAGCAGATCCTCCTGGGCTTTCTCGCGGCGCTGCGCGAAGAACTGGGGTGAACGCGGCGCAGGATCGTCCCTGGCAACGGGGGGCCGTTTTCCTCCAGCCAAGGCCCTGGCTGCGCCTGGACTTGCAAGCATTGATGGGCAGGAATTGCACCACGACCTAGACTTGGAATGTGGACTCCTACCTATTCACGTTGCGCCGCCCTTTCGTGGCGGATCACTTCCACGATCTGCCGGGATTCGTGGAGGCGCGCCATGGCCACAATTGGGACATCGAAGCCACGGTCCTCATGGACGAGGGGGCCGGCCGCCAAGCCGAAGCAGCGTTTGAGGCTGCGTTGGACATTTGGGTCGCTGAAGTGGATTACACGCTCTTGAATGAGCAGCCCCGGCTCCAAGGCCTCAATCCCACGGCGGAATCGCTCGCGCGGTGGGCCTATCGGCATCTCCAGGAGAATGGCCTGGCGGTCGAAAGCGTCCGCATCCGCGAAAAGGCGAACTACTGGGCAGGCTGCCGGGGGGCCGCGTGAGGACCGGCGGAAGGGTGATTTTCCTGCTGATGGGTCTCCTGGCCTGCGGCAAGAAGGAACCTCCGCCCGCCGCGCCGCCGAAACCAGCCGCCGCCTTGAAACCGTGGACCTGCCAAGTCCTCAACGGCGTCCTGGTGGTGCAGGGGGAAGTGGATGGCCCCATGGACCTGGTGCTGGAGGGTCGCTCCATCCGCGAAACGCACCATGCGTCCTTCGGTCCCGTGCGCTGGGAGATGTTCCGGCCTCCGACGGGGGAAGTCGCGCACCTGCGGACGGCCGAAGGGCAGGTGTTGGCCCGCTGGCGTTTCGGGGCCGCGCCGCGCGTGGCCCCGGCCATGGAGCCGCGCCCTTCCCGGCCGCGGCCCCCGGAGCCTTCAAGGCCGCCCGAGGACGCATTGGACACGCTGCGTCACCAATTGGCGATGTCGGCAACGGCTGCGCCCGCCGAAGCGGCGGTGGTGGTGCCCGTATTGAAAGCCGAGTTGTCGCCCCCTACGAGGCGCCGCAGCCTGCCCGAACCGTCCAGGCCAGGACAGCCCATCGCCGTCGATGTCCGCGCCTGGCCCCAACCCCAACCGCTTCCCATTCCCTCTCCATGGCCCGCGCCACGGTCCGCGCCCGCCGCGGCCCTTCCGGGCGCGCCGCTCTGGGCCGGGGCGGGAGAAGGCTTCAACCTCGTCCGTGGACCCCGGGCGATCCAATCCGGTCAGCGGCGCATGGTGTTGAGTTTCGATGGTGGTTCCTCGGATGAAAGCGCCGAGGAGATCCTGGACACGCTGAAAGCGCGGAACGTGCGCACCACGATTTTCCTCACGGGGGTCTTCATCCAGAAATTCCCGGACCTGGTCCGGCGCATGGAGCAGGAAGGCCATGACCTGGGCAACCACACCATGAACCACCCCCATTTCGCGCCGGGCATGAGGCGCGACGCGAAGTGGACCAAGGAGAAATTCCTGGACGAACTGCTTTCCGCCGACCGCGCGCTCTACCAGGTGCTCGGACGTCCCATGGATCCGTATTGGCGCGCGCCCTACGGCGAACAGACCCGGGAACTGCGCGAATGGGCCGAGGAAATCGGATTCCGCCACGTGGGCTGGAGCGAAGGCGCCGACACGCTGGATTGGGCCACCTCCACCGAAAAGAGCATCTACCGCAGCGGAGATGCAGTGCTGGCACGGCTCCACGCCAGGCTTTCCAAGCGCGATTCCGATGGCCTGATCGTGCTCATGCACCTGGGCAGCGGACGGGCGGAAACGGACCGGCCCTCGAAGAAGCTCGGGGCCTTCATGGACCGAGCTAGGGCGGAAGGCTGGCAGTTCGTGAAGGTGGGCGACTACCTGGAAGACCTGCGCAAACCCGCCTGGAACCCCGACTCGCGGTTGGCGGTGCTCGAACAAAAAAGCCCTCGGAGCGGAGGTTCCGGCGGCCGTGCGGCGATGCGGAGATAGGCTGTCGGCCGTAGGCTCTGGGCTGTAGGGAAAACGCGGCCCTTCGGGCCGTTTCCAAATCACCTACGGCCTACCGCCCACAGCCCACAGCCTTCGGCTCAGATACACTAAATTGCGTATCCATGGAGATGATTTGAAGGGGTTGGGTCCGATCCTGGCGAAAGCGGTGGCATCAGTGTTCGCGCTGATCCTGCTGTTGTCGCTCCTGAGCTACCACCCCACGGACCCGATGCCATTCTCCTCGGGCAATCTGGGGCAGCCCGTGCACAACCTCTGCGGCACCTTCGGCGCCATCCTGGCGGGCATCATGATGACCTTGGTGGGCTCAGGCTCCTGGCTGGTGCCCGTCTACATCCTATGGGAGTGCTGGGTGCCGCCGGCCGATGGCGAAGATGCCCGGTGGCTGGCCCGCCTCGCGCCACGCCTCGCCTGGTTGTCCCTGGCCTTCGTGCTGTGGACCGCCCTCGGCGCGCTGGGTGTCCGGAAGTTTTCCCTCGGCGATGGCATGAGCCCCATGGACCTGCGATGGGGCGGCTGGCTCGGGTCGGTCCTGTTCCCGCCTTTGTACCGGCTCCTAGGTTGGGGCCTGCCCATCGTGTTGACGGTGCTGTTCCTGCTTTCGGCGCTCGTCCTTGCGCCCGCCCTCACCCGCGCCGGCGCCTCGCTGCTGGCCAGGTGGATGGGCGAAAAGGCCTGGCCTCTGCTGAAGCCGCTGCCCATGCGCGGCGCCAAGGGGGTCCACACGGGCGTGCGCGGATTCATCGGGATGGTGAAACGGCCCTTCCTGAAAAACGAAGGAGTGGAGAATCTGCCGGATTTCGATGTGCAGGATGCCCGGCAGCTGGCCTTCATCGCCGAGCAGCAGCGGCTGCTGGAAGAGCAATCCGCGGCGCTTTCGAGGGCCGAATGGGAATCCGCGGAATTCCGCCGGATGCATCCCGAGATCCCGCAGGAGCTCTCCTACCCCGTCATCCATTCCGTGAACCTGGAAGGGATGGATTTGTCGCCTTCGGACATTCTGATGACCCAATCGAATGAGCCGGTCGAGCGCCTGCCGCACCCGGTCAAACCCGCGCTGCTTCGGAACCTGCCGCCTCCCCCCACCCCGCGGAAACCGCTGGTGCAGGCCCGGACCATGACCGACAAATACGGCCGGGTCTCCGAGCAGCAGCCCCTGCCGCTGATGGAGCCCACGCCAGCCAAACCCCTGAATGGGCCCAACGGCGCGCTGCCGACCATCCACTCCATGACGGCCTCCGGGAAAGTGAAACCGGCTCTTAATTCCATCGCGGACCGCGTGGAGCTTCCGCCCCGCCGGCTCTTCGACCCCCCCGCCCTGCATCACCGGCTGGACCCGAAGGACCTGGAAGCCACGCGCGATCTCATCGGCCAGAAGCTCGCCGAATTCAAGGTGAAGGGGCTGATGGTGGGGATGCAGCCGGGTCCGGTGGTCACGGTCTACGAATTCCAGCCGGATCCTGGCGTGCCCCTGGCGAAAGTGCTGGGCATGGAGGACGACCTGGCGCTGGCGCTGAAGGCCGAAGCCGTGCGCATCGACCGCATCCCGGGCAAGAACCTCGTGGGCATCGAGGTCCCCAACACGCACCGGGAGACCATCACCTTCCGCGAGGTGCTGGATTCGCCCGCCTTCCGCGACCCCCGCAGCAAGGATGGCACGTCGCTCCTGCTGCTCGCCATGGGCAAGGACATCGCGGGCGCTCCGATCGTCGCCGATCTCACGCGCATGCCGCACCTGCTCATCGGCGGCAGCACCGGCAGCGGCAAGAGCGTCGGCGTCAACGCCATGATCTGCTCCATCCTGATGCGGGCGCTGCCCGCGGAGGTGAAACTCATCCTGGTGGACCCGAAGATGGTGGAGCTGGGCGTCTACGAGGACATCCCGCACCTCTGGGCGCCGGTGGTCACGGACATGAAGGAGGCGGGCCGGGTGCTGAAATGGGTCGTGGCGCAGATGGAGGACCGCTACCGGCGGCTGGCGCTCCTGAGCGTGCGCAACCTCGAGCAGTTCAATGCGAAGATCAACAGCGCGGGCGGCATCGTGGAGCTGGGCGACCGCACGCCGAACCCGCGCTGGCTGGACCGCCCGGCGGTGCTGGAGCCGCTGCCCTTCGTCGTCGTGGTCATCGACGAGCTGGCGGACCTGATGATGGTGGCGCGCAGCGAGGTGGAGGACAGCATCGCCCGCATCGCCCAGAAAGCCCGCGCCGTGGGCATCCATCTGATTTTGGCCACGCAGCGCCCGAGCGTGGACATCGTCACCGGCGTCATCAAGGCCAATCTGCCCTCGCGCCTGAGCTACCGCGTGAACACGAAGATCGATTCCCGCACCATCCTGGACAGCAGCGGCGGCGAACAGCTCCTCGGCAAGGGGGACGCGCTGTTCCTGGCCCCCGGGAGCGCGCGGCCCCACCGGATCCATGCGCCCTTCCTCACCGAGGAGGAAACCCTGGGCCTGGTGACCTGGCTCAAGGAGCGGGGCCGGCCGGCCTACAACCAGGCGCTCATCAGCGCCATGGAAACGGACGAGGAGCAGGTCGCCGAAGAGGGCGGCGAAGCGACCTTGAACGGCGACAGCGATATCTACCTGCGCGCCGTGGCCGTGGTGAAGCGAGAGCGCAAGGCCAGCACGAGCCTGCTCCAGCGGAAGCTCAACATCGGCTACGGCCGCGCCGCACGGCTCATCGACCGCATGGAAGATGAGGGCATCGTCGGTCCCGACCGCGGCGCCGGCAAGCCCCGCGAAGTGCTCGTGGGCGATGAATGATCCCGGGCCAGGAGCTATGGGCTGTCAGCCATGAGCCATGGGCTATCAGCTACTCTGGAGGCGCCTTCGGCGCTCCTTTAGTAAGGTCGCGGCCTGCGGCCGCATCCCCACGAAGCTCGTGGCTCATGGCTCATGGCCCATAGCTCATAGCTCATGGCTCATAGCTCATAGCTCCCAACTATTCCGTGGGCGCGGTGCTCGTGGCTTCGCCTTCGGGTTTCACGCGGCGCGGCGTACGCCAGGTGCTGCGTTCGTCCAGGGGCGCCTGGCCCTTGTAATGGCAGCCCATGCAGGTTTCCAGATTGGGATTCTTGCCGCGCCAGTAGGCCGAGGCCTCGCCACCGGTCTCGCCGCGCTTGGCCTCGGGGACCCGCGGCCAGTAATAGGCCAGGCTCGGTTTCCCGTCGGCCAGGGTCTCCAGCATGTAGAGCGGGCCGCTCTCGAAACTAGGCCGCCCCCAACGATCTTCCAGGCTGGTCATGACGGCGAAGGCGCCGGGCGGAAGCGGCTTGCCTGCGCGGTAGGCGTCGGAACCCGAAGGGGTCACCCAGACGCGGATCCAGCGATTGCCGTGGGTGGTGGAGCGGACAGGCTCCGGATGCATGGGTTCCAGGCTGCCGTAATCGAGCGCGCGCAGCGGCGCGTCCATTTCAGGATCCGTTGGTTCGGCCGCTGCAGCCACCGCCCCTTGCACAGGCGCCGTGCCGAGGGCCGGATGGGTCATCTGCCCGCCAAAGTACCCGGCGGTCAGCGAAGCGCCGCACCAAAGCAGGCCGAAGAAGAGCGCCAGCAATCCGAGCCCCTGGTGTTCCTGGCGTTTGCGGTAGGAGGCCATCAGGGTGAGCAGGCCCAGCACCACCGAGACGGATGCCGCCATCTGATGCTTCCAGATGGTGACCTGGAGCCATTGCTCGGCCGTGGGCTTGAGCAGATGCGGCGCCAGGAGCTTGCCCTGCGGAATGAGGCCCTGGTGACGGGCCCAAAGCCACCCGCTGAGCATGGCGCAGAGGAGCCCCAGCAGTCCGGTCCAGGCCAGATACCGGCAGGTGATCCACCAGGGCTTGATGCCCCGCCCCGGCCGCTGCGCGGCGATCAACGCCAAGGGGAGCAGCAGCGCGGCGCCCACGGGAACGTGGACCAGCATGGGGTGTTTCAGGGCGAGGAATTCGAGCATCAAGGGAGAGTTTGCCATCGGATGGTCCAAACGGCATCTGAAAGCTGCCACAATCCTGCCCATGCGTTCCCGTCTCATGCAGCAAGTCCAGGATTCCACGGCCCTGCGGCAGGGCTTTTTCGATGCGGAGCTGGACCATGTCCTGGCCCAGGCCGACGATATGGCCGAGCGGCTGCGGCGGGGCTGCAAGCTGCTGATCTGCGGCAACGGCGGCAGTGCGGCGGACGCCCAGCACCTGGCGGCGGAGCTTTCGGGGCGGTATTTGAAGGAACGGCGGGCCCTGGCCGGCCTCGCCCTCACCACGGACACCTCGGCGCTCACGGCCATCGGCAACGACTACGGGTTCGATTCCGTGTTTTCGCGCCAGGTGGAGGCGCTCGCCCGGCCCGGGGATTTGCTCATCGGCATCTCCACCTCGGGCAACAGCGCCAATGTCATCAAGGCCGTGGAATCCGCCAAACAGTTGGGAGTCCGCACCCTGGGCCTGCTGGGCCGGGATGGCGGCGCCCTGAAAAGCCTCGTCGACGATGCCTTGGTGGTGCCCTCCACCATCACCGCGCGCATCCAGGAAGTCCATCAGATGGTGTACCACTTCTGGTGTGAGATTCTGGACGAGCGCTTCGGGCGGTGACACGGATGATCAGGCGGCGGTTCTCCATCTTCATGCTTCTGGTTTCAGTCCTGGGATTCCCCGGTTCGGACCTCCACGCCCAGAAACCTGCGCCGGCCCAGTCCCAGATCTACCGCTGGAAGGACGCCAAAGGAAAGCTCTACATCACCACCACGCCGCCCCCGCCGGGGGCCAAGGCGCTGGATATCCCGCCCGAACAGAACACCAAGGCCCCGGAGCTTCCCAAGCCCTTGCCCAGACCGGGTCCGGTGCAACTCGCCGCGCCGCCGAACCAGCCGCTCTCGGAATCCCAGCGGGGATTCTGGGAGCTGCTCGCCCAGAGCCTCGGCGATGCGCGGGCGAAGGGCGACCGCATGGAACTGGAGGAAGCCGCGGACCGGATCTTCAATGACAGTTTCTGGGGCAACGGCCTTTGGGTGCTGCCTGTGCTCCCCTTGGCCTCGTTGCTGCTGCTGGTGCTGCTCGGCTGGCTCCTGGCTTCCAATTTGAAGGGAGCGGCGAAGGGCCTGGTGATGCTCCTTTTCGTGGTGCTGGGGTTCGGCGCCGCGCAGGTGACGCTGGCGCGCTTCGTATACAGGGCCCAGGTCCAGCGCCTGACCGGCAATCTGATGCTGCTGGAACTTAATCTCGGCGGCGGGAAGTCCCTCTCTCCGGAACACAAGGAGGCCCTGGATGCCCGGCTCCGGGACCTGAGCGACGGCACCCGTGCCACCGCCTTCCCCTGGAGGTACATCCAGGACGCGGTGGCCATGAGGCAGGCGCTGCGGCAGATGGTGGTGGATCCCTGATCGGGGCACTGGCTCCGCACCTCCCCAGGCTTCGCCAGGCTGCCCACGCGGAGCCGCTGGGGCTGTACCTGCATGTGCCCTTCTGCCGGGACCGGTGCACCTATTGTTCCTTCGCCACCACGCGGGATGAATCCCTCCAGCCGGCCACCGTGGCGCGGCTCGTGGCGCAGGTCCGGAGCTGGGGCAGCGCCCTGGAACGCCCGAAGCTGGACACGCTTTATCTCGGAGGCGGAACCCCCTCGTTGCTGGGCCTGGATGAATTGACCGCGCTCACGAAGGCCATCCGGGAAGCCTTTGATCTCTCGCCCCTGGCTGAGGCCACGCTGGAAGCCAATCCGGGAACCGTGGATCTCGCCTGGCTGCAGGGGGCTAAGGCGCTTGGATGGGACCGCATCAGCCTGGGCGTGCAGACGCTGGACGATGGATTGTTGAAACGGCTGGGCCGGATCCACGACAGCAGCGGCGCCCTGGAAGCGCTGGAACTGGCGCGGCAGGCGGGCTTCGAGCGGCGGAGCGGAGATCTGATGGTGGGCATTCCTGGCCAGGATCTTTCCCGCGTGCTGGAGGACGCCCGCCGCATGGCAGCCACCGGCCTGGAACACATGAGCATCTATCTTCTGGACCTGGACAAGAACTGTCCCCTGAAGGCGGATGTGGACGCGGGGCGCCTGGCGTTGCCCTCGGAAGACGAGGTGGCCACCGTTTTCGAGGCCCTGCAGGTCGAATTGCCCCGGCTGGGGCTCGAGCCCTACGAGATCAGCAACTACGCGAAGCCGGGGGCTGAATCCAGACACAATTCGCGCTACTGGGAACGGCGGCCATACGTGGGCATCGGTCCCAGCGCGGCGTCCCACCTGGGCGAAATCCGATGGACCGAAGCAGGCAATATCCCCGCCTGGGCGGAGGGCCGGGCCGGTGTCGACATCCAGGCACTGGACGAGGCGGAAGCGCTGGCCGAGATTCCCATGCTGGGCCTCCGGCTGCACCGCGGCGTGGACTGGAGCGCCCTCCGCGCCATCGCGGGAATGAAGAACCTGTTGCCCCTGGTCGATGCATGGGAAGCCCAGTTGGCGCCCTTCGAACGGGGCGGCCTGGTCCTCCGCGAAGGTGCGATGGCGAGGCTTTCGGAACGGGGCATGCTGCTCAGCAATGGAATCCTTTCCACATTCGTATAAGGAGTTTTCATGTCCCTTCGCAAAGACCCTCTCACTTGGCTCTATCCACCCATCGAGCCCTACAGGACGGGCCGGCTGAAGGTCTCGGATCTGCATGAGCTTTATTTCGAGGAAAGCGGGAACCCGGACGGCAAGCCCGTGATCTTTCTTCATGGCGGGCCCGGTGGCGGAACAAGCCCCAAGAACCGCTGCTACTTCGATCCCCGCCGGTACCGCATCATCCTCATGGACCAGCGCGGCTGCGGGCAGAGCGCACCCTATGCGGAGATCCGGGAGAATACCACCTGGGATCTGGTGGAGGACATCGAGGCCCTGCGCAAGCATTTAGCCATCGCCCGGTGGCAGGTTTTTGGCGGTTCCTGGGGCTCGACCCTGGCGCTCGCCTATGCGCAAAAATATCCAGGAGCGGTGTCGGAGATGGTGCTCCGCGGCATCTTCATGGTCCGGGACTATGAAATCGACTGGTTCTATCGGGGGGGCGGCGTTTCCAAAGTATTCCCCGAACTTTGGGAGGACTACCTCGCGGCCATCCCCGAGGCCGAACGCGGGGACCTGGTGGCGGCCTACGCCAAGCGGCTCTTCAGCGAGGATCCGGAGATCAACCTCCCCGCCGCCAAGGCCTGGAGCCTCTGGGAGGGCGCCACCAGCAAACTGCTTCCGGATGCGGCCTTCGCGGCGAGCTATGGACAGGACGACAGCACCCTGGCCTTCGCGCGCATCGAGTGCCACTACTTCGTGAACAAGGGATTCCTGGAACGCGAAGACCAGCTCTTGGCGGATGTCCCCAAAATCCGCCACATCCCTTGCGTCATCGTCCAGGGCCGCTACGACATGGTGTGCCCAATGCAGAACGCCTGGGATCTGCATCGCGCCTGGCCCGAATCCGAATTGATCATCGTTCCCGACGCGGGCCACAGCGCCATGGAAGCGGGCAATTCAAAGGCTCTGGTCGCCGCCACCGACCGCTTCGCGGGGTTTCATTCCTCGTAGCGCCCGTGCTAACCCGATGGGGCCGGCCAGCGTGGTGAGCAGGATGGCGCCTACGATGGCGGCCTGGACCGGAGCGCTCAAAAGGGGTGAACCGTTGAGCATCAGTTGCGTCCCCGCGGCCACGAAGATGAGGCCCACTTCGCCCCGCGGCACCATGCCCCAGCCGATGACGGAATGGCGAAGGCCTTTTCCGGCGCCATAGCCCGCGACCCACTTCCCCAGCGCACCGAGCGCTGCAAGGGCGAATGCGAAGAGCAGCGTCTTCGGCTGGAACAGCGCCCCGACATCCACCTTCGCGCCCATGAGCACGAAGAAAAGCGGGGCCAACACCGAAACGAGCGGATGCACCAGGTCCTCCAGGCTGTGGAGTTCGCGTTCTTCGAGGACCCTCACATGCGCGGGTTCCAGAATGAGCCCGGCCGCATAGGCGCCCACGATGCTTGCGAGGCCCGCGAGATTGCCCAGGTAGGCCAGCAGGAACGCGAAGCCGAGGCTGATGGGCAATAGCATCTGTTCGCTGCGGAAACGGTTGGCCAGGCGGAAGAGATGGGGCGTGGCGAAGCGCCCGAGGGTCAGCGCCACCGCAAGAAATCCCAGGGCCAAGGCCAACGTGCGCGCCAGTCCTCCCCATGGAAGGCCGCCGCCATCCGAGGCGGCCACCAGGCCCGACACCAGCACCAGCACGAGCAGGCCCAGGATGTCGTCCATGACCGCCGCGCCCACGATGATGCGGCCTTCTGCGGTTTTCGCAGCGCCCATCGAGCGGAGCACCTGGGCGCTGATGCCGATGCTGGTGGCGCAGAGGCAGGCGCCGATGAAAAGAGCCACCGCGAATGGCGTTCCCGCCGGGAGCAGCAGCACGGCGCCGCCGAGGCCCAGGGCCATGGGCGCTGCCACGCCGATGAGCGCCACCCTCAAGGACGCGACGCCGCTCCTCAACATCTGCGGCACCGTGCTTTCAAGCCCCACCGCGAACATCAGCACCACGATGCCCAGGTTGGCCAGCAAGTCCGCGGCTGCATTCGCGGTGACATCGGGGAACGCTGCGAATTGCCGGTGCAGGCCCGCCAACCCGAGGCCCACCGCCAGTTCCCCCGCCACCGCCGGGATCTTCATGCGGTTCGCCGCCTCGCCGCCCACCTTCGCCGCCAGCCACAGCAGCGCCAGCAGCCCGAGGGTGGAGGAAAGAGGATCAGCCATCAGCAGCGCGAAGGTCATGGGGCAATGATAGGAGACGGGTGTCTGAATCCGATCAATGCTGGGAAGATTTCTGGAAGAGGCACCTCATGATCCGTCCCTTCCAAGGCATGGCACCGAAACTCGGGCAGCGCATTTTCGTGGCGGAGAACGCGCTGGTGCTGGGCGACGTGGAGATTGGCGACGACAGCTCCATCTGGTTCAACTGCGTGGTGCGGGGGGATGTGAACTACGTGCGGATCGGCGCGCGCGCCAACATCCAGGACATGTGCTGCATCCATGTCACGAACCACCGGTGGCCGACGATCATCGGCGACGAGGCGAGCGTCGCCCACAATGTGATGCTCCACGGCTGCACCCTTGAAAAGGGCGTGCTGGTGGGCATGAGCACCACGATCATGGACGGCGCAGTGATCGGCGAAGGCTGCCTGGTGGCGGCCGGTTCGCTGGTGCGGGAGGGCTTCCAGGCGCCGCCCCATACCCTCGTCGCAGGCTGGCCGGCGGTCGTGAAAAAGGATCTCAGCCCGGAGCAACGCCAGCTTGTGGCGGGAATCTGGCCTCGCTACCTCCGTTACAAGGAAGCCTACTTCAAGGACGGCTGGCCCGTGGCCCAAGCGCCTGAAACCGCCAATCCGCAGCCAGGTTTCCAGGATGGGCACCCGTACCCCTGAAACGTCCCGGGCCCGGTTACTGCGGGGGCGCCCCGGCGGGTAGCTGCTCCGGAGTGGAGGCGCCCAGTTCGACCTCCTCTTCCCGGAGGGAGGTGGCATGGGGCGGGCCGAACTGGGCCCGCAGGATCACCGAGAACCGTGTCGTCCCATACTCTCCGGCTGCTTCGCGGCCTTCGAGGGCGATGGTGCCGGGACGGGGAGCGGGGCCGATGATGAGCACGGCATCTCCAGGATTCTGGGTGTTCTTCAGGGCCTTGAGGGAAGCGTCCGCCATCAGGAGTTGGATGGCTTCCGTTCCCGTGAGGGGACGGGCGCCGGACGTGCGCGACTCCAGGGCGATGGCCTCGGCCCTGGCCTGGACCTGGGCCCACTGGAACAGGAGGGCGTTGTCCCGGGCCCGGACCCGCTGGGAGAGCAGGGCGGGAATGGCGATGGCGCTGACGATGCCCACGAAGGGCAGCATCACCACCGGCAGGCAGAGGCCCACGATGCCCAGGACGAGGCCCACATTGGTCGGCATGTCGTAGGTCTCGGGGTAGCTGCGGGCCAGCCGCTTGGCCTTGCTGGTCTTCACGATGGCGACGATGCCGAGGATGATCGCGATGGGAATGCCCACGCAGGTGAGGGCCAGCACGATGGCCAGGATGCCGCAGATGCGCCCGGCCTTGGCGCCGGGGGCCGGTCCCCTCATGGGCGGCTCGTCCGGATTCAGATAAGGGTTGAAGGAGGGTGCGCTGGCCAAGGGATCTCCCGGAATGCAATGCTTCCACCCTAAGCCGTTTCAGCTAAAAACCTGATCATTTCCTTGGGAGGCCGCAGGAGGGACCTGCCTTAACGACCCCCCTTCCCGGATTCTCCGGTTTGGCTAGACTTGAGGAACCTTTTTCGGAACCCATGCAGCCTCGCCTGATCATCCGCGTCCACGCCGATCTCCGGTTGGGCCTTGGGCATGTGGCCCGGGCATTGGCCGTCGAGGAGGCCTGGCGGGCCCTGGGCGGGACCGTGACCATTGCCGCTTCCGGCGATGACCTGGCCCGCCGGGTGGGCTCCGGGCGGCATCCCTTCACCGGAGCCGAACTGCCCTGCGAGGCCTTGGATCTTGGCACCGCCTCCACTGCGCCGCTGCCGAAGGAGCTCCTGGCCAGCGCCAAGGTGGCCCTGCTGGACCTTTGGGACCTGGACCATGCCCAGATCGAAGCGTTCAGGCCCCTGAAGGTCGCGGTGATGGAGGACGACGGGGACGCGCACGAAAGCGCCGACCTGCTCTTCCAGCCCTTCCTGGAAGGCGTGGACTTCCCTGATCATCCGATGAAGCTCTTGAATGGGCGCAAAGTCAGGCCCTTCGAGGGCCAGCATGGGAATTGCCGGGTGCTCCGCGGCACCCGCTTCGCCGTGGTGGGCGGCACAGCCCTGGCGCTGAGGCCTAAGCGGCAACCCCTGCAGCCCCTGGCGGTGCACCGGCTGCTGGTGACCTTCGGCGGCAGCGATGGCGCCGGGCTGGCCCAGCGGGCTTTCAAAGTGCTGGAGCGGCTGGTGCAGGAGGACCGGTGGCGCGGGACGTGCACGATCCTGGCGCCCGTCGCGATCCCGGACCAACCCTTTGCGGGGTGTTCGATCCACAAGAGCCTGCCGAACCTGACCCAATCGCTGCCGGACTATGACGCCCTCTGGTGCAGCGCAGGCGTTACCTTGACCGAAGCCCTGTGCTTGGGGCTCCCGGTGGCCGCCTGGGGCCAGAACGAGCGGCAGCACCGCATCCTGGCGGACCTGGCCCAGGCCTCGGCCTGCTTCGACCTGGGCGTGGGGCCCGAGGCCGGCCTGGATATCACCACCAAGGCGCTCGAGCAGTGGTTGGGTCCCGAAGGCCAGGACAGCCGCAACGAGCAGAGCCGCGATGGCCGGTCCCTGGTGGATGGCCTGGGAGCCTCACGCATCGCCCAGGAATTATGGGTCTTGAGCGGTGGGCTTTAATCGCGGGCCATGGATGCCCGCGGCCTCCAGCCAGCCGACTGCCGCCCGGAGTGAAATCTCTCCTTGACCCTTGTTGTTACAAGCGATAATCTCATTTTCCTGCCTTCCCGCCGATCGGACGATTAGTGGGTTTGCCTGGATGCGTTGTCGTTGAAGGATTGTTGATTCGGAGCAGCAAATGAGCACCTATTTCCCTAAGGGCCAAGAAATCAAGCGCAAGTGGTTCCTGGTGGACGCCACCGGGCTGACCGTGGGCCGTCTTTCCTCGGCCGTGGCCGAAGTGCTTTCGGGCAAGAACAAACCCACCTGGACCCCCTTCCTGGACACCGGCGACCATGTGGTGGTGATCAATGCCGCCAAGGCCGTGCTGACGGGCAAGAAGACCACGCAGAAGATTTATCGCCGCGTCATGACCACCCGCCCGGGCGCCATGAAGGAGACCCGCGCCGACGTCATGCAGAAGACCTTCCCCAGCCGCATCATCGAGTCCGCCGTGAAGGGCATGCTGCCCAAGGGCCCCCTGGGCCGGGCCATGTACCGCAAGCTCAAAGTCTACGAAGGCCCCGACCACCAGCAGGCGGCCCAATCCCCGGAACCCATGCAGATCAAACTCTAAGCTCCAGACCCCAGAAAATTCGTCGAGGGAAACATGGCAATCAACCAGTACTACGGAACAGGCCGACGCAAAACCGCCGCTTCGCGCGTGTTCCTCCGCCCCGGCACCGGCAAGATCAGCGTCAACGGCCGCACGCTTGAGGATTTCTTCCCCAACGCCGTGCTCCGCATGATGGTGCACCAGGCGCTGGTGCTGAGCGACATGGACGGCAAGTGGGACATGCACATCACCGTGAGCGGCGGCGGTTCCGCCGGCCAGGCCTCGGCCATCCGCCTGGGCGTTTCCCGCGCGCTGCTGGTCTACAACGAGCAGTTGAAGGGCCTTCTCCGCGCCGCAGGCCTCCTGACCCGCGATCCCCGCATGAAGGAACGCAAGAAGCCCGGCCAGAAGGCCGCCCGCAGGCGCTTCCAGTACAGCAAGCGCTAATACCCTCAAAGGTCTTTTCCAACCGACGGGGAGACAGGATCTCCCCGTTCGCGTGTCACGGGTTCCGGATTTCCGGAACCGATTCGGGTCCCCTCCCAGGAGGCCGGACCTTCATCCCCAACCGCGCCCCCTCCCCAAACGACGGGCCGCGCAACGATTGAGGAGGCCATCATGGCTGCCATCCAAATGAAAGAACTGCTCGAAGCCGGCGTGCACTTCGGCCACCAGACCAAGCGCTGGAACCCGAAGATGAAGCCCTACATCTTCGGCGCCCGCAACAGCATCTACATCATCGACCTGCAGAAGACCCTGCGCCTGTGGAACACGGCCGCCAACTTCCTGACGAAGTCCGCCGCCGAGGGCAAGAGCTTCCTCTTCGTGGCCACCAAGCCCCAGGCCCAGGAGCTCATCGCGGAGCAGGCCGCCCGCTGCGGCGCCTTTTATGTGAACAACCGCTGGCTGGGCGGCATGCTCACCAACTTCTCCACCATCAAGAAATCCTTGGAAAAGCTTCGTGAGATGGAAGCCATCCTGGCGGATCCCATCCGCAGCGCGGCCATGAGCAAGAAAGAGCAGCTCACCCTCACCCGCCACAAGGACAAGCTCGTGAGCGCCTTCTCCGGCATCCGCGACATGCGCAGCCTGCCCGACGTGGTCTTCGTCATTGATCCGAACCGCGAGGACATCGCGGTCACGGAAGCCAACAAGATCGGCCTCAAGATCGTGGCCCTGGTGGACACCAACTGCGATCCCGACAAGATCGACTATGTGATCCCCGCCAACGACGACGCCATCCGCTCCATCCACCTGTTCAGCGAGCGCGTTGCCGACTCCATCCTCGAAGGCCGCCAGTCCTTCCAGGACAAGGGCGACAGCACCGCCATGAAGGAAATGATGGCGGAAAAGATGGAGCAGGAGGCCCAGTAGGGCGCCTGCGGATCCGCACCACCAGCACCTACAGGTAAATCCAGGAGATAGCATGGCGTATACAGCCCAGGACGTGAAAGCCCTTCGAGAGAAGACCGGCATCGGCATGATGGATTGCAAGAAGGCCTTGGAAGAGAGCAATGGCGACATGGAAGGCGCCATCGAGTACCTCCGCAAGAAGGGCCTCGCGGCTTCCGCCAAGAAGGCCGACCGCATCGCCAGCGAAGGCATCGTGGAGTCCTACATCCACCCCGGCGGCCGCGTCGGCGTCATCGTCGAAGTGAACTCCGAGACCGACTTCGTGGCCCGCAATGAAGCTTTCCAGCGCATGGTCAAGGAAATCGCCATGCACATCGCCGCCGCCGATCCGGCTCCGCGCTTCGTGACCAAGGAAGAAGTGACCCAGGACTTCCTGGAAACCGAAAAGCGCATCGCCACCGAGATGGCGCTGGCCACCGGCAAGCCCGCCAACATCGTGGAAAAGATCGTCGAAGGCAAGATGAACTCGATCTTCAAGGAAGTCTGCCTGCTGGAACAGCCCTTCATCATGAACGGCGACCTCACGGTGCAGCAGTACCTGTCCCAGAAGACCGCCGAAATCGGCGAGAAGCTCAGCATCCGCCGGTTCACCAAGTACGTCCTCGGCGAGGGCCTGCAGAAACGCCAGGACGACTTCGCCGCCGAAGTGGCCGCCCAGGTGGCCGCGAAGTAGTTCCGCCGCTCCAGCCAATCAAAAGGGCGGCCTTCGTGCCGCCCTTTTTTCAGCCAGTCAGTTGTAGGCTGATGAAAGTATTTTCGACCACGGTTCATCGCTCATTTCCACCGCCCGCCGCCCGCCCGGAGCTCCCCATGAAATACAAGCGCATCCTGCTCAAGCTGTCCGGCGAGGCCCTGATGGGCGAATTGAAGGGCGGCATCGACCCCGATGTGGTCCAGATGATCGCCGAGCAGGTGAAGGCCATCCGCGAATTGAATGTGGATGTGGGCCTGGTCATCGGCGGCGGCAACATCTTCCGCGGCGTGGCCGGCGCCACCAAGGGCATGGACCGCGTCACCGCCGACCACATGGGCATGCTCGCCACCATGATCAACGCCCTGGCATTGCAAGACGCCCTGGAACACAACCATGTCCAGACCCGGGTCCTCAGCGGCATGGAGATGCCGCGCATCTCGGAGAACTACATCCGCCGCCGCGCGGTCCGCCATCTCGAAAAGGGCCGCGTGGTGATCTTCGGCAGCGGCACGGGCAACCCGTATTTCAGCACCGACACCGCCGCGGCGCTCCGGGCCAACGAGATCAACGCCGAAGTGGTGATGAAGGCCACGAATGTGGATGGCGTCTACAACAGCGATCCCAAAAAGGATCCCAATGCCGTCAAGTTCGACCACGTCAGCCACCAGGAATGCCTGGAGAAGGGCCTCCAGGTCATGGACGCCGCCGCCATCGCCCTCTGCATGGACAACAAACTGCCCATCCTGGTCTTCAACATGATGAAGCCCGGCAACCTCATTTCCGCCGTCATGGGCGAGGTGGTCGGAACGCTGGTGAGCTGAGGGCGATGAGCTGTCGGCTATCAGCCATCAGCCATGGGCTTTTTGTGGAGGCGGCCGAAGGCCGCGACTTTACTGATGGCGAGCCGGAGGCGCTTCCAAATTTGCTGATGGCTGATGGCTCATAGCAGATAGCCCTTCAGTGCTTCAACCGCCAGATATCCAAGGCGAAAACAAGCACCATCAGCGAGGCCAGCAGTAGGAAGCCGCCGGTGAGGATGCGCTCTTTCACCGAGATGCTCAGATCCTTGCCCCGGATGCGCTCGAAGCCCAGCATGGCGACGTGGCCGCCGTCTAGGAAGGGGATGGGCAGGGCGTTCAACACGGCGAGGTTGATGGAGAGCAGCGCGCAGAGGGACAGGAAGTTCCGCCAGCCGGATTTGGCTGCCTGGCTGCCGATCCGGGCGATGGCGATGGGGCCGCCCAGCTCCTTGATGTTGGCCCGGAAGGTCAGCAGCCTCACATAGTCGCCGGTGATGCGCCAGGTGGCGATGGCAGTCCCTTTGGAGGCAAGCAGGAAGGCAGGACCGGCGTCCCTCACGGAGAGGGGGCGCCAGGCAATGGGTGTCCGGTCGACTTCAGGCAGGAAACCGACTTTCCCTCTCCCGCCTTCGTTGGCTGGAACCAGGTCCAGGGTTTGGGCAGCGCCGCCCCGTAGGATCTGGAAGGGCGTGTGGACCTCCGGGCGGGCCTGGATATAGGGAATGATGTCCCGTTCCCAGTCAGCATCCTTCAGGGGTTTCTCGCCGATGGCCAGGATTTCGTCGCCGACCTTCAATCCACCGCTCTCTGCCCGGGATTGAGGCACGACTTGGATCACGGTCCAGCGCGACTGGAACTGGGCCACGCGCGCCTGGTCCAGGTTCAGGGCGAAGAGCAGGACCACCGCCGTGGCCAGGTTGAAGATGATGCCGCCGGAATAGAAGAGCATCCGCTTCCAGGTGGGCTGCGACAGGAATCCGTTGGGATCGTCGGCGTTGGGGTCCTCGTCGTTGTAGCCCATCAGCTTCACGTACCCGCCCAGGGGCAGCGCCGAGAGGCGCACATCCGTCTCGCGCCACTTGAAGCCGACCAGCCTGGGGCCGAAGCCCAAGGAAAAAACTTCCACCGGAAGCTTCATCCATTTGGCCACGAGAAAATGCCCCAGCTCATGCAGGAAGATGAGTCCCCCGAGCATGATCACGGGGCCCCAAAAGCCGACGCCTGGCCAAGCAAGGCTGAAAACGATTATCGAAGGTGCGAGGTAGAGCAGACGCTTCATCAAGGATCCAGGAATCTGGATCACTTCAGCGCGATCCAGGACCTAGCATTGTCTCGCGCATTTCGATCCGCGGCCAGCACTGCCTCAAGACTGCCAGCAGCCTCCGAAGGAATCCGCGCCATGACCTCGGCATTGCAGGCCTGGATATCCCAAAAACCGATGCGGCCTTCCAGGAAGGCGGCGACGGCCACTTCGTTGGCGGCATTGAGAACCGTCGGCGCGGTGCCCCCGGCGCGGAGGGCTGCGTAGGCCAGGCCCAGGCAGGGGAATCGCTCCAGATCCGGCGCCTCGAAGGTCCACGACCGGGATTCCGCCCAGTCATAGCAGGGCACCGGGCCCGGCACATTGTCCGGGAAGAGCAGGGTGTACTGGATGGGCAGCTTCATGTCGTTGGCGGAAACCTGCAACTGGTAGGTGCCATCCCGGAAACCGACCATGGCGTGCACCTGGCTTTGGGGGTGGACGGTCACCGCGATCTGGTCCGCCGAAAGGCCGAACAGCACCGAGGCCTCGATGACTTCCAGGCCCTTGTTCATGAGCGTCGCCGAATCGATGGTGATTTTAGGGCCCATTTTCCAGGTGGGGTGGTTCAGGGCTTCATCCCGCGTGGCGGCCTGGATCCTGGCCATGGTCCATTCCCGGAACGGCCCGCCGCTGGCCGTGATGCGGACTTCCCGGATGCTTCCGGGGGCGCGGGCCTCCAGCAGCTGGTGCAGCGCGGCATGTTCGGAATCGACGGGCAGCAATTCGCCGCCCCCCGCTTCCATGGCGGCGCGCATCAGCGTTCCGCCCACCACCAGGGATTCCTTGTTGGCCACGCAGACCCGGTGGCCGGCCCGCAGCGCGGCCTCGGTGCTCTGCAAGCCCGCAGCCCCCACCACCGCCGCCACGACGGTATCCACGTCCGGGTGCAGCGCGCAGGCGAGAAGGCCTTCGGGGCCGGAATGGATCTCCGGTGAATACCCGAGGGCCGTCCGGAGCCAGGCCGCGTCCCTGGGATTGCCCACGGACACGCACGCAGGCTTGAACCGCTCGCACTGCATGCGCAGCAGTTCGCGATTGCGCCCGGCGGCGAGCGCGACGATGGACAGGCGCTCCCGGTGGGCCGCCACGACCTCGAGGGTGGAGGTTCCGATGGAACCGGTGGATCCCAGAATGGCAATGCGCCGGGTGGCCCCCGCCATCACCCGAGCCCATGCACGTAGTGCACGTAGGCGAACAGCGCGGGGGCGGCGAAGACCAGGCTGTCCACGCGGTCCAGCATCCCGCCGTGGCCGGGAATGCCCATGCCGATGTTGCTGTCCTTCACCCCGGCGCTGCGCTTCCAGGTGCTTTCCACCAGGTCCCCTAGCTGGCCCATGGTGCCGAGCAGCAGGCCCAGCGCCACCACGTCCACCGGGGACCAGTCGGGGCAGACCGTCGCCTTCATGAGCCAGGCGCCTAACACGTTGCCGAGATAGTTGCCTGCCAGGCCCTCCCAGGATTTCTTGGGGCTCACCTTGGGCGCCAATTTATGGCGGCCGAAGAGGCTGCCGATGAAATATGCCCCGGTGTCCCCGAGCCAGGTGATGACGTAGAGGGCCAGCACCATCCGCCCTCCGGTGTTGGTGACCGTGCTGGATCCCAGCATGAAAAGCCGCTGCTGGAAACCCAGGCCTAGGCCCAGGTACAGCGCGCCCATCCAGGTGATGGCCTGGCTCGGCAGGGCCTGCTCCATTTTCTGGTCGAAGAAAAGGGCGCCGAAGTGGATGAACCCGATGCCGAACGCCATCACGAGCCACAGGGGCAGCAGGTCAGGATCCAAGGGCCGATCGCCGATGGGCGCCCGGGCCGCCAGGAAGAAATGCATCAGCAGCAGCCAGGCCACCGCGGTGCCGGCGTAGAGGGAAGGATTGAATCCCATCTTCCGGCCCATGAGGGTCAGTTCGCGCACTCCCGCGAAGATCGAGACGCCCATCAGGCAGAAATACGCCAGGTTGCCCCAGGTGGTGCCGCCGCCCCAGTAAAGCAGGCTCAGGAAGAACACCGCGAAAACAAGGGCAGTGGAGATCCGCAGGACCATATTCCTGCGGTCGAAGGCGGGCCTCGCCGGGGCCGGAATCGCGGCCGGCGCCGTCATGGGGGCGGTGTGGGGGGCTTTGTATTTCGTCATGGGGTTCCCGCGATTTGATCCACCGGATGCTGGCACTGCCATTCTGACGGTACGTTCATTCTTCCGCGATGGCCAGCCCGCCGAACCGCCGTTCCCTCTGCTGGTAGGCATCGAGGGCTTCCCGAAGCTGCGCGGAACCGAAGTCCGGCCATAGGGTTTCAGTAACGTAGAACTCCGCGTAGGCGGATTGCCAGAGCAGGAAATTGGATAGTCGCAGTTCTCCGGAGGTCCGGATGAGCAGGTCCACGTCCGGCGCGCCGCCGGTCCACAGCCGGGCCTGCAGGGTCTCTTCGGTGATTGCCTCGGCCCTCAGCCCGTCCTCGACGCAACGCCGGGCCGCCTGCACCAGTTCCAGCCGGGATCCGTAGTTGAGCGCCAGATGGAAGACCAGACCCGGGTGCGCGGCGGTGGCCGCCTCCAGCCCGCGAAGATCCTCCTGGATGCCCGCGGGCATGCCCTCGATGGCGCCGATATGGTGGAACCGGATGCCCTTTTCGATGAAACGGCGGCGGAACATCCGCAGGTACATGCGCAGCAGGGCCATGAGGCTGGCCACCTCCGGACCCGGCCGTTTCCAATTCTCCGTGGAGAACGCGAACAGGCTCAAATGCCCGATCCCTTCGGCCACGGCGGCCTCCAGGATATCCTCCACGGCCTTGACGCCGGCCTTGTGTCCCTTGATGCGCGGCCACCCCCGTTGCGCCGCCCAGCGCCCGTTCCCGTCCATTATGATGGCGACGTGATGGGGAATGCTCAAATCGTGGCTCCAGCATGGGAATCATTACGTTTCTGGGTTTCATTTCCGCGGAATCATCCTAGCATGTGGCTCACGGCCGCCCGGATTCCACCGGTCCCTGTTAGTCTGTTTCCCTCAACTACAACCAAAGCCTATGGTCCAGTTCAATACACGAGCGAATGAGATTCTCCTGAAGCTGGTCTACTACGGGCCCGGCTTGTCGGGGAAGACGACGAATCTGCAGACGCTCCATGCGCTTTGCCAGGACCAGCAGCGCGGCGAGATGTTCAGCGTCAACACCCAGGAGGACCGCACCCTCTTCTTCGACCTGCTGCCCATCAACCTGGGCTACATCTACGGCAACTCCATCCATCTCCAGATCTACACGGTGCCGGGCCAGGTGCAGTACGACGCTTCGCGGCGGGTGGTGCTGGGGGGGGCCGACGGCGTGGTCTTCGTGGCCGATAGCTCCGAGTCCAAGATGCAGGACAACGTGGATTCGCTTTCGAACCTGTACCACAACCTCAATGCGAACCGCCTGAACATCAAGCAGATCCCCTTCGTGCTCCAGTACAACAAGCGCGACCTCTCGGATGCCATGCCGGTGGGGGTCATGAACCGCCGGCTGAATTTCCGCAATGTCCCGTATTTCGAGGCCGTGGCGAACCGCGGCCCGGGCGTCATGGACACCTTCCTGGCCATCACCCGCGAAACGGTGAGCAGCACCTTCAAGAAGTACCACCTGGACAAGAAGATCAAGGACTTCGATGAGATGCTGAACCTCATCGACTCCAATATCCGGTCCAACATGCGGGAGCTGCCGATTCCGCCGGACTCCCTCAGCCAGCCCGAGTCCACGGTGATGCGCCACAGCGACGTGAGCGTGTCGGACCTGGTTCCCGGCAAGGTGGTCGACGCCAGCGAGCTGCTCGAGGATGCCCTGAAATCGAACATGGAGACCGCGCGCCTCTATTCGGAGCTGAAACAGACCAAATCGACCCTGGAACAGAAGAACGCCGAGATGAACCAGCTCTACGCGCAGCTGGAGAGGGCCAACCAGGACAACCTCAAGACCCGCCGCTACCTGGAAGGCATCATCCAGGGCGTCGGCGAGGCCATCATCTCCTTCAGCTCCGACGGCAAGATCCTCACCTGGAACATGGCCGCGGAACAAATGTTCGGCCACGCCCGGGCGGACATTGTGGGCCAGACCATGCAGCTGCTCACCCCGGCATCGAAAAGCTGGGAGATCTCCCAGGCCGCCACCTTGATCAGCCAGGGGCAGTCCCTGCGCGACATGCAGACCACTCGGCTCCGCAAGAACGGCGAGGAGTTCCCGGTGAGCATTTCCTATGCTCCGGTGCTGGGCGCCGATGACCGCGTGCTGGCTTTCTCCGCCCTGGTGAAGGACCTGGGCGAACAGAAGGAGCTGGAGAAAAAGCTCGTGGATTCCCAGGGTCAATCGGGCATGGGGAGGGTCCTGCCCATCATCCTCGACGCGCTGCAGGCCCGCATGAACCCCATCGTGGTGCAAAGCCGGCTCCTGCAGGAAAGCGCGATCGATCCGGCCCAGGCGGCGCAGGCCCAAAAAATCATCCATGCCGTGGATTCCATGCAGGCCCTGATGCGGCCCATCAACCTGGTGCTGAATCCGCCCTCCCTGAAGCTGGAGGCCACCCAGCTGAACCGGCTGGTGCTGGAAGCCCAGAAGCGCGTCGAATCCGAAGCCGCGGCCGCGGGCGTGGCGCTGGATGTGAGCCTCGACCCCACCGCGCCCGACGCCAGCCTCGATGCCGAACAGATGAGGGAAGGCCTCGTGGGCCTGCTGCGGAACGCGATCTTCTCGGCGGCGAAAGCCCCCCAGAAACGGGTGCGCGTCGCCACCCGGCGGGTGGGCGAGGCCATGCAGCTCGCGGCGCAGGACTCCGGCCCGCTGTTGAGCGAGGCCGCCCAGGCGGCCGCCTTCGATCTCGGCTCGGTGCGGGACCTGGATTCCATGGGGCTCGCGGTGGCCGCGGCGGTCATCCGGCAGCATGGAGGACGCCTGGTCATGCGCAGCCAGGAGGGATCAGGCAACACCATCATGGCGGAGATCCCCCTCGTTGCAGGCGCCGGGCAGCCGGGTCCGGCCGGCTCCCAGGAATGATGCTTCGAAGCCAATTGCGATAGGAGTCACCATGAAGACCAAGCTCGCATTCTTTCTCGCAACCGGAGCCATGCTGCTGGCGCAGGCTCCGGCCTCCGACCCGATTCCCCCCGCGCCGCGCCCCGACCGCGTGGGCGAACTGGAGCGCCTGGGCGAAGGGGGCCGGGATCTCATGATCGTCGGCGTCGAGGCGCCAGGCTTCGACAAGCTGAAGGCCACGCAGCGCAAGTACGCCTACTTCCTGTACCGGGCGGCCATCGCGGGCAACGACATCGCCTATTTCCAGAACCACCGCGCCGCTTTCGAGATCAAGGAGCTGCTGGAGCAGATCTACCTCCATAGCGAGGGGATCGACGCCGCCGCCATGGCGGGGCTCGAGGAGTACCTTAAACTCGTGTGGGCCCACCATGGCCAGTACGGCCACGACAGCCATCTGAAATTCGTCCCCCGGCTGCTCACCTTCAAGCAGCTCGAAAAGGCCGCGAAGCAGGCGCAGAAGAACGGCGCGGAATTCAACCTGCGCCGCGAAAGCCTGGGCAAGCGCCTGGCGCGCCTGCGCCCCCATATCTTCGATGCCAAGGTGGAGCCCATCCAGGTGAACCAGGTCGCGGGCGCCGACCCGGTGGCTACCAGCAGCAACGGCCTCTACGATCCGGGCCTGACCTCGAAGGAGATCCAGGCCCTGCCTCCGGAACTCCAGGGCAAGCTGAACGTCCGCTTCCTGCTGAAGAAGGACAAGAAAGGCCGGAAGGCCGCCGAAGCCGAAGAATTCAAGATCGGCGGCGTCTACGGCGACCAGCTGGAGCTGGTGAACTACTGGCTGGAAAAGGCGCTCGGCTACGTGGACAACGAGCAGATCGAGGTCGTCAAGGACGGCGTGAAGAAGATCCGCTTCGAGCCCATCGCGAACCAGCGGAAAGCGCTCGTGGACTTGATCACCTATTTCCAGACCGGCGACGAGAAATCCTTCAAGGACCACAGCGTGGCCTGGCTCAAGACCAAATCCACCGTGGACTACCTCAACGGCTTCTACGAGGTCTACAAGGATCCCCGGGCCGTCATCGGCAGCTACGAAGCCAACGTGAGCTTCCGCTCGGATTCCGACAAGATCGAGAAGCTGAGCCAGAACGCCCTCTACTTCGAAGCCAAGATGCCTTGGCCGGAGCTGTGGAAGCGCGCCAAGGTGGAGCCGCCCGTGGCCTCCGTGGTGAATGTCATCGTCGAGACCGGCGACAGCGGGCCCATGAGCGCCGCGGCCTACAACCTTCCGAACTATTCCGATATCCGCAAGGAATTCGGCTCCAAGAACGTGGTGCTGCTGAACATTGAAAGCGCGCAGAGCGCCAAGGTGAAAGAGCAGATCATCCAGGCTTTCAATCTGCCTGAGGACCAGGAATTGATCACCAAATTCGGTGATCTGGCCCGCCAATGGACCGTCTACATGCACGAAGTCATCGGCCATGGATCGGGCCAGCCCGATGCGAAATTGAATGGGCAGGATCCCGCCAAGGCCATTGGTGGCGTTTATTCAGCCCTTGAGGAATGCCGCGCTGATTGCGTGGCCCTGTACCAGTTCTTCGATCCGAAAGTGGTGGAGATCGGCGCCGTGAGCGAAGCGGATCAGATGGCCGCCGCCAAGGCCATGTACCTGGGTTACCTGGGCGGCCAGCTGCGCATGAACGGTCTGGTGCAGGGCGATACCATCCGCGAAGCCCACTACCGCGGGCGCCAGTTGGTGCTCAATTACCTCACGCAGCCGGGCGCCGATTTCGGCGTGGCCCTGGCGCAGAAAGACGGCCATGCCTTCGTGCAGGTCAACGATGTGCAGAAGGCCCGCGCGGGTGTCGGGGAGATCCTCGTCAAGCTCCAGACCTTCAAGTCGAACGGCGACAAGGAGGGCGTGGAGAAACTCTTCGCGGACTTCGGCACCAAGGTGAACAAGGACTGGCAGGCGGATGCCAAGGGCCGCATGGACGCCCTGAACCTGCCCCGCGCCCGCGCCTTCGTCTTCCCGCAGCTGGTGCCGGTCGTGGACCAGAAGAACGAGCGCGACATGCTCAAGGACGTCACCCTGGAAACCAAGGAGACCTTCACCGAGCAGATGCTCCGTTTCGGCCGCTGGGCCAAGAGCCGGGAGCTCGCGCCGAAATAGGCCCGAAACCGCGAATGGCGCGAATGGGACGCGAATAAACCTGTAAACAAACGCTTAACTCTCCGCGGGGGCGACCTGCTGTGGCCGTTATTGAATTGGTCTCAATTTTTCTTTCTCCCGTACTTATCGTTTGCGGGTGGCTTGGACGGGACTTCCTCCGAACCTGGCTCACAAGGCGTGTCGAGAACGAGTTCAATCAAAAACTCGAAATTCTGCGTGCTCAGCTACGAGAAAGCGAAGAGCGTCTGAAGGCGGACCTTCACGCGAGGGAGGCAGAAGTCACAGCGCTTCGCAACGGGGCACTGACAGCTCTCGGCAGCCGTCAGATCGCGGTGGATTATAGGCGCCTTGAGGCTGTGGATCAGCTTTGGTCAGCTGTTCTTGCACTGCTTCCGGCTCGAAGTTTGATGAGAAGCATGGCCGTCATCGAGTATGAGCCAGCAGCCGAAGCTGCTGAGGCAGATTCGAAGGTTCGGGAGCTATTCAGCTCTTTCGGGAACGAAGAAGTCCTGTTGCACCTTGATACGAGTAGCGCGGGAAAGGCCCGTCCCTTTGTTTCACTGTCCATTTGGGCCACCTACACCGCGCTTAGTGCGTTGAGCCACCATGCCGTTGTTCGATGGCACACGCTTAAAAGTGGATTAGGTACAAAAGGGCTCGTCAACAACGACGCCGTTGCTAACCTCATCAAGGTCGCTCTTCCACACAAGGCCAGTCTCATTGACGATTGGGGCCCATCAGGGTGGCACTACCTTTACGAAGAACTTGAGGCCAAACTCCTACAGGAATTCCAAACTATGCTTGAAGGTAAAGAAGCTGATGCATTGAGTTTGAAGCAAACTGCCGAAATCATACGGCTTGCAAATGAGATCACTATCAGAGATTCCACCAAGGTGTAGTTGTCATGGAAAGTGAGAGTTCGTGACTGCTTGAAGGGCCGAGAATGGCAGTTCAATGGATTCGAATGGGACTCGAATGAAAATTTAGGGAAAGGACGATTTGTTAATTCGCGTTCATTCGCGTTTTTCGCGGTTCCAATTTTATTTATCCCAGGAAAACCCCCGGCTCTGCCGGGGTGACAGCAGAAGTTTGACATTCAAGGGAGTCCATCTCGGAAACTCATTCTTGTGAGCCGCCAAGCACACACAGGAGGAGAACCAAGATGGACCTGACTGAAAGTCTAAGCCACTCGAAATGGGAGTGTAAGTATCACATCGTCTTCATTCCGAAGTGTAGGAGAAAGACACTTTACGAAAAGCTGCGGCCACATCTGGGTGAGGTGTTCCGGAAGTTGGCGGAGCAGAAGGAGAGTCGAATCGAGGAAGGGCACCTGATGGCTGACCACGTTCACATGCTGATCTCGATTCCACCGAAGTATGCGGTGTCGCAGGTGATCGGGTTCATCAAAGGGAAGAGCGCGATCCATTTGGCGCGGGTGTATGGAGAGAGCAAGCGCAATTTCGTCGGGCAGCACTTTTGGGCACGAGGGTATTTCGTGTCAACGGTGGGGCGCGACGAAGCGGTGGTGCGGGATTACATCCGGCACCAAGAAAAAGAGGATCAGAGATTTGAACAACTTTCACTCTTTCGCTAAGGTCGCCACCGTAAGGTGGCTCAACGAAATGGGGCCGCGTTAGCGGCCCCACCCAGCCGCTTTGAGCGGCTCACTTGATAAAGCCCCCGGCTCTGCCGGGGGATATTTACTCTTCGCCCTTCCTCAGCTTCCCCTCCGGGTCGAACTGGTACCCCACGCTTCTTAGGGTGTGCACCCACCGCGGGTGATGCGCGTCCACTTCCATGACGCGGCGGAGGCGGACGATGAAGTTGTCCACGGTGCGCGGCGTGGGCTCGGCGTCTTCGCCCCACACGCGGTCGATGATCTCCTGGCGGCTCACCACCTGCCCGGCGCGCTCCATGAGGAGCTTCAGGATCATGCATTCCTTCACGCCCATGGTGAAAGGCCCTTGGGGCCCTTCGCCGCAGAAATTCTCGAAATCCACCCAGAAATCGCCGAATTTCTGGCGGCCGCCGAAGGTGCGGTTGCGGTACCAGGCTTCGCGGCGCAGGATGGCCCGCACGCGGGTGAGCAGTTCCCGCACCTGGAAGGGCTTGCCCAGGTAGTCGTCCCCGCCGGTTTCGAAGCCATGGACCCGGTCGTCCTCGGTGTTCTTGGCGGTGAGGAACAGGATCGGCGTGTAGTTCTTGGCCTCGCGGATGCGCTCGCAGACGCTGAACCCGTCCATGCCCGGCAGCATCACGTCGAGGATCACCAGATCATATTTTTCCGCCAGGATGCGCTTCAGGGCCTCATCCCCGCGGGTGATCCAGATGCAGGGCAGGCCCTCCATCTCCAGGTTCAGCTTGATGCCCTCGGCCAGGCTCAACTCGTCTTCCACCAGCAGGATGTTGGGGCCATCGTTCATATCGTTCTCCGAGGAGCTGACAGTAGAATAGCCTCATGAGCCCTTATCTATCTGTAGTCATCCCCATCTACAACGAGGAAGCCAACATCCCGCAGCTCTGGGAGCGGCTCGTCAAGGTCCTGGACGGGAATTTCGGCGGGGACCGGGACTGGGAGCTTATCTTCACCGATGACGGGAGCAAGGACCGTTCGCTGTCCATGCTGTTGGAGATCGCCAAGGCCGAGCCGCGCGTCAAGGTTGTGGAATTCAACCGCAACTACGGCCAGCACTCGGCTATTTTTGGAGCCCTGTCCGAGGTGGAGGGCCGGGTGGTGGTGACGCTGGATGCGGATCTGCAGAATCCCCCGGAGGAGATTCCGAAACTCGTGGCGAAGGTCGAAGAGGGCTACGACGTTGTGGGCGGGTGGCGCCAGGGACGGGAAGAGAATGATTCCATCCTCCGGCGCCTGCCCAGCAAGGTCGTGAATGCCATCACGCGCCGGACCACGGGCGTCAAGCTGCACGACTACGGCTGCATGCTGCGGGCCTACAGCCGGGAAGTGGTGGATGCGATGCTGCTGTGCAAGGAGCGCAGCAGTTTCATCCCCGCCCTGGCGAACTCCTTCGCCAAGCGCATCACCGAAGTGCCCGTGGCCCACGCGGAGCGGGCGGCCGGGGATTCGAAATACGGGCTATGGAAGCTCATCAACCTGCAATTCGACCTGTTGACCTCCTTCAGCCTGCTGCCTCTGCAGATGCTCTCCGTGCTGGGCGTCCTGGTGAGCGCCCTGGGCATGGGCTTCGGCGTGTATCTGTTGATCTACCGGGTGCTGCACCCCGACCGCACGGTGGAAGGGGTGTTCACCCTGTTCGCCATCCTGTTCATCTTCATTGGCGCCCAGTTCCTCGCCTTCGGATTGCTGGGCGAATACATCGGCCGCATCTACGTGGAAGTGCGGGACCGGCCACGGTACATGGTGAAGAAGGTGCATCAACAACAAGTCGAGGGTCGAGGGTCGAGGGTCGAGGGCTGAGGTGGGCATCATGTCAGGCCTGCGAGCCCTTGCCACGAGGACCCTGCCCATCCTGATCCAGGTCACGCCCTTGCTTGCCCAGGACAAGGTGGAGGCACCGGTCGGGAATGCTTCGCCTTCTCCGCAGCCCTACCTCTTCTATAAGCCCAAGGATTATGGTTCCGAATCCCAGTTCAATCCGCTGGCTTCGTTCATCACCTGGTCCTACGACACGCTGCAGGTGCCGGAGAGCTTCAACGATTTCAACATGTCGAAGCACTGGGAAACCGTGCGCTTCGACCTGCAGCATCCCAACAATGCCATCCAGCGCCAGGGCGGCTGGAATGCCTTCATCAACCGCCAGATCCTTCCCTACCGGGGTGGCCGCGCCGATTGGGTCCCCAATTATTCCCTGCATCTGCTGGGCGGCGGCATGGTGTACCGCAAGAACGCGGAGTGGTTCGAGGCCCATGGCGTTCCGTATCCCAAGCTCACTTCGGCCCTGATCGGAACCGCTGCAGAACTGCTTCAGGAAACGGTGGAGAAGACCTCCACCAAGCCCGACGACGAGATCGCCGATGTATATCTTTTCCGGCCCCTCGGAATGCTGCTTTTCAATTGGGATCGGTTCGCGCGCTTCGCCGCGGAAGACTTGCACCTGGCGGAATGGAACGGGCAGCCCATCTATGAGCCGGACTATGCGCGGCCTTCGGGCGCCAAGGGCCGGATCACCAATGTGAGCCAGAATTTCGTGGTGCGCCCGGTGATCGGCGGGCCCGATGCGGCGCGCCCCTTCATCTATTTCGGGCTCACGACCCTGGTGGGGCTGTCCCATTCGGTCACGAGGTCCGACAGCTTTTCATGGGGCTTCGGCGCCTCCATCCAGAAGGCCCAGGACCCCACCATCACCCATTTCAGCGCCGGTCTCTTCTACGACCGCAACGACTCGCTGCTGGCTTCGCTGATCTTCAACGGCACGGATGATCTCAAGGTGCGCCTGAACATCTATCCAGGCTTCGTGGGCACCGGAAAGTGGTGGTCGCCGGGCATCTACGTGGGCCTCGGCGGCAAGGGCCGCCTCAGCGCCGGCCTCACGCTCCGCGTGTTTCCGGTGGGCTGGGGCCGCACCCAGCATCCGACGCCGGCGATCCCGCCGCCGCGTTAGTCCCAAGTCTCAAGTCCCGAGTCGCAAGACCCAAGTCCCAAGCCCCAAGCCCGCACGAATGCTGCATCGGGCTTCCTTGAGACTTGAGTCTTGAGACTTGGGACTAATACGAGCCCTCGTCCTTCATGGGCGGATAGTCCTTCCCGAATTTGTTCTTGTGCGGCTCGAAGGGGGGGAGGTTCGCGCTCAGGGTCCACTCGCCGCGGACGCTGCCCTCGCCGATGGTGATGGGGAAGACCCTTTCGCCGGTCTCGGGATGCCAGAGCTTCAGCCGGTAGGTGCCGCTGGGGATTCCTTCGAAGGCCAGGCCCGCCTTGCCATCCAGCACTTGGGCGTAGGGGGTTTCCAGGACCCACAGGAATGCGTTCATCTTGTGGTGGACATTGCAGTACAGCTTCACCAGGCCTGGCTTGGCCAGCTTGACGGGCGGCGGCGTGTCGCCGGGCTCGTACTGGCCCGTGTCGAAGGGCACGGCGCAGCAGACGCTGAACACGTTGTGGACGATGGAGTCCTGGTTCGGAAAGGCGACCAGGCTGCCGGGCGTGGTCCAGGCCACGCGGGGGGAGAACCGCTTGCCTACCGTCCGGATGCGCAGCAAGGGGCGTTTCGACATGTTGGGCCTGGGCGCCGACAGCGGTTCCAGGATGGCGATGACATCCTTCAGGGTTTCCCGCGGTTTTCCAGTCTTATCCACCACCTTCACCGGGCCGGAGAGGCCCCCGGCCAGGAGGGGAATGGCCAGCAGCGCCAGCATGGATGACTTGAGGGGCATAGGGACTCCGTCAGGCGTCCCAGGAAGCCTACTCCAATTCATCGATCTGGCTGTAGAACCCGGCCGGCGCTTTCCCCAGGGCCGCGCGCAGGATGGCGGCATGGCTCACTTCATCGCCCATGATCCGGGCCGCGGCCTCCAACAAAGCCTTGGTCTTGAACTGCGATATCGCGGCCTGGTAGGCCCTGGCGGCCTTCATCTCCAGGAACAGGGCCAGCCGCAGCACATCGGCTTCGGATTTCAGTTCAAAGGCACTGAAGTCGTAGTCTTTCTTGGGGTCCGCAGGAGAACCGCCCAGGTTTTTAATGACAGCGCTGAGGGCTTCGCGGTGGCTTTCATGGCTGCCCTTGAAGGTGCCGCCCACGGCCAGCACGCCTTTGCTCAGCAGGCCCGAGCCGCCCGCCAGCCCGTAGGCGTAGATGGCCGTGTGCTCCAGCACCAGTGCGCCGTTGAGTATGCTCAGGTCCCCGGTGGGCCGGGCATCCCCGCCGGGGGCGGCCTCGGGTTTGCGGCAGCCCAGCAGGCCTCCGGAGGCGGTCAGCACGGCCCCTCCCATCAACGCGCTGAGGAACAAGCGGCGGTCGGACATGGTCGCTCCAGGCATGGACATCGAGGGTGAAGGTGGATTTTTAGGCACTCTGTATCGCTTAAAGGTTTGGATGCCAGGAACCCTTGGCACGTGCCACTCCTTTTGCGCATCGAAGGCAAGAACGGAAGGCCGCTAAGATTGTCCAAACCCGTTTCCCCTTCTCCGAGGTCCGCCATGAGCCGTGAAGTGCGCTGGTACCGCTCGCTCGCCTGGAAGTTCTTCCTCCGCACGAGCGTGACCATCCTGGTGATCATCGGCGTGCTGGTCTTCATCACCTCCACGGTGGCGGACCGGAAGGCGCGGGAATCCGCCGGGGCGCAGATGCTCTCCGCCAGCCAGGTGGTGGACCGCACCTTCGAGCAGCAGGGCAAGATCATGGACGCGGGGCTGGAGGTCTTCACCCAGTATTCGGCCAATCTGGCGAACATCGAAAAGGGCGATTACTCGTCCGTGCGCGACACCTTGTTGGACAACCTCTCCCGGCTCAATTCCCAGATCGCCGTGGTCATCCGCCCCTCGGGCGCCCTGCTCTCCTGCACCACCGACGGCGTCAAGCAGGACTACAACGACGTGGGGATCGTGCAGATGGCCATGTACCCGGATGAAGCCAGGAAGGCGGGCTATCCCGGCCCTTCCTACCGCGGCTTCTTCAAGATCGACGAAGGGAAATTCAAGGGCGTCTACCATGCGGTGGCCCGGTCCATCTCGACCCCCGGAGGCGCTTCCCTCGGCGTCATGCTGGTGGGCAACAGCCTCAGCGACGAGGCCGCCAAGGAGCTGCGGTTCGTGTCCCTGCCCCCGGGCCGGAAAGGCGACCTGCCGCCCCATTTCGGGTTGTTGAGCCAGTTCCAGATCCAGGGGCTCACGGTGGCGGATGCGAGCCAGCGCGATGCGCTGCAGCGGGCGATTTCCACGGGGGACGGCTTCAAGGCGGCCCAGGCCGGAGTCCTGGCCGGGCAGAGGTCCGCCACGATCCCCGTTGCCCTGGAAGGCAGGCCCTACCTCGCGGTCCTGGCGCCCTTGAAGGGAGTCAACGCTCTGGATCTCAGGATCGCAGACGTGGTGATGATGCCTCTCGAACCCTTCCTGGCGCCTTTCGTGACCATCCGCAACGTGATCCTCGCGACCGGGGCGGGCGGGCTGCTCCTCGCGATGATCTTTTCGCTGACCTCCAGCCGCGCGGTGACCTCGCCCCTGTCGGCCCTGGCCCGCGCCACGGCCCAATTGGCCGAAGGAGAAAGGCCCGAGATTCCGGCGCTCAACAGCCAGGATGAGGTGGGCTACCTCACCCAGGCCTTCCGGGCGATGCTCTCGGAGCTGAAGGCGAAGGATGAATTGCTGGCGGCCCTCGAGCACCTGGACCCGAAGGACGGTCGCCGGGGCATGGGTGCGGAGATGGAATCCGTGGCGCAGAGCCGCGTCAGCATGAGCGCCGTGGATGTGGACGCCACCATCATGCTGGCCACGACGTCCCAGGTGATGCGCGGCGAAGACCCCTCGCCCCAGCGGAAGCGGGTGACCCTGAAGGAAGGCGAGATTTTCGCAGGCCGATACCGCATCGAGAACATCCTGGGGAAGGGCGGCATGGGCATCGTGCTGAAGGCCCACGACCAGCAGTTGGACGAGGACGTGGCCCTGAAGATCATCCGGCCCGAACACGACCTTTCCACGGGCTTCCTGGAGCAGCTCAAGCAGGAGATCAAACTGGCCCGGAAGATCACCAACAAGTACGTGCTGCGCACCCATGACTTCGGCGAGTTCGAAGGCCTGCCCTTCGTTTCCATGGAATACCTGAAGGGCGTCACCTTGAAACAGCTCCTGGACGACCGGGGCAGCCTGCCCATCGGCCTGGTGCTCCGCATCGGCCGCCAGGTCTCGGAGGGCCTGGAGGCCGCGCACGGCGAGGGCGTAGTGCACCGCGACATCAAGCCGTTGAACATCCTGTTCGATGCCCGCGGCGACGCCAAGATCATGGATTTCGGCCTGGCCGCGCCGGTGGCCGCCAAGGGCTCCTCGGCCGAGGGCCAGGTCTTCGGCACGCCGCGCTACATGTCCCCGGAGCAGGTGAGGGGCGAACGGGTGGATCCCCGCACGGACCTCTACGCGCTCGGCGTGATGCTCTTCGAGCTCTCCACGGGCTTTCCGCCTTTCGAGCATGCGGTCATCACGGAGCTGCTGCGCATGCACCTGAGCACCCCGGTGCCCAGAGCCAAGGAACTGGCTCCGGACCTGCCCGAGGGCTTTTCCTTCCTCCTGGAGCGGCTCATGGCCAAACGCATCGAAGACCGGCCCGCTTCGGCGATGGAAGTGGTGGAAATCCTCAAGCTCCTAGCCGCCGGCGGTTCGGGCGAAACGAAGCGGGTGGCGTGATGGACCGCCGGGAGCTGCTGCTGGCCCTCGCTGCCGTGGCCGCCAGCGGGAGCCCCTTGCTGGCCGGGGGGAAGATCAAAAAGGGCGATTGCGCTTACAAGGGATTCAAGCTCCACGGGAAAGTCCAGATCGTGGACCATTTTCCGGACCTCAAGATCCAGATCGTCGACCATTTTCCCGACCTGAAGGTGCAGAAGGTGGAGCACTTCCCCAACGCCTGCGGCCAGTGGCAGATCGTGGAGCATTTCCCGGATTTCAAGGTGCAGATCGTCGACCATTTCCCGGATCTCAAGATCCAGTGGGTGGACCATTTCCCTGGCGTGCCCTGAATCCTAGCCTTCCTCGAAGCCCCGCTGCGCGAAGCGGCTCAGTTTTTCGTCCACATCCCGCATCTGCAGCGCCCGCGCCACGTAGCGGCCGATCGGGTCGGCCTCCAGGTTCACGGCGTCGCCGGGCTTCATGGACGCCAGGGCCGTGCGCTTCACGGTTTCCGGGATCAGGGCGACGCTGAACCAATCGCGGCCGCAGTCCACGACCGTCAGCGAGATGCCGTCCACGGCGATGCTGCCCTTGGGGGCCGTCATGGGCGCGAAAAAGGAAGGCATTGTGAACCGCCACAGCCCCTCGCCTCCGGGCCGCTCCAGCAGGGCGCCCAGGCCGTCCACGTGGCCGCTGACCAGATGCCCGTCCAGCGGATCGCCCACCCGGAGGCTCGGCTCCAGGTGCAGCGTGGCGCCGATGGACAAGCGGCCCAGGGTGGTCTTGGCCAGGGTCTCTTCGCTCAGCTCCGTTTCCCAGGCCCGCTCGTCGCAGAGCACCGAGGTCAGGCAGGCTCCGTTCACGGCGATGCTCGCCCCCAGCTCGGCGTGGTCCAGCACCTCCTGGGCGGCCGCGATGCGCAGCCGGGCCCCGCCGCTCCGGGGGCTGCGGGATTCCAGGGTGCCAAGGTGGCGGATCAGACCGGTGAACATGGGTGTCTACAGCCTAGCGCGTGGGTTCCAAGTCTCGAGTCGAAAGTCGAAAAGTCAAAAAGTCAAAAAGTCGAAAAGTTAAAGGGCTACGGCCTAGGCATCGCCGTTCTGCAGCGCGCTTTTCCGTGCGCCGTAGGCGAAATAGATGGCCAGGCCGATGGCGAGCCAGACCACGAAGCGGATCCAGGTGAGCCAGGGCAGGCCCAGGGCGAACCAGACGCAGCCGACGATCCCCGCGGGAGCCAGGACCCACATGGCGGGCATCAGGAACTTGCGGGGGGACTCGGGGCGGCGGTGGCGCAGGACCATCACCGCGACGCAGACCACCGCGAAGGCGAAGAGGGTCCCGATGTTGGTGAGTTCCACCACTTCATCGATGTTCAGCAAGGCCGCGGGGATGGCCACGATGAAGCCCGTGAGGATGGTCGCGTTGGAAGGCGTCTTGAATTTCGGATGGATCTTGCCGAACCAGGGGCCCAGGAGGCCATCGCGGCTCATGGACATGAAGATGCGCGGCTGGCCCACCTGGTAGACCAGCAGCGCCGCCGTGGTGGCGATGACGGCGCCGAAACTGATCACGGCGGCGATGGCGGCCATCCGGTGCTCGGTGAAGATGTAGGACAGCGGGTCGGCGATGCCGCCCAGCTTGGTGTAGTGCACCATCCCCGTCGTGACCAGCGCGACGGCCGCGTAGATCACGGTGCAGATGCCCAGGGACCAGAGGATGCCCAGCGGCAGGTCGCGGCCGGGGTTCCGGCATTCTTCCGCCGTGGTGCTCACCGCGTCGAATCCGATGAAGGCGAAGAAGATGATCGCCGCGCCGGCCTGGATGCCCTTGAATCCGTGGGGCACGAAGGGATGCCAGTTGGCCGGGGCGATGAACTGGATGCCGAGGCCCACCACCGTCAGCAGGATGACCACCTTGATGACCACCATGATGCTGTTGGCGCGGGCGCTTTCCTTGATGCCGATGTAGCAGAGCCAGGTGATGAGCACGGTGATGATCACCGCGAGCAGATTGATGGTGACCGGGAAGCCGCCGATGGTCGGGGCGTTCTTGAGCACGTCCCAGTGGGCGAAGGTGGCCGCCCCGTCGGCCAGCCCGGCCTTGGCATCCGCGATCACGTGCAGTTTGTCGGACAGGCCGAGTTTCTCCACGCCCGCGCCGAGCTTCAGCGCCGTGCGCGGATCCATGGCCAGCCAGCCGGGAATATCCACGTGGAAGACATTCGACAGGAAGCTCCGCGCATAGTCGCCCCAGGAAATGGCCACGGCGACATTGGAGACCGCGTATTCCAGCAGCAGGTCCCAGCCGATGATCCAGGCCATGAGTTCGCCCAAGGTCGCGTAGGCATAGGTGTAGGCCGAGCCCGAGACCGGGATCATGGAGGCCAGTTCGGCATAGGCCAGCGCCGTGAAGCCGCAGATGAGGGCCACCAGCAGGATGCTCAGCACCAGGCTGGGGCCCGCGGGCAGGCGGCCGTCGGCCATGTTGCCCGCCGCCGCGGTGCCGATGCTTGAAAAGATCCCGGCGCCGATGATGGCGCCGATGCCGAACATCGCCAGGTCGAAGGCGCCGAGATTCTTCTTGAGCTGGTGTTCGGGCTCATCGGCCGTGGCCTTGAGCTGTTCGAGGGATTTCGTGCGGAAAAAATTCATGCGGCTCATTCCTGGATTTGAATCGTTTCAAGGGGAAAGATCCAGGGTATCAGGTGGGCTTTGGGCGGTAGGCGGTAGTCTGTAGGCAGCGCCACCGACGCGGCCCCGGGCCGCACCCGCCACCCATCGCCCACAGCCCATAGCCAAGCCCATGTTCCTTTGGAAAGACCGCCGACTCCGCTTGAACCTGACCCGCCTGGGGATCCAGTACCTGGTGGCCCTGTTCCTCGTGGGCGCTTTCTCGGTGAACACCGGAAACAACCTGTTGTACGTGATCTTCTCCCTGATGCTCGGGCTGTTCCTGGTCTCGGGCTGGGTGAGCCGCGCGGCGCTCCGGGGCCTGGCCCCGGCCTCCCTGGAAGAGGGCAACCTGTTCGCGAGGGTGAGGGGCGGCCTGCGGGTCAGGTTCAAGGACAAGGCCCCGGCGCGCCTGCGGGCCCTGGAGGTGCATCTGGAAATGGAAGGCGGCCGGGTCGAGCCGGGCTTTCTCGCGGGGGGCGACAAGACCGCCGGGGAGCCGCTGCTCGTGCTTCATGCGCGTTGTGAAAAGCGCGGGTGGACCAAAATCAGCAGCCTGGAGATCCGCACCAGCTATCCCTTCGGCTTCGTCGAAAAAGCCCTTCGCTTCACCCTCGACCAATCGGTCCTCGTGTTGCCCCATCCCCGCACCAACATCCTGCCGCCGCGCGCGCCGAAAGGGGAGGTCCGCCGCAACATTCCGGTGGCCGGCGAGAGCAGCCCCGAGGGCTCCCGGCCCCTCCGCCCGGGGGACGCCCCCAGCCGCGTGCACTGGAAACGCACAGCCCAGCGGGGCCATCCCTGGGTCCGCACCTTCGAGGGCGAGCAGCCCGAAGGCCTGCACCTCCGGCTGGAATTGAAGGATTGGGCGTCCGGCCGGCCCTTCGAACGGGAATTGGAGCGGCTTTCCGGCGCCATCCTCCAGGCCAGGCTCCAGAAGCGGGATGTCAGCCTGGAGATCTTCGGCGAAGGGTTCCGCCGGGAGGCCTTCGGCCATACCGCATGCTGGCGGGCCCTGGCCGTCGCCGAGCCCGAAGGCGTGGTGAATGCCGCCCTCATCCTCAACCCCACCGGTCCACTTGCCATCCCGATCCCTGGAGGCGCCCATGCCTTTTGAAACCGCCCAAGCCCCTGAATGGACGCCTTTGCTGAAGGCCGCCTGGGAGGCCAGAGGCAGGGCCCATGCGCCCTATTCGGGTTTCCAGGTGGGGGCCGCGCTCCTCCGCAGAGGCGGAAGCGTGGTGGCCGGATGCAATGTGGAGAACGCGAGCTACCCCATGTGCACCTGCGCTGAGCGCACGGCGGTGTGCGCCGCCGTGGCGGCCGGGATGAAGGAGGGCGAGCTGGAAGCGATCGCAGTGGTGACCGGCGCCGAGGTCCTGACGCCTCCCTGCGGGGCCTGCCGGCAGGTGCTCGTGGAATTCGCGGACGATCTGCCCATCCTGCTCGACAACGGCCGCCAGAGGGTGCTGCGCCATTTGAAGGACCTGCTTCCGGATGCTTTCACAGGCCGTAATTTCACCCCCCCTGGGCAAGACTCGTCGCATCGCCAGTTGTAGTAATCCGGGAGCCTTCCTACACTGACAGTAACTTCTGCCAGGCCACCCATGTCCATCGATCGAGCCAAAGTCACCAAGGAAGCCGACAAGCTATTGGCGGCTGGCCGCATCGACAAGGCCATCGAGGAGTACCGCAAGCTTCTGGATGACAATCCCAAGGATCTGCCGCTGATGAACCGCATCGGCGATCTGTGCGTCCAGGCCAAGCGCATCGGCGAGGCCATCGACCTGTTCAAACGCCTGGGCATGACCTATGAACGGGACGGCTTCACCCAGAAGGGCATCGCGGTCCTGAAGAAGGCCACGCGCCTGGCGCCGGATGACCTGGACATGAGCGGCCGTCTGGCGGATATGTACCGCCAGGTGGGGATGATCAAGGACGCCCTGCAGGTGCATCTGTCCGTGGCGGAATTCTTCACCAAGAAAGGCCTCATCAAACGGGCCCTCGAGGAATTCGCCAAGGTCGTGGAACTGGACCCCAAGAACCTCAAGAACAAGGTGAAGCTGGCGGACCTCTACAACAAAGAAGGGATGAAGGACCGCGCCGCGGCCATCTACCTGGAAGTGGCCGAGGCCCTGGCCATCGAGCAGATGCACACCGAGGCGAACCAGATCCTCGAGCGGGCCAAGTCCATGGTCAGCACGCCGCAGGTGTTCCTGACGCAGAGCCGCCTGGCGGTGATCCAGAAGGATCTCAGTGCCGCGGCCAGCCACCTGCGGGAAGGCCTCAAGGCCAATCCACGCAGCAATGAATTGCTGGAGGCCCTGGCCGAGATCGAAATCCAGAGCAAGAATCCGGACCGGGCCCTCGAAGCCCTGGGACAGATCCCCCAATTGCCCGAGAAGGCGCTGCAGCTCTGCGAACGCGCCCTGCGCGATCTACTGAAGGCCAACCGCGGCGAGGAAGGCCTGCGGCTGTTCAAGCCCATCGGCCGCGAATTCGCGCGGCGGGGCATGGGCGACAACGCCGCCAAGGCGCTGAAGAGCGCGCTGCAGGGCCACTGGTCCAGCGAAGCCTACATCCAGCTTGCGGAGATCGCGCATCAGAGCGGGAACCGCCAGGAGCAGGGTGCCGCGCTCCAAAACGCGTACAACCTCGCCACCCAGCAGAGGGACCAGAACCTCGCCGCGCACTTGGCCGAACAGCTCAAGGCCCTGGGCATCACGCCAGGGGAAGCGCCGGATGCCCCGCCCTCTTCGCCGGGAATGCCGGCCTACGCAGGTGCCTCCGAGCACACCATGGGCGGGGGCCGGCCCACCGACACCACCGAGATGGACCCGGTCAAACAGCTGCAGATCCAGCAACTGGTCCGGGAAGCGGAAGCCTACACCCGGTCGAAGTCCACGGACCGCGCGGTGGAGGCCTACAAGAAAATCCTCGAACTGGATCCCGCCTTCGACATCGCCATCGACAAGATCGCCGAGATCCACAAGGCCTCCGGCATTCTCAGCCGGGTGCAGATGCACTACGTCCAGACCGCCCAGGTCCTGGTGGGAAAGGGATTCAGGAACAAGGCTCTCGAGTTGCTGGACCGCGCCGAACAGATGTTCCCGGGTTCCACGCGCCTCCACCGCCGGACTTTGGGCCTCGTCGATGTCGCCGCTCCGCCTCCGCCGACCGCCCCACCGGCCCCGCCCCGGGCGCCGGCCCCGCCCCGCCCCGATCCCTTTTCCGCGCCGCCTCCGCACATGGCGGATTCCATCGCTTTGGGGCCGCCTCCCAGCGAGTCGCTGGGCGGAGTCCCCTTCAGCACGCTGCTGCCCCCGGAAACCAAAGGCGCCCCGGCACCTCCTCCGGAGATGTTGATCTCGTTGGATCTGCCCGGGGGCCTGCCGGCCATCCCCGCATCGGCGGCTTTGGAACCCGGCGCGCCGCTTGCACCATTGGCTCCCGCGGGCCCCGCCGCCGTCGAATCCGCCCAATTCAATCTTCCGACTCCCACCGATTCCATGGATTTCATGGCCGATCTGGATCTGGGGGCAGCGCCATCCTTCGGCCCCATGGGCTCGTCGCCTTTCGATTTCATCCCCCCGGAACCGGAAGCGCCGGCTGCCCCTCCGGCCCCAGCCGCCGAAGCGCCCGGCACGCCGCCCGAAGCCATGTTGACCATGCCCATGCCGCTCATGCCCATGCCTGGCGAGGTTCTGGGGGTCGGCGGAGAGCCCCCGACGCTGCCTGGCTTCCCGGTCTTCGAACCCTTGCCGGGCGCCATCGCCGCCACCGGCCCGGTGGTGGATGATGAGCTCGCGTCCGTCCTTTCGGACATCGATTTCCAGATGGACTACGGCAGCCCCGAGGAGGCCAAGGAAGAGATCGTCGCGGCGCTCCAGCAGTACCAGGACCATCCGGAGCTGCTGTCCCGCCTGAACCGCGCCGACGAAGCCCTGCGCAAGATCGGCGTGGAGGCCACCTCCAAGGATGACGATGATTTCAGCCACTCCTTCTTCGACCTCACCGACGTGCTCGGCGACGCCTTGCTCGAGACCGGCGAAGGCGAGGAGATGCACGATGCCACCAACGTGGTGGAGAAGGTGCAGAGCGTGGACGAGCTGTTCTCCGCCTTCCGGGACGGCGTCGAAAAGCAGGTCCAGGGCGACGATTACGACACCCACTACAACCTGGGCATCGCCTACAAGGAAATGATGCTGCTGGAGCCGGCCGTCGAGGAATTCAAGAAGGCCATGGTCGATCCGGAGCGCACCCAGGAATGCTGCTCCATGCTCAGCATCTGCGAGCTCGAGCTGGGCAACCAGGAGGCCGCCATCGATTGGCTGAACCAGGGCATCCACGCGCCCGGCTTCCCCCCCGAGGACAGCATCGGCCTGCGCTACGACCTCGGCGAATTGCTGCTGTCCGCGGGCCGCCGGGATGAGGCCAAGATCGAGTTCACGGCTGTCCACGACATGGATCCGGACTACAGGGAAGTGGCGGCCCGGTTGGCCTGATGCCGGTTGCGAGGTAGAGGCAGCAGGCGCGATGGGCGAAGCTCTGGCCGAGCTTCACCCAGACCTCAGACCTCGTGCCGAATGCCCGAAGCGCCCCAGGGCTGCAAGGCCTGCAGCGCGGGCTGCGCGGCCTTTCCGGGGCGCTGGAGGCGCGTGAGTTCCAGGGCCTGCCCATCCCCTGCGGCGAACCAGGCGCCCCCCTTGTCCCATCGCAAGGTGCCCGGGGCGTCGCTGCTGGGTTTCAAGGAACCTGCGCCGAGGACTTTGATGGGCTGGTTTTCCAGCAGCAATTCAATGCCGGGCCAGGGCTGCAGGCCCCGGACGCGGCGATGCAGTTCCAGCGCGGGCCTGGACGGATCCAGGCGGGACATGGCCTTGGTGAGCTTGGGGGCGAGGGTGGCGCCCGCGGAGTCCTGGGCTGCGGGGCGGGCTGTGCCGTCCAGCAGGGCGGGGAGGTGCTGCTCCAGCAGCGCCGCCGCATCGCAGGCCAATTGAGCGAGCAACGAATCCGACGTGTCCTGCATCGTGATGGGCCGCCGGCTCATGGCCAGGACCGGACCTTCATCGAGCCCTTCGGTCAGCCGCATGAGGCTGACGCCGGTCTCCGGGTCCCCGGCCAGGATGGCGTGGTTCACGGGCGCGGCTCCCCGCCAGCGGGGCAGCAGGGAGAAATGCAGATTCCAGGCGCCCAGGCGGCAGGATTCCAGCATCCAGGAAGGCAGGAGGTGCCCGTAGGCCACCACGATGGCCAGTTCAATGCCCAGGGACTCCCAGAGCGATCGCGCCGCTTCCGTCTTCCACCGTTCGGGCTGGTGCACCGCGAGGCCCAATTCCTGGGCGGCCGCGGCCACGGGCGGGGGGGTGAGCGCGCGGCCTCTGCCAACGGGCCGGTCGGGGTTGGAGAAGACCGCCTGGACCGGATGCGCCGCTGCCAAAACGCGGAGGGCCGGCACGGCGGCCTGGGGCGTGCCGAGAAAGGCGATGCGGGTCACGAGGCTTTGTGCTGCTTCTGATACCGGCGCTGGATGACCTGGCGTTTCACCGGACCGAAGTACTCCACGAAGAGCCTCCCGCGCAGATGGTCGATTTCATGGCAGTAGGCGCGCGCCATCAAGTCCTCGCCCCAGATCTCGTCCCAGGTCCCGTCGGGCCGGCGGTTCTTGATTTTCACTTTTTGCGGGCGCTCCAGCACCTCATGGATGCCGGGAATGGACAGGCAGCCCTCGGGGCCGGTCTGGCTGCCTTCTGTTTGGAGGATCTCGGGATTGATCAGGACGAGCTTCTGGGATGGATCCTCCCCGCAGGAGCAGTCGATCACCGCGAGATTGAGATTCACGCCGACCTGGGGGGCCGCCAGTCCGACGCCTTCCTCGTCCAGGGCCGTCTCGAACAGGTCCGCCACCAGCTGCTCCAGCTCCGGCGACCAGGGGCCCACATCGGCGCTGTTCTTTTTCAAGCGGGGGTCGCCCCAGGTGAGTATCGGTCGGACAGCCATGCATTCCTCGATCTTTAAGTTTAGGGGGGGTTACGAAATAATCAGCGCTTTTCTGATTAGTTCGTTACCCCCCCTTATGCCGGTCCACCATGGCACCGATTGACGTTATTTCGTCATAACGGCTTAGAAGGGGAGCGAAGCTTTGATAAGCTTGAAGATTCGGGCCGATGGCCACCCGGCTCCGCAGTCCCGCGGGGTTGGCGGCTTCGGGCCCCGCACCTGGAGAGTCCCTTCATGCTCCGCAATTTCCGAAAAGCCTTCCAAGGCAACCAGACGCCCACCGCGATTTTGATGATGCTCACCTTGGTGGGCATGGTGGCCTACCTCGCACCGAGCGGCAATCCCGAGGCCCGGGACAACGTGGTGGCGCGGGCCTACGGCCGGGAGATCCTGAAAGGCGATTGGGACCTCAATACCCTCTACATCCAGCGCGGCATGGGGGAAAAGGCCCGGACGGACGAGGGGCTGGCCTACGCGCAGAGCACGGCCCTCAAGATGCTCATCGACAAGGCCATCAAGGAGGAACAGGCGGAGCGCCATCACGTGGTGGTGACGGACCAGGAAGTCCGCGAGGACCTCATCTCCACGCTCAAGCGCTATGAGTTCTTCAAGAATCCCGACGGCACGCTGCGCCCGCTGCCGGAAATCGACCGCATCCTCCAGGCCAGCCAGACTTCCCTCAAGGAGTTCGAAAAACAGTCCAAGGAGCGGTTAATCCAGCAAAAACTGAACTCCCAGTTGAGCCACGAGATGCCGGTGGATGAAGCCTGGATCAATCTGGAACACCGGGCCCGGAACGAAAAAATCAGCATCGAGGCCGTGAGCCTCCAGCCGGATCCAGCTGCGGTGGCGGATCCGGGCGATGCGAAGCTGGAAAGCTACCTCCAGGAATCCGGACCGCGGTTCCAGCAGGGGCCCCGCCGCCTGATCCAGTTCGTCTCCGTGGACATGGCTTCCTTCGGCAACACCTTGAATCCCGATGAGGCGGCGCTGAAGGCCGCCTATGAATCCAAGAAGGCCGAGTACTCCGAGCTGAAGGCCAGCCACATCCTGTTCAAGGCGAAGACGGACGAGGAATTCGCCGCGGCCACCGAGAAGGCCCAGAAGCTCCGCGAGGAGCTTGCCAAGGGCGCGGATTTCTCGAAGAAGGCCGAAACCCTGAGCGAAGATCCTTCCGCCAAGGACGCCAACGGCAATAAAGGCAACAAGGGCGACCTGGGCTGGTTCAAGTCCGGGCAGATGGTGAAGTCCTTCGAAGACGCCGCCGTGGCGCTGAAGGAAGGCGAATTCAGCCAGCCCGTGCGCACGAATTTCGGCATCCACATCATCCGGCTGGATGGGCGGCGCACCAAGTCCTTCGAGGATGTGAAGGAAACCCTGCGCAGCGAACTCGCGCAGGAGCGGTTCTCAAACCGGGCCAAGGAAAAGCTGGCCCAGTTGCGCAAGCGCACCGGCGAGCGCGGGGACCTGAACGCCGCGGCCCGGGCCCTGGACCTGCAGGTGAAGACCAGCAAACCCTTCCTGAACGAGCCGTCCGCGCAGATCGAGGGCATCGCCTTCGCCGGCATGATGGTGAACGAGGTCTTCAGGCTCAAGGTGGGCGACATTTCCAAGGTGCAGAGCGCGGGCGGCGCTTTCGTGGTCTTCAAGGTGCTCTCGGAACTGCCCAGCTCGGTGCCGCCCCTCAAGGAAATCCGCGCGAAGGTGCTGGATTCCTGGAAATCGGGGGAAGCCAAACGGCTGCTCCTGGAAACCGCCGCCGCGCAGCTCAAGGGTGGGGACCTGAAAGCCCTGGGCGAGGTGAAATCCAGTCCGGACACGACCGTGAGGGCCTACCCGGAAGCCGCGTCCATCGGCATCCGCAAAGAGCTGCTCGCCACGGCCGCCGGCCAGATCAGCGCGCCGGTGTGGGGCAACGACGGCAAGCTCTGGATCGGGAAGGTCACCGCCCGCACCCCGGCTCCGGAAATGAATTTCGCGCAGCGCCGAGCCCTCCTGGACGAACTGCAAAAACAGCTGGTCGCCAAGCAGCTCGACCACGAGGTCCAGTTCCTGGAAACCGAAGGCAGGCTGCGGCCAGGTTTCAGCTCCCTGTGGGGCCGCGTCAACGGCATCTGGATCAATCCCAAGGCGACGCCCGCGGAACAATCAGATCTCGGGGAGTGAGGCTCGAGGCTCGGCCCAAGGCCGCAAGCCTGCAGAACCCCGCCGCCCCGCTCCTCATGCCTGGCGGCCTGGCCAGGGATGGTGGCAACGCTCGTCCGCATCGAGCCCGGGCGCGGTTTTGCATTGGTCCGAGGCTTGCGGGCAGCGGTCCATCAGCAGGCAGCCGCCGGGTTCCAGATCCCGCACCCGCTCCACACCCCATCGCCGCGGATGGGAGGAGGCCTCCAGATCGGGGACCGCTTCCCAGAGGCCGCGCAGGTAGGGATGGCGGAGTTCTGAAAGCAGCGGCTGCGAAGGTCCCCTGACCATCATTTCGCCGCCGTACAGCACCAGGACCTGGTCGCACAGACGGCGCACCGCGGGCAGATCGTGGCTGACGAACAGCATCGCCACGCCTTCGGCCTTGAGTTCCAGCAGCAGCTCCAGCATGTGGCCGGCCAGGGTCGGGTCCAGCGCCGACAGCGGCTCGTCCAGCACCAGGAGGGCTGGCGAGAGCATCAGCGCCCGCGCCAAGGCCAGCCGCTGGGCCAGCCCGCCGGACCATTGGCCTGGTTTCTGGTCCAGCGCGCTTCCGGGGAACCGCACCTTCGCGGCCATTTTTTCCGCCGCCTGGCGCCGGGCCTTGGGATCTCCCCGCCGGTGGATGGCCAGCGGTTCTTCCAGGATTTCAAAGCCGGTCATGTGGGGCGGAAGGCTGGCCAGAGGATCCTGGAACAGCGCCTGGATGCGGGGCCTGCAGGGCCGGCGGGCCTTCTCGGGAATGCCCGACCAGGCTTCGCCCGAAAGCAGCACGCGGCCGGCCGTCGGCTCCAGCAAGCCGAGGATCAGATTCATCAGCGTGGTCTTGCCCGCGCCGCTCTCGCCCACGATGCCCCAGGCTTCGCCGGGCTGGACACCGAATGAGATTCCCCGCAGGTGCCAGCGCTCAGCTCGGTGCAGTGAAAGGTGTTCGACCCTTAAAAGATCCACAGGAATTCCAGCAAGAAAGATGAGGATGCTCTCAGGAGCATAGCCCTGAAAACATCCTCACGATCCATTCCTTCCCTTGATTTGATCCAGACTGCCGATCAGTACAGCAGGTAGTCCATGCCATATCCGAAGTGCACCACGCCGGGTACGGCCTTGTCCGGCTGGCGGGTGATGGTGCCGCTGAGGGCGCTTGCGTTGTAGAAGATGCGCACGTTCGTGGCGGAATCTTCCCAGAAGTAGAGGCGGTCCCCAGCATCTACCATCACGTTCATTGCGTTGAACAGGGGTATCCGCGCGGCGCTGGTTGTATCCGGATCGGCGATGGTGCCCATGAGAGCGGCGGCCCCATTGAAAGCGAAAATGTTGAAACCTGCGGGGGAACCGTTTCGGCTGGCCAAATATATGCGGTCGCTGGCCGGATCCACCCAGATCTTGCGCAGGGAGAGACCCGTGAAGGAAAGGGTGCGGGAAGGGGTTGCGCCCGTGGCCAAGGTGCTGGCGCTGTCGAATCGATAGACTTTGTCCGCCCCAATTCCGCCCTCGGAAGTGTAGAGGCGGTCGTTCACAGGGTCCAGGCAGAGCCAGACGCCCGGCGCATTGAGGAACGCGGTGGGTGTCACATTGCCGTTCAGCGTGCTGGCGGCATTCACCGCGCACACCGTTGCAGATCCAGCGATCCCAGCCACGTACAGGCGATCGTGGGCCGAATCGATGGTGACTCCCTCGAAACTGGTGAGGCCCTGAAGGGTGATGACGCGGTCCGGCGCCACATTCCCCGACACGGTGTCGGCGTTGTGCCAGACCAGGATCTTGGCGGGGTTCGTATTGGCCACGTAGATCATCTTCCGGGTCCGATCCACGGCCAGGTGGTCCACATGCATATTGTTGATCTGGGTGTTGGCTCCCTGGATCAGGCGAGGGGTGGCCACGCCGGGAACATTGAGCAGGTCATCGGTGATGCGGATGGCATTGTCTCCCCAGCTCGCGGAGAAGAACCGCACCTTGGCCAGCGCCCCGACCGTCAGGTTCAACGCTGCCGTATGGGTAAAGGTCCCGTCGGTGCCGCTGAGGACAAGGCTGAGCGGACCCGCCGCGACGCCCATGGGCACCGCGATGGTGAGGATTCCCGAGGAGGCCGAGGCGCCAATGGTCCCGCTGCCAGTGATGTTCTGGGCGTTGGCCTGGATGCCCAGGGTGATGGCCGCGGCGTGGCCGTTGGTGCGGGTGATGTTGATGGTCGCGGGCCCGCTGGCGCCCTCCACCACCGTCCCGGAGGCGGCGGCGAGGCTGAAATCCGGCACTGGCGGGGCGGCCACCGTCAGCGAAGCGGCGCTGCTCAGCACATTGCCCGCGGCGTTGCTGACGCGGACCGTGAACTGGCTGCCGCTGTCGCCGGTGGTGGTGGCGGGGGTCGTGTAGGAAGCACCCGTGGCGTATTGGATGTCGGTGCCGTTCTTGCGCCACTGGTAGGCCAAGGGCGCGTCGCCGGTGGCGGTCACCGAGAAGGTGGCCGTGGCGGGCGCGGTCACTGACTGGTTCTGGGGCTGGGCGCCGATGCTCGGGGGGACTCCCGGCGCGGGGCCGATGCTGCTCGTGGAGCCGCCGCATCCAAGCAGCAGCAAGAGCAAGGCGATGAGGGAATGGCGCATGGTTATCTCCTGGTTCAACCAAGAAAACGTACCAAACGATCCGCCAACGCCATTGGACCGGTTTTGACATTTCCCCATGGACCAGTCGGGGAAAACCCGCTCAGCGGATGCGCTCCGTCCCCAGGTAGGGCACCAGCGCTTTCGGGATCCTCACGCTGCCATCCGCCTGCTGGCCGTTTTCCAGAACCGCCACCCAGGTGCGGCCCACGGCGAGCCCGCTGCCATTCAGCGTGTGCAGGAAGGTGGCCTTCGCCTTCGCATCGGCGGGCTTGTACTTGATGTTGGCGCGCCGGGCCTGGAAGTCGCCGAACCAGCTGCAGGAGCTGATCTCGCGGTAGGTGTCCTGGCTGGGCAGCCAGACTTCGAGATCATAGGTTTTCCGAGACGAAAACCCCATGTCGCCTGTGCAGAGCAGCACGCGGCGGTAGGGCAGTTCCAGCTCTTCCAGGATGGCCTCGGCGTTGCCCGTGAGCCGCTCCAGCTCCGCTTCCGCCTGCTCGGGCGCGGTGAAGCTCACGAGCTCGACCTTGTGGAACTGGTGCTGGCGGATGAGCCCCTTCGTGTCGCGGCCATGGCTGCCCGCTTCGCTGCGGAAGCAGGGCGTCAGCGCGCAGTGGCGCAGCGGCAATTGGTCGAAGGCAAGCACCTCGTCGCGGTAGAGGTTCGTCACCGGCACTTCCGCGGTGGGGATGAGGTAGAGGCTGGATTCACCATGGGGCATCTTGAAGAGATCCGCCTCGAACTTCGGCAATTGTCCCGTCCCGTACAGGCTGTCGGCGTTCACGAGATAGGGCGGGATGACTTCGAGATACCCGCTGGCGGATTGGCGATCGAGCATGAAGGCCGCCAGGGCCCGTTCCAGTTTCGCGCCCCAGCCCATCAGCACGCTGAAGCGCGCGCCGCTCAGTTTCGCGGCGCGGTCCAGGTCGAGGATGCCGAGCTTGGTGCCTAGATCCACGTGGTCCAGGGGGTTCGCGATGTCCGGAAGCTGGCCCCAGCGCTTGATCACAACATTTCCTTCGTCACTCACACCAACCGGAACCGAGGCATCCGGAAGATTCGGGATGGTGGCAATGAAGGCGCGAAACTTGGCCTCAGCCTCTCTTTCAGCCTTTTCGAGGATCTTCAGCTTGTCGCCCATCTTCCCGTCGGGCGGCTTCTGGCACAGATTAGATGGCGCTCCGCGATCTCACCGCCGGCCCCTGCTTGGCAAGCTTGCCTACTTCTTCAGCTGCCTTGTTGCGCGCAGCCTTTAATAGCTCCGCTTCCTGGATCACACGACGCCGTTCGCTTTCAAGGATCTGGAAAGTGGCGTCGTCGAAGGCGGCGCCGCGGTGGGCGAGTCCGCTTTTCACGGCCTCCAGGTCGCGTCGGAGGAGCTGGGGATCAAGCATCTGGAATCCTGGAAAAACTCCAGTTTAGCGACCGTTACGAACTAACCAGCGCTTTTCTGGTGAGTTCGTAACGGACGCTTAGACCGGACAGCGAACGGCTTAGCGGCCTCGCCCGGAAGACCCTAACCGCCTTGCAAGGGCTTCTCCTCTGACCGAAAAAACTTCGAGCAAACTCTTCGAAGGCATCTATTGGAAGTGGCGGGCTGAAGAAATAGCCCTGATAGGCCGGGCACCCGCAACCGGCCAGGAAGTCTCGTTGCTCCGCTGTTTCAACGCCTTCCGCGATCACGCTCATTCCTAGGCTCCCGGCCAGTGTCACAACGGTTCTGGCAATTGCCGCATCGTTTGGGTCGTCAAGGATATCGCGCACGAACGACCGGTCTATCTTCAGTTGATCCACAGGGAGGCGTTTCAGGTACGACAGCGAAGAATAGCCAGTGCCGAAATCATCAATCGAAAACCTGACGCCATTTGCCTTCAATACGAACATTTTTTCGGCGATTTCGTCTACATCATGCACAAGTAGGCTTTCAGTCAGCTCCAGATCTTCCTCCAGGGCTGCCCGGGTCTTCACGGCCACCTCCATGGCCGGATCGAAGAAACGAAACGTATTGCGGCCCGCTGCCTTGGCTTTGTACATGCAAAGATCGGTTTCCTTCATCAGGTCCTCGATCGAAACCAGGGAACCAATGAAGAGGGTTGCGCCGATGCTTGCCGTGCTGCGGTAGGTGACATTGCCGATTCCGTAGCTCTGGCTGAGTGCCGAGAGGATCTTCAAAGCGACCGCCTCGGTATCGGCGGCGGCATTAAGCTCGGTGGCATCCAGGTTCGAAAGCACCACCACGAATTCGTCGCCGCCCAGCCGAGCCACGGTATCGCCCTCGCGCACGCACTTTTTCAGGCGCTTCGCGACCTCTTTCAGCAGCAGATCGCCCATGTAATGGCCGAGCGTGTCATTGAGTGTTTTGAAATCATCCAGATCGATGAACAGGAGGGCGCAATGGCAGCCGCTTCGTCCGCTGGCCGTCATGGCCTGGTTCAAGCGGTCCAGCAGGAGCGTCCGGTTGGGCAGCCCGGTGAGCTGGTCGAAATAGGCCAGCTCCTGGATCCTTCCTTCTGCTTTCTTCCGCTCGGTGATGTCGAAGTGCGTGCCGACATAATGGGTGACAGCCCCATCGTCGCCCCTTACGGCCGAGATCACGAGCCATTTGGGATACGATTCGCCGTTCTTGCGGCGGTCCCAGATTTCTCCCCGCCACCCCCCAGTGCGGTTGATGGTCTGCCACATTTCGCGGTAGAACGCTTCATCGTGATGGCCGGATTTGAGCAGCCGCGGAGTCTGGCCGACCGCTTCTTCGGCCGAATAGCCGGTGCTTTCGGTGAAGGCTTGATTGATCTGCAGGATCACACAGTTGGCATCCGTCACCATCATGCTTTGCTGAGACTCGAAGGCCACGGCCGCGATACGTAGCTGTTCTTCGGCTTGCTTGGGGGTGATGTGCGGCCGTGATCCCACGCCTGGCGTTCCATGCTCGTCATCGGCACGCGCTCAAAATGTGCATCAGGCCGCTTCCACGGCTCTCGAGAACAATGTCATTCGCGAGCTGCCCAGCCTTTCATCATCCGCCAACCGTTGCGACCGGGGTGAAGCTCCGATCCAATCGGTTTTCCGTACAGGGGATGTCGTGCAACGGACAACGTTTGGCCGTTCGTTGACAGCAAGCGGCCCTGGTGAGAAATCGGTGGGTCTCGATCAAGGGAAACGCCTCCTTCCCGCCTTCCATCCACCCAGTAGGTCTCGAAGCCATGGTAGAAAAGGGGCCAAGGACGGTCCTTCACGATCTGCCGCCGGAATACCTCCTCCGTGCCGAGCCATTTTTTGATCTGGACGGCCGATAGGCCTTCGGCTTGCAGGGTCTCATCCATGATTTTTTGGCGGCGGTCGAACTCCTCGTCCGAAATGACCATCCAGTGGTGGGCATTGCGGGGTCGCTGCCCCATGTATTGGCCGCGCTCTCCGGTGAACCGCATGCGCAGGAATCCGAACTGCTTGCCCTTGAGCGTGGCTTTGTCGTGGTCCGCGAAGAACGGAGCCAGGACCCGGTCGACAAAGACGCGGTCGTAGAAGGCGTCGAGGACGCGCCGAAGCGTCGCGTCGCCGCCAATTTCCGCATAGAAGCCAGGGTCGGCGGATCCGTCTTCGATCCTCCGGCGGGGCTGCGCGTCTGGATCCATGGGACCTCCAGGGCAAAAGGGGTGGACCGTTCTCCTTCAAACGAGGGCAGTCACGGGCAGCGGGCGGGGAATCGCTCTCAGGCAGATCACGACTGCCGCCAGGGCGGGCCAAGTCCATGGTCCTGGCAATAGGACCTCCACAATGGCGCCCCCCAAGCAAGCAAGTGAGAGGCAAGCTGTGTGCCCATGCCAAGCCCTCAATCCACGGCGGGGCGACATGGCGAGGAAGGGTGTCGCGATGGCGGCCACCAGGCACATCCCCGCCAGCCAAAGAAGCGTGAGCGGGGCCCGGCCGCTCAGCGCATGGAGCCCCCAGGCGCTGGCGCAGAGGGGAATCGTGGTCCCGACGTAGAACCTGCCAAGGCGGCGGTGGCGCGGGGTGCCCCGTGGGGTCCACCAGGTGCGGAGTCCGAGGAACAGCGCCGAGAAGGCCGAGGCCAGATGGAAGACCAGTAGAACGAGAGTCCATTTCATGGTTCAGCTGTCTCCGAAGGGCAAGCGTTTGATGGCGATGAATTCTTGGAAGGAGGAGATGAAGTCCTCCTGCGCCTTTGTCTGGATATAGCCGTTGTTCAGGCTCCGGACGCGCACGACCGCCCGGCCCGCAGCCTCTCCTCGCCATACGAGGAAGCACGCCAACAGAAGGCCCGTGCGGCCCATGCCGGCGCGGCAGTGGACCAGGACAGGCTGTCCCGAGTCGAGCCGGTCGGCGATCCACGCGCAGACTTCGGCGGCCTTCCTGGGCTGGGGGATGCCCATATCCGGAACGGGAAAATGGAGTCCGGTGAAATCTTCGGCTTCCAGAGGGAGGGCGAGGGGTTCTTCGGTCATGGAGACAAGGTGGCGGACTCCCTGCTGCCGGAGGTAATCCAGGTCGAGCTCGATGGCTTGAAGGAGGCCTGGTTGCGAAGCCCCGGCGAGCTGGCCGGGCAATACCCAATGGAAGCTCCTGGAGATCATCAACCGCCCCATTTTAAAAATTCTTTTACACGTGGATGGACTGGAGACCGGAAGAATTCATGACGTTCCGCCTGCAGCACATTCCGGCCATCTTCCAGGAATAGCGCGGTATCGCAGACCCGTTCCGCGAACGCGATGTTGTGGGTCACCAGCACAATGACGGTCTTCGGTTTGAGCCCAAGGATTTCTTGGGCCAGATTCTCAAGGGATGTATTTGGCACTCCTCCCTCGGGCTCATCCAATAGCAGCATGGGAGTGGGCATTCGGAGGGAATTCCGCAACAGGGCGGTCCAGGCCGTGGCGCAGGTTCCGGCGGATCCACCGGCGCCACCGCTCGCCCCGAATTACACTCTGGGGGGAGGGGCGAGGCGCAAGGTGGCGGTCCCGACGATTCCCGGCATCGCCCCTCGGATCTCCGCCGCTGGGGAACGAAAATGGCGTGCAAAGGGACGTCTTCCGCCTCCAGGCGCACATCCCAGTCGTGAGCGGCTGTGAGCCTTCCGGCCAAGGCCCTGAGCAGGGTGCTCTTGCCGCTCCCGCCCTTCCCCAGCACGGCGAGGACCCCGCGGGCCGGAAGCGCCACGCGATCGAGGCGCAGCACTTCACGGCCCTCAAACCGGACCCGCAGGGAATGGATGATGCCCATGGGGCTTCGATCTCAGACTTTGGTGTTCGCCGTGATCTCACGGCACTTCATGAGCACGAGGCCGAGGTTCACATCCTGGCGTGTGACGACGATGAGCACGATGGTGGGTTGCTGCTTCAGACGACCGAAGAAGTGCCAGAGGTTGGTGCTGGCGACGATGATTTCCTGGAAATAATGCTCCGCTGTCGTCACGCCCCGGATCTGCTTGAACATGTTCTCGATATTCATGACGTTGTCGCCTTGGAACAGGTCATGCGTAGCCGAGGCGACCATGTCCAGGACCGCTTGGGGGTGGCTATCCACGGTCTTCACGGCCAAGAGCATGCCGGAATCCATATCCACCAGGCCCGCGGCTACGGCCTTGGGAACTTCACTGATGCTCGCCTTGATCGCTGCTTCGGCATTCATGGTCTTGCTCCAAAAGAGGGCTCGGATCGCCGGGCCCGGATTAAACCTGGCTATGCAGTTCTTCCCCCATGAGGGACTGGAGCAAGGCGGTCCAGAGCCTCACAGGGATGCCGTGGGGTTGGCGGATCAGTTGGTCCAGGTCCGTGTCCCGACCGCGCAGCGGTTTGATGGCTTCCGTCCATTCCCGCGCGGGCGGCTCGTCCGGGAGCAGGCCACGCAGCGAATTGATGGCTTTCCTGGCCAATTCTTTGTCATGCTCCAGCAATTCCTCGCGTTGGTTGATGAGGGTGATCAGCTCCGCGAAGGCGGCGAGGTCGGCGAGGGTTTGCACCCCCAAGAGTTGCTGTTCCCGCCCGGAGGCGATGCCTGCCGCAAGGAGCTTTTGCTGCAAGGCGCGGATCTGCCGGCGGTCCCGGGCGCGCAGCAAAGGGTAGGCATCGCGTCCGACAAGCACAGCCAGGGCAGTGGATCCACCGAGGATCATCCGCTTGAGTTCAGCACCGCCGATTTCATGCGGCAGGGTGCTTTTCCCGAGGATTGACCGGACTGATTCCCGGAATTTCGCGAAAGCGAGCCTGACTTGGAGCGAATTTGCGAGTTCCGTCTGGTAGGTGAGCAGAGGTTTCGCGCCCTGGATCCCGCAGGCCACATGTTCCAGGGCGACCAGGGCCTTTCGCGCCCCGCGGAGCGAGCTATGGCAGGCATCAAGGAGATCCCACCGGTCCTTCTTCATGGCCGAATTCAGCAACGCCGTCTTCATGGAGAGATGGAATCCCGCCATTTCCAATAGATCCGAAAGCCGTACCGCATCGCCTTCCTGGGCGACCAGCGCATCGACCTGGAATGAAAAATCGTGCTCCTTCCGCTCATGGTGGTCAACCTCATCCGCTGCTGGGCGGCCGGGATCAGCTGGGCCTCCCAAATGCAATTGCTGCAGAAGCAGGCTGGACCGGTGAAGCAGATCCAGGGTCCGCGGTCCCAGTTCGGAATAGATGAGCTCATCCACCCCATTTTCAAAAACACGCAGGTCCACAGCGCTCGTTTCGTGGCAAATGGCGCGCAGCGAATCCAGCCAAACCGTGGAGCCTGAGCCGAGGGTCATGTATCGGACCGGTTGGCCTTTGGATCGGCGCCTTTTGTTGGGCCCAGTTCCCCTCCGAGGCAGATGCACCTGCGCTGGCCTGCGATCGCTTCCTGGGATGCCATATCAGTGCGCAAAGGGCACATTGTCCCGTCGCAAGGGGCGCACTGCTCCAGCAGGCCAACGATCTTGGTTTCGACCAGGACCAGGGAGCCGATCATTTCCCTGACCCGTTTCAGCTTTTCCTCGAGGAGATCCTGCAAATCCTTGCAAGAATCCGGTTCCCCCGAGTTCGCCTTCAATATGGTTTGGATCTCATCAAGGCTGAAGCCCATGCTCTGCGCTGTTTTAAGGGCGCGGATGGATTGGAGGGACTCTGGCGAATAGACTCGGTGGCCCTTCAATGTGCGGCCAACCGGAAGAATCAAGCCTTTCCGCTCGTAAAAACGGATGGCCTGATCGCTGATGCCGCAGAGCCGTGACACTTCTGCCATTCGAAGCGCTGAACGACTGCTCGGCATGAGCCTCCCTTATTACTGAGTGTGGAGATTGAATCTCCCCCTGTACCTAGCTACAGATGCAAGTGAATTTTTTGCACTCAGCTAGCCAAGCAAGCTTTCTCGCCGATCCATCGAAAACGGCGAAGCCACTGTCATTAGAAAAGTATAATTCCGATCAAACGGGTTCGCCCGCCCATGAGGTCGCGAAGGAACTACGGACTTCATCAAGCCCGCTGCCCGCGCCCAGCAGCAAGCCCAGCTTGGCCAGCGCCGCCCAGCGGGTGTGCTTGCCGGCGCTGATGCCGCCCTCGGCTCCCAGGGCCCGGCCCAGGGCGTAGGCCTCCAGGTCCACGGAGCCCGAGGCGCACTGGGTGGTGGCCACCACCGGCAGGCCGCGCTCGCGGCAGCGGCGCAGCAACCCCAGCAGATCCGCCCGTTCCATGGGCAGGTTGCCCGCGCCGTAGGTCTCGATGAGGACGCCCCGGGCGCCTTCGCCCGGCAGCTCCCAATGCATGCCGGGAAAGGGCCGGTAGACGGCGATGTCGCTGGCGAAGGCGGAGCCGTAGGCGCTCGGCATGCGCCGCTCGAATTTCCCCGCCTGGGGATGGATCGCCAGGTCCATGCCGATCTCGGCGAGCGGCGCCAGGTTCGGGCTGTCGAAGGCTTCGTAGCGGTGCACGCTCAGCTTGTCCGTGGCCACGCCCCGCAGCCACCGGGTGCCGAAGACGATGCCCACTTCGTTGACGCCCCGGGTGGCGAGATCCACCGCGTCCACCAGGTTCTCTCGCGCATCGCTGCGCACATAGGACAAGGGCCTTTGGGAGCCCGTGATCACCACGGGCTTGCCCAGGTCCGCCAGCAGGAAGCCCAGCAGCGACGCCGTGAAGGCCATCGTGTCCGTGCCATGGATCAGCACCACGCCATCGAAGGCCGCGGCGCGGCTGCGGATGTGCGCGGCCAGATCGAGGATCTGGCCCGGTTCCATGGATGCCGAGTCGCAATTGAAGGGCACTTCCACCTGCAGCTCCGCCAGGTCCCGGAGTTCCGGAACCCGCTCCAGCACATGGTCCAGGTAGGGTCCAGGCGCCAGTGAAGAAGGGTCGCCGCTGGGCGCCATGCCCAAGGTGCCGCCGGTATGCAGAAGAAGCAAGCGCGCCATCGTGATGGATCCTCATGCCGGCCTGCGGCCGGGGTCTCCTGTGATTCTAGGCAGTAAACCCGACGACGTCGCGGCCACGCCTTATTTTGAAACAGGCTCTAAAAGCCGTCACCCCACCACGTCCCGCAGTTTTGCAACCAGTTCCTTGATGGTGTAGGGCTTCTGCAGGAAGGGCCGGTTGCCAGTGGCGTCCGGGCCCTGGGAATCGCCTTCGTAGCCGGAACTGAAGATCACCGGCACTTCCGGCGCGATGCGCGCCATCTCCTCGAGCGCGGCTTCTCCGCCCATCACGGGCATGACGAAATCGAGCAGCACCGCGCGGAGTTCCGGAGCGTGCCGGCGGAAGGCTTCGATGCCCTCCTGCCCGTCGCTGGCCTCCACCACCTCGAAGCCTACCCGTTTCAGGGCCGCGGCGGCCATGGTGCGGATCGGCTCCTCATCGTCCACCACCAACACCAGGCCCGATCCGCGCCAGCCGTCCGGCAGGGCTGAAGCCTCGTCTGCCACCGCCACCGGCGCGCCGAGGGCGGGCAAGAGGACGCGGAAGGTGGTGCCCTTCCCCGGCAGGCTGTAGATCCAGATGCCGCCCTTGTGGCCGCGCACGATGCCCTGGATGGCCGCGAGGCCCAGGCCCCTGCCCGTGGCCTTGGTGGTGAAGAAGGGCTCGAAGATGTGGGCCTTGGTGGATTCATCCATGCCCTTGCCGCTGTCGGCCACATCCAGGAAGAGGTGGGGGCCTGGCTGGAGTTCCTGCCCGGCGTAGGCGCCCGCGATGTCATCCTCCTCCAGCTGCTGGAAGCCGGTGCTCACGGTGATGATGCCGCTGCCGTCGGCCATGGATTCCCCGGCGTTGGTGACCAGGTTCAGGATCACCTGCTGCAACTGGGCCCGGTCCGCGTTGATTCCCGGCAGATCCTGGCCCAGCTCGTAGCGCAGCGTGATGAGTTTCGGGAGGGCGGATTCCACCAGCGTCGCGATGCCCTTCACGGCGGTATTGAGATCCGTGGGCTCCACCACGAACCGGCCGCGCCCCGAGTAGGCGAGCATCTGGCGGGTGAGGTCCGAGGCCCGGTGGCAGGTGTCCACGACGGTCGTGGCGCAGGCCTGGAGCAGGCTTTTCTGCGGAGCCTCCTCCACGATGATGCTGGCGTTGCCGAGGATGACGGTGAGCAGATTGTTGAAATCGTGGGCGATGCCCCCCGCCATCAAGCCGAGGCTCTCCAGTTTCTGGGCCTCCAGGATCTGCCGCTCCATCCGCAGGCGGTCCTCCGCGGCCACCACGCGGTCCGTGATGTCGAAAGCCGTTCCGAGCCCGTAGACCTGGCCTCCGAGCTTCACCGCCCGGGCGATGAAATCCGTGTAGATCGTCGTCTGCCCGTCCTTGTGGAGCAGCTTCAGGGTGTAGCGGTCTGGCACCGCCTCGCCGCGGCGCCGGGCCTCGCCGCGCTGCCGCACTAGTTCCTGTTCGTCGGGATGCACCGGCGTCCAGATGGGCTGCCCCAGCAGTTCCTCGGCCCCGTAGCCCGTGATGGCTTCCATGCCCGGATTGATGTAATGGAACACATCCGTGTAAAGGAACACGCCGCAATTGATGTTGTCGGACAGGGTGCGGAATTTTTCCTCGCTGTCCTTCAGGGACTGGGCCACGGCACGGGCCTGGCTGATGTCCCGCACGATGGCCTGGATGTAGAGCGGATGCCCGGCGCTGCCCTCGATGGGCGTGCCGTTGAGCTGGATCCAGATTTCGCTGCCGTCCGGGCGCGGCACCCGAGCCTCCAGGGCGCAGGAGAGCCGCCCGCCGTTCAAGAGGTCCGCGCAATCGGATTTGCAGCGCGCCTGGTCCTCTGGATGCAGGCATTCGTAGACGGGTTTTCCCAGCAGCCCGGATTCCGCCTGGCCGAGCAGCCCGCAGAGCTCCGCAGGAACCTGCAGCCAGCGGCCCTCGAGATCCACTTGCGCGATGAGGAGCCCTGCGACATCCGCCACCCGCGCCAGGGTGGCCGCGGCCTGGTCACGCTCGAGGCCGCGCCGCCGGGCGGTCCAGGAGGACCAGAGCGCGGCCGCCGAGGCCAGTCCCACCACGATCCATGGGAGTGAATAAGCGGGCATTCCGAAGGGGGTCATAGGCAGGATCTAGATTGCCCAGTGTAGACCTTGGGGGCCCCCGCGAAATAACCAATGCGCTTCCGGCCTTTTATTCCGGTCCGTTGGGTGCCGGCCCACCCATGCAACGGCCGAGCGGGCATCATGGAAAACGATGTCTGCCTTCCCGGTATTCCGGCTGCCCCATGCCGAGGTCCTCGATCAATCCGAGAGCCTGGAGCCCTACCGCTCCGATGAATCCCACGTGGCGGGGGCGCTGCCCTTGGCTGTGGTGAAACCGAGGAGCCGGGAGGATCTCCGCGAACTCGTCCGCCTCGCCAAGGCAGAAAGCTTCGCCCTGGTCCCCCGGGGCGCAGGCACCGGCAAGGCTGGGGGCTGCGTGCCCGCGGGCCGCGCGGTGGTGGTGGACATGGGTTTATGGCCAGGGAAGATCCAGGTCTCGAACCAGAATCTGACCCTCTCCGCCCCGGCGAGCGCGTGGCTGCGGGACGTGAAATCGGCGGCGGAGGAAGCGAATCTCTTCTATCCGCCGGATCCCAATTCATGGCCCCTCTGCGCCTTCGGCGGGAGCCTGGCCACCAACGCCGGCGGGCCCAATGCCTGCAAGTACGGCATGACCCGGAACTGGGTCCTCGCGGTGGATGCCCTCATGGCCGACGGCGAAATCCACAGTTTCGGCATCGGCAGCGTGAAGGCCAATGCGGGGCCGAACCTCGCCCAGCTGCTCGTCGGCAGCGAAGGCATCTTTGGAATGATCACGGGCGCCACGGTGCGGCTCATTCCAAGGCCCGCGGAATTCCTGACGCTGCTGCTGCCGGTAACGGATTTCCACGATTTATTGGAACTGCCGGGAAGCCTTTGTGCGGCAGGATTCCTGCCGTCGGCCTTCGAGTTTTTCGACCCGGCGGTGCTGGATGAACTGCGGGAGGGCGGACCCGAAGAAGCGCGCCGCCTGCCTGGCCAGGCCCTTGCGATCCTGGAATTCGATGACCGGGGCTGCACATCGGAAGCCTTCATCTCCTCGCTCACCGATGCGCTGGGGCCGGCCTCGGAGCACCTGCAGCTTGCTTCTGATGCGCGGCAGCGGGAGCAGATCTGGAACATCCGGCGGCTGACCTCGGCCTTCCTGAAGGAACGCCATCCGAAAAAAATCAGCGAGGATATCGTGGTGCCCCGCAACCGTATCCCTGCGTTTTTCGATGGCCTCGAAAAACTGGGAATCCCCGCCGTGACCTACGGCCACCTGGGCGATGGGAATCTCCACGTGAACCTGCTGGCGGCGGGTGAAACAGAACCGGCGGAACTGGAACGGCAGTTGATGGAACTCTTCAAACTCGCTGTCGGGTTGGGCGGCGCGCTGAGCGGCGAACACGGCATCGGCCTGGCGAAGCGGGACGCTTTCCTGGCCCTGGGCGACCCGGTCCAGATCGAGCTGCTGCGCGGCCTGAAGCGCGCCTGGGACCCGGAGGGGATTTTCAATCCGGGGAAGGTGGTCTAGCTGAAGTTGAGGAGTCGAAAAGTCGAAAAGTTGAAAAGTCGGGAAGTTGAGGGCTGGGCAGCGGGGGCGTCTACACTGGAAGCTGTGATGACCGCACCTTCCGAAGCCCCGGCACAAACACTCACGCTGCTCCGCAACGCAGATACCTACGCGCCGGAGGCCTTGGGTCTGAAGGATGTCCTGATCGGCGCTGGGAAAGTGCTTTGGATCGGAAGGAGCGCATCCGATCTTGGCGCCTTCCAGGCTGATGAGGTTGATCTTGCAGGGCGTCGCCTGATCCCGGGATTGATCGATTGCCACGCCCACGTGACTGGCGGCGGCGGCGAGGCCGGTGCCCACACGCGGGTGCCCGCCGTGCCCCTCTCCCGCTTCACGCTGGGCGGCGTCACCACGGTGGTGGGTGTGCTGGGAACGGATTGCGCCACGCGCACCATGCGCGATCTGGTGGCCACCGTGAATGGCTTGCGCAACGAAGGCATGGGCGCTTACGCGTGGACCGGCGGCTATCCTGTGCCGCCGCTGACCCTCACCGGCAGCGTGCGCGACGACATCGCCTTCGTGGATTGCATCCTGGGCGTCGGGGAACTGGCCATCTCCGACCACCGCTCCAGCCAGCCCACCCTCGACGAATTCCTGCGCATCGCTTCGGACGCCCACCTGGGCGGCCTTTTCACCGGCAAAGCCGGCCTTGTCCATCTCCATCTCGGAAACGGGCCGCGGGGCCTGTCGCTGATCCGCGAGGCCCTCGCGGTGAGCGAGCTGCCGCCCCGCGTCTTCCATCCCACCCACGTGAACCGCCGCAAAGCCCTCTTCGACGAGGCGCTGGACTTGGCGCGATCCGGCTGCAGCATCGACCTCACGGCCTTCCCCGTGGAGGAAGGCGAAGACGCCTGGACCGCCGCCCAGGGGCTGCGGCGGTACCTCGACAGCGGCGCGCCCCGGGAACGGGTGAGCATCAGTTCAGACGGCGGCGGCTGCCTGCCCCGCTTCGATGGCGAGGGCCGCATCACGCGCATGGGCGTGGGCTCTCCCGGCTCCCTGATGGAGACGCTGCTGGAGCTGCTGGCTTCCGGCGAGGCCCTGGAGCGCGTGCTGCCCGCGTTCACATCCAATCCCGCGGGCCTGCTGCGGCTGCCCTCCAAGGGGCGGATCCGGGTGGGCGGCGACGCGGATCTCGTGGTCCTTGGACCCTCGGGCGCCGCGGATGTGATGATGAAGGGCGCCTGGTTCGTGCGTTCGGGCGCGGCGCTGCGGCGCGGCATGTTCGAGGAGCCGGTTCCATGAGTCCAAGCAAGGTGCCCGAGGGCGAGCAGCGCGGCTTCATCATCCCCATCGGCGGCGCCGAGGAGAAGGAGCACGACCCGCGCATCCTGAAGCGCTTCGTGGCCCTGTGCGGGGGCGGGGAGGCCGACATCGTGGTCATCCCCACCGCCAGCCGCCTCAAGGACACCGGCGCCCGCTACGAGGGCATCTTCAAGCATCTGGGCGCGGGCCGGGTCACGGCCCTGGATTTCGACACCCGGCGGGACTGTTTTGAACGGGGCCGCCTGGCGCGCATCGAGCAGGCCAGCGGCATCTTCTTCACCGGCGGCAACCAGCTGCGGCTCACCACGATCCTCGGCGGCACGCCCTTGGCCAAGCTGCTGCGCAGCCTCAACGCCCGGGGCGTGCACACCGCTGGGACTTCTGCGGGGGCGAGCTTCCTCAGCGAGCACATGATCGCCTTCGGCGAGGAGGGCGCCGTGCCCACCCTTGGCTGCGTGAGCCTGGCGCCAGGCCTGGGGCTCACGAACCGCTTCATCATCGACCAGCATTTCCGCCAGCGGGACCGGCTGGGGCGCCTCCTCTCGGCGCTCGCCTTCAACCCTTTCTCCGTGGGCCTGGGCCTGGACGAAGACACCGCCGCCTTCATCGGTCCTGACAATCTGCTGGAGGTCGAAGGCAAGGGCGGCATCACGGTGGTGGACGCCGCGAACATCGAATATTCGGGCATCGACGACACGGATCCAGGCCAGCCCATCTGCATGCTCGGCCTGACGGTCCACGTGCTGGTGTCCGGAGCCTCGTTCAACCTCAGCACCCGGGAGGCCTTTCCAGGCCCCGACGCGCGTTCCTGGACCAAAGCCAGCAACTGAATTCCGGAAACTACAACGGGCGCCCTTCGCGGGAGCGGGGTAAGATTCTGGCCACATCTCCTCTAGCGAGCCGGATAAGGAAAGTCCCATGCGCATCCTCGACCGATCCATCTACGTCGGCCCTTCGCTCTATGCCCATTTTCCGGTCATCCGCCTGGAACTGGACCTCGAGGCGCTGGAACTGTGGCCCACGGCGCGCTTGGGCAGCGGTTTCATCGACGCGCTGATCGAGGCCTTGCCGGGCCTCCAGGAGCATGGCTGCAGCTACGGCGAGCCCGGCGGTTTCGTGCGGCGCATGCGGGAGGACGAAGGCACCTGGATGGGGCATGTGCTGGAGCACGTCGCCATCGAGCTGCAGAACGTGGCGGGCGAACAGGTGACCTTCGGCAAGACCCGCGGCGCGGGCCGCGAGGGCGTCTACACGGTGGTCTACGAGTACGCCCAGAAGGAAGAGGGGGTCGAGGCCGGCGAGCTGGCCATGCGCCTCCTCTGCTCCCTCCTGCCCGAAGATATCCGGCCAGAGCGGAGCGTGCCCGAGGGCTGGGTCTGGGGCACGGCCCGGGACGAATACATCCGCTATGCCCAGCGCCGCGCCCTGGGGCCGTCCACCATGTCCCTGGTGCGCGCCGCGGAGGAGCGGGGCATTCCCTGGATGCGCCTGAACGACCAGTCCCTCGTCCAGCTCGGCCACGGCAAGTACCAGCAGCGCATCCAGGCCACGGTGACGGGGCGGACTTCGCACATCGCCGTGGAGCTGGCCGGCGACAAGGAGGAGACCAACAAGATCCTCGGCAGCCTCGGCCTGCCGGTGCCCCGCCAGGAGCTGGCCCAGACCGAGGAAGCGGCGGTCCGCGCGGCGCGGCGCATCGGTTTTCCAATCGTGACCAAACCTTACAACGGCAACCACGGCCGGGGCATCTCCATCCGCCTGACCACCGATGACGAAGTGCGGGCGGGCTTCGCCGCCGCGAAGGAACACAGCCGCTCGGTGATCGTGGAGACCTATGTGGAGGGCGACGACCACCGCTTGTTGGTGGTGAACGGCGAACTGGTGGCCGCCACGCGCCGCACACCGGGCCACGTGGTGGGGGACGGCGTCCGCACCGTCAAGGAACTGGTGGAGATCGTGAACGAGGATCCCCGGCGCGGCGTGGGCCACGAGAAGGTGCTGACGCGGCTGGTGCTGGATGCCCAGGCGGCGATGATGCTCGCCCGCCAGGGTTTCACGGAAGCCTCGGTGCCACCGGAAGGCCAGATCGTGCCCTTGCGGTCCACGGCGAACCTCAGCACGGGCGGCACCGCCACGGATGTCACCGATGTCATCCACCCGGACAACCGGGACATGGCCACCCGCGCCATCCGCGCCATCGGCCTGGACGTGGGCGGCGTGGACTTCCTCAGCCCCGACATCACCGAGAGCTACAAGACCGTGGGCGGAGCCATCTGCGAAGTCAACGCCGCGCCGGGCTTCCGCATGCACGTATCCCCCAGCGAAGGCACGCCCCGGGATGCGGCGGGCCCCGTCCTCGACATGCTCTTCCCGCTGGGCTCGCCTTCCCGGGTTCCCGTGGCGGCCCTCACGGGCACCAACGGCAAGACCACCACCGCCCGCATGCTGGCGCACATCACCAAGATGGCGGGCTACACGCCGGGGCTGACGACCACCGACGGGGTCTACATCGACGGCCAGCGCACGGTGGAAGGCGACATGACGGGTCCCGTGGCCACGCGCATGGCGCTCGCGGACCCGAACATAGACCTGGCCGTACTGGAGATCGCCCGGGGCGGGCTGCTGCGGGCGGGCATGGGCGTGCCCTTCGTGAACGTGGGGGCGGTCCTCAACGTGCAGGCGGACCACCTCGGGATGAAGGGCATCGACACGCTGGAACAGCTGGCGGAGGTGAAGCGCATCGTCGTCGAAGTCGCCAGGGACTGCGCGGTGCTCAACGCCGATGATCCCCAGGTGGTGAAGATGTCGGCCTACACGGACGCGAAGACCCTCTGCTACGTGACCATGAATCCCCAGCACACGCTGGTGCGGGAGCACATCCGCGCCGGGGGCCGCGCCTGCGCCCTGGAAGCCGGCGTCAACGGCCAGATGATCACCCTCTACGACAAGGGCAGCCATATTCCCCTGCTCTGGACGCATCTGGTGCCCGCGACCATGGAAGGCCGCGCCCTGCACAATGTGCAGAACGCCATGTTCGCCGCGGCCATGGCCTTTTCGCTCGGCCTCAAGCTGGACGCGATCCGAATGGGGCTGCGCACCTTCGACACGACGTTTTTCCAGGCGCCCGGCCGCATGAATGTGTTCGACGAGCATCCCTTCAAGGTGATCTTCGACTACGGCCACAATGCGCACGCGGTGGGCGCCATGGCGGACCTGGCCTGCGCCCTGGACGCCGCGGGGAAGCGCATCATCGTCCTGGCCGGCCCCGGCGACCGGCGGGACGAGGACCTTGTCGCCATCGCCGACACGGTGGCGGGCCGCTTCGACCACTATGTCTGCCGCCGGGACGACGGCCTGCGGGGCCGCGATGGGGACGAGGTGCCCCGCATCCTGGCCAAGGCGCTCCAGGCGAAGGGCGTTCCGTCCGAGGCCATCAGCATCATCCCCGATGAACAGGAGGCCATCGACGCCTCCCTGCGCATGGCTCAGCCCGGCGATCTGCTGCTGATCTTCGCGGACGCCCTGACCCGCTCCTGGAAGCAGATCATCAAGTTCCGCGCAGAAGGTGCCTCGCCATCAAAAACCGCGGCGGGCCCGCCCAGGCCATCTGATCACGTGGCCCAGCCGCCAGCGCCTCCGCGGGAAGACGCAGCCCACGACATGGAGGGCCTCATTAGGGACGAACGCGGCGTGCGCTTCGCCCGGGAGAGTGAAGACTGAGCGGAACGGTCCCCACTCCCTTCGAGGACAGCCGCCGCCTGACAGGTCCAAACCTCCTCTTCGGATCCTGCGGGGCCGTGCTGGAGGCGCCGCTGCCGGGGGGCGGCCGGGAGGAGGCCCATGCCAAGTGGGCGCGGCTGGTCGAAGCCATGCGCTCCCGCCTGGGGTGGCCAGGAGGGCCCGTGACCGCGCGGGTCCACGCCAGCGGCGCGACCCTGGCCTTCGCGGCGCCGGAGGACCTGCTCTTCGCGGCCACCGAGGTGAATGAATGGGCCTGGACCAGGGCCCTGGAGGAGACCACGGGAACGCTTTCCTTGAGGTTGTCCGCGCCGGGACACCCGGCGGTGTGGGACGAGGATTCGGCGGTGGCGACGATGCGGGCCATGTCCGCTGCGGAGGTCCGGCCCGGATTGATGGCGCTGCTCCGCGAAGCGCAACACCGGAACCTGCCGGCTTTTCTGGACGAGGAAACCCTCTCCATCGGGGCCGGATCCGGCCACATGGCCTGGCGGATGGACACCTTGCCCGCGCCGGCGGACGTGGCCTGGGGGCGGCTCCATGGCATCCCCACGGTCCTGGTGACGGGCTCCAACGGCAAGACCACTTCCGTGCGCCTGCTGGCGGCCATGGCCGCTTCCCAGGGATGGCGGCTGGGGCACACCTGCACCGACGGCATCTACATCGCAGGTGAACTCGTGGAAGCCGGCGACTATTCCGGGCCCGGTGGGGCCCGCGCGGTACTGAGGGATGTCCGGGTCGAGGCCGCGATCCTGGAGACCGCCCGGGGCGGCATCCTGCGGCGGGGGCTGTCGACGCGGCAGGCCGATGTGGCCCTGGTGACCAACGTCAGTCCGGAGCATTTCGGGGAGTACGGGATCCATTCCCTGGAGGACCTCGCGGATGTGAAGCTTGTGGTGGCGAAGGCGCTCGCCTCCGGCGGCCTGTTGGTCCTCAACGCGGATGACGGCGGACTCGTGGCCCGTGCGTCCACCTTGGCCTGCCCCATCGGATGGTTCTCCCTGGAGGACGGACACCCCCTGCTCCAACGGCATCGGGCCGCCAGCGGCGCCACTTGCGCTGTGCGCGATGGCCGCCTGCGCCTCCATTGGAAGGACCGATCCCACGATCTCGGAGCCGTGGCCTCCATGCCCCTGAGCGCCGGCGGCCATGCCGCCTACAACGTGTCAAACCTCGCGGGCGCGGCCCTGGCGGCGGCGGGCCTCGGCATCCCGCCTCTGGCCATCGCTGGGGTCCTGGCTGCCTTCGGCGCCTCCCGCGGGGACAATCCCGGGCGGCTGGAGATCTGGCGGTTCGGCGGCATCACGATCTTCATGGACTACGCCCACAATCCGGAAGGCCTCGAAGGCCTGTTGAAACTAGCTGCGCAGGTCCGGGGCCCGGGCCGGATCGGCCTCCTTCTGGGCCAGGCCGGCAACCGGGAGGATGGCGCCATCCGCGCGCTGGCGGCCACGGCGGCAGGATTCGACCCTGACTTCGTGGTGTTGAAGGACATCGAAGGATTTCTCCGGGGACGCGAACCGGGGGAAGTCGCAGCCTTGCTCTGGAAGGCCCTCGCCGCCGAAGGCGTGGAGGCGGAACGGCTGCGGACTGTGCTTCCGGAGGCGGAGGCCGCGCTGAGCCTCGTCGGCTGGGCCAGGGCAGGAGATGTGGTGGTGCTGCCGGTCCACGGGGCGAAGGCTCGGACTGCGGTGGCTGCCAAGTTGGACCGTCTTGAAGCCGGAGGCTGGAGGGCCGGGGATCCGGTGGGGTGTTGACCCCCTGGCGCCCATTTCGCCCATTCCCTTTTCTGCCCGTCGAGGAGTATCTTGCCTTCGACCATCCTGTTTTTTTTAGGAGAACCTCATGACGCGCACACCGCAGTTGAATTTCGTCGCCGGGCTCGTGGTTGCCGGCTGCTTCGTCTCGCTGGCTTCTCGACCCGCCTATTCCCAAGGCCTGACGCTTCCCCCCAGCGGGGACAACCAGAAGGCCTCGGTCACCCAGCACATCGGCCTGGTGAAGGTGACCGTGAGCTACAGCAGCCCGCGGGTGCACCGCGCAGGGGAAGACCGCACCGGGAAGATCTGGGGAGAACTGGTGCCCTACGGCCTCAGCGACCTGGGCTTCAACGACTGCAAGGAGTGCCCGTGGCGCGCCGGGGCCAACGAGAACACCGTCTTCAAGATCACCCATGACGTGAAGATCGAAGGCAAGCCGCTGGCGGCGGGCTCCTACGGGCTCCACATGATCCCTGGGCCCGAGACCTTCACGGTGATCTTCTCGAAGGATTCTTCCGCCTGGGGCAGCTACTGGTACACCCCGAAGGAGGATGTCCTGCGGGTGGACGTGAAGCCCGCCAAGGGCGAATTCCAGGAGTGGCTGACCTATGAATTCACCGAGCGCGAGTCCGCCAAGGCCAGGCTGGAATTGCGCTGGGAGAACCTGCGGATCCCCATCTCCATCTCCGTGGACGATCCCGACGAACTGTACTTCCAGAATCTCAGGAAAGAGATGCATGGCGCGCACGGGTTCCAGTGGGCCGACCTGATGGCCGCGGCGCAGTTCACGCTGCAATCCGGCAAGCACCTGGATGCGGGCCTGGACTGGGCCCAGAGGGCGGCGGGCGCCCCCTTCGTGGGCAACGAGAATTTCCAGACCCTCTCGACCCTGGGCCAAGTCCAGCTCCAAATGGGAAACGCGGAGGCGGCCCAGGCCACCTTCGACAAGGCCATCGCGAATCCCTCGGCCAAGCCCACGGACGCCCACCAACTGGGCCGCCAGCTGTTGCAGCAGGGGCGCAAGGCCGAGGCGTTGAAGATCTTCCAATCCAATGCGAAGAAGTTCCCGGGCCAGTGGCCCGTGAATGTGGGTCTGGCGCGGGGCTACGCCGCGGCCGGGGATACGAAAAAGGCTCTGGAACACGCCCGCATGGCGCTGGCCCAGGCGCCGGACGAACTCAACAAGAAAGCCCTGAAAGCGATGATCGACCAGCTGGAGAAGGGCACGGCTCCCCGCTAGGCCGTTGGAAAACATCAACCTTGTCAATTCGATGGTGCACCGGCATAAGGAGCCGTAACGAACTACCCAGAAAAGCACTGGTTATTTCGTAACGGCTCCTAAGGATTCCCAAGGGCCTGGCGGACTGCCGCCACGTCATTGGGGATTTCCTTCGACAGCAAGGGACGGTCCCGCAAGGCCTCGAGAGATTCTGGAATCGGGACCTGGATGCCCATGTGCTCGTAGACGGGCAGGAATTTGGCGGGGTGCGCGGTGCCCAGGAACACGCCGGTTTCGCAGAGGCCCAGGCGCTCCTCCAGCACCGCGTAGGCCACCGCCGCGTGCGGGTCCGCGAGATAGCCCATGCCCGTCAATTCGCGGATGGAGCGCTTGGTGTAGTCGTCGTTCTTGAAACCCCACCGCAGGGCCTGGCGGAGGGAATGGAGGTCGCCGCCGAAAAGGTGTTGGATGCGCTCCCAGTTGTTGGGAGCGCCCACATCCATGGCGTTGGAGAGCGTGGAAACGCTCGGCCGCGGCAGGTATTCGCCGCTGTCCAGGTAGTTGGGCACCGTGGCGTTGAGGTTGGTGGCGGCCACGAAGGCGCGGATGGGCAATCCGGTCCGCTTCGCCATGAGCCCCGCGCAGAGATTGCCGAAATTGCCCGAAGGCACCGCGATGACGACGCCATCCCGCACGTCCTGCTTGTGCAATTGGGCCATGGCCTCGGCGTAGTAGAGCATCTGGGGCAGCAGCCGGGCCACGTTGATGGAATTGGCGGAAGTGAGGCCGTGGCGGGCCGACAGGTCCGCGTCGTTGAAACAGTCCTTCACCAGCGCCTGGCAGTCGTCGAAGGAGCCATCCACGGCGAGGGCGGTGACGTTGTCCCCGAGGGTGGCGAACTGGCGCTCCTGCAGGTCCGAGACGCGGCCTTTCGGATAGAGCACCACCACGCGCACGGCGGGACGGTGCCAGAAGGCCTGGGCCACGGCGGCCCCGGTGTCGCCGCTGGTGGCGGTGAGGATGGTCAGGGGCCGCCCCGGTTCCCGGACCAGTTCCAGGATGTGGGCGAAAAACCGCGCGCCCACATCCTTGAACGCCAGCGTGGGGCCATGGAACAGCTCAAGGGCATACAGGCCGCGCCGCACCTGGGCCAAGGGAATGGGGAAGTCCAGGGCGCTGCTGATGGCCGCCGCCAGCGCATCCTGATCAAACTCTTCGCCGATGAACCGGCGGAGGATGATCTCGCTGCGTTCCACCCAACGGAGCTGCAGCAGGCTGTCCCAGTCTTCGAACACAGGCAGGGTTTCCGGCATCCAGAGGCCGCCGCCCGGAGCCAGGCCCTGCAGCACGGCTTCACGGAACGTGGCCGTGTCGCCGGGGTTTCGCGTGCTGACGAATTTCAAGGGAGCACTCGCGCGCCCAGCGGATCCACGCCGCAGAGCCGGGCTTCGGAGGCGAGTCCGGCGGCTTCGAAAGCCGCCTGGATGGCCGCCACGACTTCTTCTCCATGCTCGGTTCCCTCCGCGACCGCGAAGACCGAGGGGCCGGATCCCGAGAGCGTGCAGCCCAGGGCGCCGGCTTGCATGGCCGCTTTCTGGGCGGTGCGGAAGCCGGGCACCAGATCCGCGCGGCGGGGTTCGGCCAGCACGTCGCGCAGGCACCGGATGAAGATCTCCTGGTCCTTCGTGTGCAGCGCGTGGACGAAGGCCGCGAGGTTCTGCGCGAAGGCCAGGACCTCGGGCATCGGAAGCCTGTCCGGCATCACGCTCCGGGCGCGTTCGGTTGAAAGTTCGCAGTGGGGATGCACCACGGCGATCACCAGCTCCGCGGGCCAGGGCAGGGCGCGGGGTTTGGACCCCCCATCGCCGCCCGGCACCAGCAGCAGCAAGCCGCCGTGCAGCGAGGGCGCCACATTGTCCAGGTGCACCGAACCCGAAACCAGGGATTCGGCGCGGCCCGCCATCTGAAGCAGTTCGGATCTCGTGAATGGTTCCCCCAGGAGCATCTGGCAGGCCAGCAGGGTCGCTACGATGGAACTGGCGCTGGACCCCAGGCCGCTGGAGCGCGGGAGGTTCTTCTCGAGGGTGAAGGCCATGTCGGGGCAGGAAATCCCCTTGGCGGCCAGGCCGTCCCTCACGAAGTTGAAGGTGCGGAGCACCAGGTTTTGCGCCGGGTCCGGCGGCATGAGATGGGCATAGGGGCCCGTGGCGAGCAGGGTGGTTTTGGCGGCGGCTTTGACACTCACCACGTCGCCCCACAGGGAACCATCCAGGGGCGCCAGGGCGGCGCCCATCAAGTCGAATCCGGCGGCGAAATTGCCGATGCTGGCGGGTGCGTAGGCTCGGATGGCGCTGCTCATGGGAGCCCTTCGAAAGATGCGATCTTCAGGATATCCGCGAGCACGCCCGCTGCCGTCACCTCGCCTCCGGCGCCGTAGCCCCGGACCACCAGGGGCGTGGGCTGGTAGTGCTCCGTAAGGAAGGCCAGGGCGTTCTCGCCGCCCTTGACCGAAAAGAGCGGATGGTCCGGCCCCACGGCCTCCAGCCGGACGGAACAGCGGAAGCCATCCTCCACGGCCCGGATGCTCGCCACGTGGCGGAGCACCCGGCCCTCCTTTTTCAGGTCCGCCATGCGCTGGGCGAAGCCTTCATCCAGCGCCGGAAGCCTGGCCATGAAGGGCTCCACGCTTCCCGACGCATCGAACCCGGACGGGAGCACGCCCTCCACGTCGATGTCCGCCAGCTCCAGCTCGGCGCCCATTTCCCGGGCCAGGATCAGCAGCTTCCGCGCCACGTCGAGACCCGAAAGGTCGTCCCGGGGGTCCGGTTCGGTGAACCCCTTTTCCTTGGCGGTCCGCACGCTTTCAGAGAAGGCGGCGCCTTCATCCAGCAGGCCCAGCAGGAAGGAGAGCGATCCCGACAGCGTGCCGTCGAAGCGCAGCACCCGGTCCCCGCCCCGGAGCAGGTTCCTCAGGGTCTCGATGACCGGAAGGCCCGCTCCCACATTGGTTTCATATAAAAATTTCCGCCGCAGCATCTCCGAAGCGTGGCGCAGGGTCCGGTACGCTTCGAAGCCCGCCGTGTTGGCCTTCTTGTTGGCCGTCACCACGTGAAGCCCGGCTTCCATCAACCTTGGATAGGCTTCGGCCACCTCGTTGTCGGAGGTGCAATCCACGAACACGGGATTCGTGAACCGCGCTTGGGCGACGGCCTTGACCAGGGTTTCCAGGTCGGCGGGTCCAGCGGCGTCGGCGTCAAGGGCATCCCAGTCCGGCACTCCATCCACATTGAACGTGAATTGTCTGGAATTGGCCACGGCGCAGATTCTCAACTCGACCTTCCTCCGCGGATTGGTTTGGTGGCTCGCGATGGCTCGAAGCAGCTTGGAACCCACGTTGCCCTTTCCCCAGACCACCAATTGCAATTGCGGCAGGGAGCGGAAAAAGGCCGCGTGGACCTGGCGCAAGGCCCGGGCCTCGTCGCCCTCGCGGATGACCACGGAGATGTTGCGCTCGCTGCTGCCCTGCGCGATGGCCACGATGTTCACGCCCACCGCCGCGAGGGCTCCGAAAAAGGTCCCCGCGACGCCGAGCCGGTGTTTCATGCCGTCGCCGACGAGGGAGAGGATCGCATGGCCGGCGCGCCGCTGGATGGGATCCAGCATCCCGGCAGCGAGCTCCGCCACGAAAGCCGACTGCAAAGCCTCCAAGGCCTTGCCGCCCTCGGACTCGGCCACTGAAAAAGAGATGGCGCACTCGCTGGACCCTTGGGTGATGAGGATGACGGAGATGTTCGCCGCCGCCATGGTCTGGAAGACGCGCGCGGCGATGCCGGGCACGCCGGTCATGCCGGAGCCGCTCACATCGATCAGGGTGACGCCGCCGAGGAAGGTCAGGCCCCGCGCGCCATGGGGCGAGGGCTGGGAGCCTCCATGCACCAGCGTCCCCGGCCGCGAGGGCGCGAAGGTGTTGCGGACGCGCACGGGGATGCCCTTTTCACGGGCGGGCTGGATGGTCTTGGGGTGCAGCACCTTGGCGCCGAAATAGGAAAGTTCCATGGCCTCTTCGAAACTGGTTTCGGGCAGCGTGAAGGCTTCCGGCACCAGGCGCGGGTCGGCGCTGTAGATGCCGTCCACATCGGTCCAGATCTCCAGCAGGTGCGCGTTCGAGGCCCAGGCCGCGATGGCCGCGCTGTAGTCGGAGCCGCCCCGGCCCAGGATGGTGGTCTTGCCATCCGCATCCGATCCGAAGAACCCCGGCAACACGGAGAGCGGGGGCGGGTTTTCGCGGAATGCTCCGAAGGCCGCGGCCGTGGCCTTCCAGTCCGGCGATGCTTCCAGGGATTCGCGGCTGGTGCGGATGCAGGCCGCGGCATCCAGCAACCGGGCCCCGAGCGCCTTGGCCAGCAGCAGGCTGGAGGCCCGTTCGCCCAGGCTGTAAAGGCTTGCCATGACGCCGGGCGGGCATTCCCCCAGGAGCTTCACGCCCTGCAGGTATTGCGAAAGATCGTTTTCGAGGCCCCGAAGCTCCGCATCCAGAGGCGCCGGATCCCCAGGAAACAGCTCGGCGGCGGTGGCGCGGTGGAGCTCCGAAAACCGGGTCCGGCAGGCGTCCGTGTCCCGGCCGTCCACGGCGGCCTGGACCCCATCCCGCAGCAGGTTGGTGACGCCGCTCATGGCCGAGACCACCACCAGCACCGGACCCTCGGAGGCGGCCTGCCGCGCGATGTCCGCCACGGCGCTGATGCGGGCCGCCGAAGCCATGGAGGTGCCGCCGAATTTCATCACGCGCATAAAGGTCCCAAAACAAAAAGCCCCGCCTTGGGTGCGGGGCCGGGTCAGCAAAAAGAACGAAAGCTAGACCGGCCGCGCCTGGAAGGCCGTAGTCGTCGTCGACGTGGCGGAATCGAGCCGGACCGGGCCCAGGCCTAGGGACGGGCTGGAAGCCTTTCCGGTCTGGCTGGACGGTTTCGGTGCGAGGCGCATAGGAAAACCTTTCCCGAGTCTTTCCTTCCGGTCAACGGAAAATCTCAGCGAACTCAGCCACAATGGGTGGACCAGGAGCCTCCATGCCCTCTCCCAAACCATTGCGCCTAGGCCATCGGGGCTACTCCACGAAGCACCTGGAGAACTCCATGGAGGCTTTCCGCGCCGCGCTGGCGGCGGGGATGGACGGCTTCGAACTGGACGCGCAGCCCACGCGGGATGGCGTCTGCTGCGTGTTGCACGATGATGATCTGGCCCGCACCGCCGTGGGCGGCGGCATCCTGCGGCAGTTGAAAGCCAGCGAGCTGCCCAAGCTGAAGAATGGCGAGGACGTGCCGCGCCTGGGCGATGTGTTGGACCTGCCGGCGAAGCTCATCAACGTGGAGTTGAAGGGCGAGCCCGGCTGGAAGCAGGCCTTGGCGGCCGTGGATGCGGCGGATGCCCTGGACCGGGTCCTCTTCAGCAGTTTCGAGCCCAGCGAAGTGCTCCAGCTCTGGGCGGACTGCCACGAGGCCCGCTGCGGGTTCCTGTGGGATCTGGAAGAAGCCATGGCGCTGACGGAGGAGGAGCTGGCGGAACTGCCGGAAGCCCTCATGTTCCATCCGCCCATCGCCGCGGTGCTGGCGAGGCCGGAGCTGTGGAGACCCTACGCGCACCGCCTGGCGCTCTGGGGCATGAAATCCTTTTCAGCTGCCGAGGACCTGCCCTTCCAGCCGGCCATCCTGATCGCCGACGGGCCCTGAATCCCGATCTCCGCCCATGCCTGCCCGGCGCACGGCCAGTCGCGCGCCGGTCCAGATCCACCCAGCCCCCACAGCCATCCCCAGGACGCCCATAGGCACGGCCAGCAGGGCCGTGAGGGTGGGCAGCCACACGCCGACGGCGTCGCCGCCGCGGTAGATGAAGGTGTCGATGAAGGGCTTGGATTTGTACTTCTCTTCAGGCCCCAAAGGGATGTACAGCATCTCCCGAGCAGGTTTGTCCACGGCGTAGTGGAGGCCCCGGCGCACCACCTGCACCCAGGCCAGCACCGCGAACGTGGGCCAGATCCACAGCGCGCCGAAGCCCAGCACCGTGAGGAAGGGCACCAGGCAGAGCGCGCCCTTCATGCCCAGGCGGGTGAAGATCCGCCCGGCGAGCAGGAACTGGGCCGCCAGGGAGAGCACATTCACCCAGAGGTCGATGCGCGCGAAGGCCGCCGCGCGGGCCGCGGTGTCCTGGAACGCGCGCTCCACGATGCGCCCCTGGATCAGGTACAAGAAGGTCGAGGTAAGCGTGAACAACAGCAGGTAGAGGCAGATCAGCCGCAGGTAGGGAGAGCGCAGCAACAGCCGCAGGCCCTCCATCACGCCTGGGCCGGGCTCCCGCTGGAGCTGTTCCGCGCCTTCCAGTCCGAAGCGCCGGCCCAGCCGCTTCATGAATTGGCTCGCAACCTCCAGGCAAGCCGCGGAGAGCAGAAAGAGCGTCGCCGGCCGGGCCTGGACCTGCCAGGCGCCCAGCGGAAATCCCCGCATCAAGGCTTCGGTGAGAGCCGCCCCTGCGATGGCGCCCAAGGTCCCGCCAGCGGCGATAGGACTGAACAGCCGCTTCCCCTGGCCATCGTTGAAGATGTCCGACATGAAGGCCCAGAACACCGAGACGACGAACAGGTTGAACACGCTGAGCCAGATGTAGAAGCCGTAGCCCAGCCAGGCATTCCCGGCCTTCCAGCGGAAGAGCCCGTAAAAGACCAGCAGGTTCAAGGCGAAGAACCGGTAGACCATCGGGATGAACCGCTTGCGCGGGAACCGCGCCACCAGGGCCGCGAAGGCTGGGTTCACCAGCAGCATCGCCACCAGCGTCCCGGTCATGAGCCAGGGCAGCTTGTCGGCGCCCTTGGCGATGCCCAAGGCCTCCCGCAGGGGCCGCAGCAGGTAGAAGCTCAGCAGCAGGAAGAAGAAATAGGACCCGGCCTCCAGCAGCGCCGGGGCTTCGCCTTCTTCCAGCAGGAAGACGCGGCGCAGACTGTTCCTCAGGGCATGGCTCGAATTCATGGACATCTGGCTTCCTTGGGAGCTTGCGGAGGGCCTGGAACGATCCTACATTGTGTAACGATGTAATCCGCATTCTGTTTCATACCCATTCCAGGACAGGTTGTCCCGGCCCCCGAACCCGCTTCTTGGAGACGCCATGACCCTTTCACGCCGCACCTTCCTGGAACTCGCCGCTGCGGCGGCGGCCACTACATCCGCGGGCAGCCTGATGGGGCGCGGCCCTGCGGCCAAGCAGCCGAAAAAAATCCTCATCCTGGGGGGCACGGGCTTCCTCGGACCCGCCACCGTGGAAGCCGCGTTGGCGCGGGGCCACCAAGTCACCATCTTCCACCGCGGCAAGACGCGGCCGGGCTACTTCAAGGGCAAGGTCACCGAATTGAACGGCGATCGGGACCCGCTCAAGGGGGAGGGCCTCAAGGCCCTCGGCGACGGCGCCTGGGACGCCGTCATCGACAATTCCGGCTACTACCCGCGCATCGTCAAGGCCTCGGCCGAATTGTTGGCCCCCAAAGCCAAGCAGTACCTCTACATCTCCAGCATCAGCTGCTACAAGGAACCCAATCCCGAGAACGGCGACGAGGATGCGCCCCTGGCCACCATGGCGGATCCCGCCGCGGAGACCATGGGCAAGGACTACGCGAATTACGGCGCCCTCAAGGCCCTCTGCGAACAGGCCGCCGAGACGGCCATGCCGGGCCGGACCGCCATCATCCGGCCGGGCTACATCGTGGGCCCGGACGATCCCAGCGGACGCTTCACCTATTGGCCCGTGCGCTTCGACCGAGGCGGCGAGGTGGCCGTGCCCGGCAATGCCACCGATCCGCTCCAGCTCATCGATGTGCGCGACCTGGCCGAATGGCTCGTGAAGCTCGTGGAGGATGGCACCATGGGCCGCTTCAACGCCACGGGGCCGGACCGGCGCCTGGCCTGGGGCGATGTGGTGAAGGCCTGCCAGAAAGCCGGCGGCGCGGCGAGCGCCCCCACGTGGATAAGCCAGGCCTTCCTGGCCAAACAGGAGGGTCTGGAATTCCCCATCTGGGCGCCCTTCGAAGGGGACACCAAAGGCTTCCACACCTGGCGCAACACGCGCGCGCTCAAGGCGGGACTGCGCTTCCGTCCCGTCGGCGCCACGGTGAAGGACACGTTGGCCTGGTTCAAGACTCAGGAGAAGGTGGAGAAGGGCCGCACCAAGCTGGCGGGGCCGAGCGCCGAGGCCGAGGCCAAACTCCTGGCCGCCTGGCATGCGAGCCTGAAACAAAAGGCGGGCTGAATCCCGCTTGAATGCTGGATTCACGGGCCTTTCCGTGATGAACTATCCTGTTCTTCTCGGAGTGTTCCATGGCCAGGCAGCCCCATTTCCTGTCAATCAATGACTACTCCTCCAAGCAGATCAAGCAGCTGCTCGATATCGCCGACGAGATGAAGCGGCACCCCAAGCGCTTCAACAAGGCGCTGAAGGGCCAGGTCCTCGCGATGATCTTCGAGAAGTCCAGCACGCGCACCCGCATGAGCTTCGAAACGGGCATGTACCAGCTGGGCGGCATCGCGCAATTCCTCTCCTCCCGCGACATCCAGATCGGCCGGGGCGAGCCCATCTTCGACACCGCGCGCGTCATGAGCCGCTTCGTGCAGGGCATCATGGCCCGCACCTTCGCCCATCAGACCGTCACGGATCTCGCGAAATACGGCTCCATCCCCGTCATCAACGGCCTCACGGACCTCGAGCATCCCTGCCAGATCATGGCGGACCTGCAGACCGTGCGGGAGCACTTCGGGAAGCTGGCCGGGCTGAAGCTCGCCTACATCGGCGACGGCAACAACATGGCCCACTCGTACATGCAGGGCACCGGCAAGACCGGCATGGACTGCACCATCATCACGCCCAAGGATCCGAAATATTTCTGCAACGCCGCCATCGTCGAAGCGGCCCTGGAGGACCACGCGGCCCAGGGCACGACGCTGACCCTCACCGACAACGTGATGGAAGGCGTGGCGGGCGCGCACGTGGTCGCCACGGACACCTGGGTGAGCATGGGCATGGAGGAGGAGAAGGCCGAGCGCATCGCCGCCTTCAAGGGCTTCACCGTGGACAATGCCGTGATGGAAGCCGCCGGACAGGATGCCATTTTCATCCACTGCCTGCCGGCCTACCGCGGCTACGAAGTGCTTGAGGAAGTCATCGACGGCCCCCGCAGCCTCATCTACGACGAAGCCGAGAACCGCCTCCACGCGCAGAAGGCGATCATGTATTCGCTGATGGCGAAGTAGGGGGAGAGTCCAAAGTCCAAAGTCCAAGTCCCAAGTCCCAAGTCTCAAGTCTCAAGGCAACCCAGAGCGCGCCGCGAGGCGCGTTTTTTTTACTTGAGACTTGGGACTTGGGACATGAGACTTCATTCATTCCCCGGCTTTCCATGCCCCTGCCCTACGCCCCCGGACCCAAGCCCACGCTTCCATGGACCAACCTTCTGCGGATGCGGAAGGACACCCTGGGCTTTTTCACCGAACTCCACCGGACCTACGGGGATGTGGCGCATTTCCGCATGGGGCCTTCCCATTTCCATTTGGTGAACCACCCGGACCTCAATCGCGAGGTGCTGGTGACGCAGGCCAGGAAAGTCCGGAAGGGCCTGGGCCTGCAAAGGGCGAAGATCCTGCTGGGGGAGGGCCTGCTCACCTCCGAGGACCAAGCCCACCTCAAACAGCGGCGCATGATGCAGCCCGCCTTCCACCACAGGAAAATCGCGACCTACGCGGAGCTGATGGTGGCCCACACCCTTAGCCTGCGCGAGGCCTGGCAGGACGGGCAGGCGATCGACCTCTTCCACGAAATGACCGGCATCACCCTGGCGATCGTGGCGGAGACGCTGTTCGGGAGCGACGTGCGCGCGGAGAGCGACGAGATCGGCGAAGCCCTCACCACCGTCATCGGCGCCTTCAATGCGCTCACCAATCCCTTCGCCCAGGTCCTGCTGAAGCTGCCGCTGCCCTACACCAAGCGCATCGAAGGCGCCATCCGCCGCCTCAACGAGACCATCTACCGCGTCATCCGGGAGCGCCGCGAGTCCGGCGCCGAGGAGGGGGACCTCCTGGGCATGCTGCTTTCCGCCAGGGACGAGGATGGGGACGGCTCGCGGTTCTCTGATCTGCAGGTGCGCGACGAGACCATGACGCTCTTCCTGGCGGGCCACGAGACCACCGCCAACGCGCTCACCTGGACCTGGTATCTGCTCAGCCAGAATCCCGACGTGGAGGCGCGTTTCCACGCGGAAGTGGACGAGGTGCTGCGGGGCCGCACACCCACCTTCGAGGATGTGCCGGCCCTGAACTACACGGAGATGGTCTTCGCCGAGTCCATGCGCCTGCTGCCGCCGGTGTGGGGCTTCGGCCGGCAGGCGGTGGAGGATTTCGAACTGGGCGGCTACCGCATCAGAAAGGATTCGTTGCTGATCTTGTCCGAGTGGGTCATGCATCGGGATCCACGCTGGTGGCCGGATCCGGAGCACTTCGACCCCTTGCGCTTCACGCCGGAACAGAAGGCCGCACGCAACAAGTTCACGTATTTCCCCTTCAGCCACGGGCCGCGCAACTGCATCGGCGAGCCGTTCGCATGGATGGAGGGCGTCCTGATCCTCGCCACGCTGGCGCAGAAATGGCGCTTGAGCCTGGTGCCGGGCCATCCCGTGGTGCTAGACCCGCTGTTCACGCTGCGGCCCAAGCACGGCATGAAGATGGTGCCGCGCGCGCGAAGCTGAGCGGGCGCCTCCGCGGCCACGCCGCAAGCCGCGCCAGGCTTCGCTTTGCGAATGCGAGTGGCCGCCCGGCCCCTGGAACCGATGCTTCCTGATTCCCTTTCGGAGGCTTCCATGAACCAGGCGGTTCCGCGTTTCCAGTTCGTCCTCTCGTTTCTGGCTTTCCTGCGCCGGCGCCGGGCCATCCGCCTGGAGCCGGATACGGACCTGGAACACTACTTGTTCTGCCGCGACCTGCGCGCTTCGGGCCCGCCCCGCAGATAGCCGAGGATCATCCGGGAGGCCTCCGCCACGAAGACATCACCCTTCAGCAGCTCCGGGTGCTCCAGCACGGCGGCATGGGTCAGGGCTTCCACCGCGTGGACCAGCATGAAGGCGGCCAGATGCGGATCCATCGGCCGCAGTTCGGCCGCGCGCGCCTCCAGGAACCGTGACAGCAGGTCCCTTGCGGCGTCCTCCACGGCCCGTGTTTCCGCCAGGCCGCCGATGCCGGGCACGGTGTTCACCAGCACCCGGTGCAGGGCCGGATTCACGCGGTGGACTTCGACCATGGCCCGGACGATGGCGTTCACGGCGTCCTCCAAGGGCGCAGCCTGGACCTCCACGAACCGCCGGCGCAGAAGGTCCAGGATCTCCCGGGTATGCCGGTCGTTCAGCGCCCGGACCAGGGACTCCTTGTTGGGGAAGTACTGGTACAGGCTGCCGATGCTCACCCCGGCTTTCACCGCCACGCGGTTGGTGGTGGCGGCCTCGAAGCCTTCCTTTTCCAGAATGTGAGCAGCCGCGGTGAGGATGGCCTCCACGGTTTCCGCCGAGCGGCGCTGGCGCGGTGTTTTGCGGATCTGGGATGGGTTGGATGGGCTCATGGCGGATGCGAGTGGCAGATGTGAGTAAAAGCTCACATTCTTTTGGAGTGCTGACAAGCGCTATTTCGGGAGACCCCTATGAAAATCTTCGCTGCCCTTCTCATCGTCCCCGCGCTCATGGCCACCGAGACCGCCAAACCCGCGCCTATCGTCCTCAAGGCACCCACGGGGACTTTCCTCCTGAGCCAGACCCCCGATCTGCCCCAGGGCATCGAACAGGCCGCCGAGGGCGTCCCCTTTCTGATGCGGGGCTTCGCCGAGAAGCGCCTTTCGGATGTGAATCCGGCCTATCGCCGGGTGGTCCTGAGCCATGATGCGACGAGTGTCAGCATCCAGTTCGACGGCCGCAAGCCAGTCCGCGTGCCCCTGCAGGGCGGCACCGCCTGGACCCGCGAGGACGGCGAAACCTTCTGGGTGAATGCCACCGCCAGCCCATCGCAGATCGTGCAGACCTACAAGGCCAAGGATGGCGAGCGCACCAATGAATTCACCTTGTCTCCCAGCGGCGACTCCCTGCTGCTCAAGGTGAGCGTCCGCAGCCCCAAGCTCAGCAAGGTGCTGTATTACTCGCTGGTGTACAGCGCCGCGAAGTAGGCGGTAAAGGCCCAGGATCGTGAGCACTCCAACGAATCCACCCTAGTCTCCTGTGAGGGAAGATCCCAGTAGCTTCTTCCAGAGCTCCGCATTCAAAGAAATTCCGAAGGTAAGCGTTGTCAGCCTTCGGCCATCACCATCCAATTTGTATGAGGAAGATCCCACCTGAAGCGTGAACTCATGGTTGAGGTCATATCCCAGGCCGAAAGAATAGACGGGGCCGGAGAGTTTCTGGTCCTTTGCCCCTTCGGCGATGGAGGTCCCTACCCCGACCCAGAAGGAAATTCTGCGAATCAATCCGTCCCACAAATCGAGCTTCGAAGGGATGAAGCGATGCGCTGAAGGGTAGGCTCTAAGGGTAAGGGATCCGCACATGACACCGGGTTCCTGAGGTAGAACACGGTGGCACCGAACCGGATCTGCTCTTTTTTCCAGTCCGGATAGTTTAATTCACCAAAAAGTAAATTGATCTGCTCAGGTACATTCGTTTTGCACCAGTCGGGGTACTTGGGGCCGAGCTTGAGCCCATCCTTTACGGCAGTGAGCCTCGTCTCGGCTGCCTTGATTCGTTCTTCGGAAACGCTTTCTGTCTTGCCGTAATCCTTCTGGAATTTGAAGCCCTTGTCCAACACCGACACGCTTAAAAAATCCGTATCCGATTCAATGTTGATCGGACGAACTAATTCTTTTAACAGCGCATCAATTTCTAAAGTTAGGTTGGAGACTTGTTCCCTCAACCTTCGCCTGTTCCCCGGCCTGGATTTCCTTTCCTCCATCTGATGTTAGTTTTGCTTGCTCGTGTTTCAAAGCGGCCAAACGCAGTTGATAGTAGACGACTTGGTTGCGTGGGACCTTTGAGAAACGTGGGCTTGCAAGTAATCCCACGCGGCTTTCCAAACTTGTGAGGGGGGAATTTGTTTTCGAAGCGTCGGCCGGAAACAACGCAGCCGACATCGGCAGGGTGGTGAGGATTAGAATCGTCGGAAGGACATGGCATCTGAGCGCGCCAGCAGGAAGTCCTGGTGCCAAGGCTGAAATTTTGCACGAAGCTTTGTCTTGGTTCATAATCATACTCCATGGTTAGGGTTCTAAATATAATATTTTAATGATGTTAATATGAAATAAATTGACTTTATTATTCAAATATTTCGCCAGTTGAAATCAATGCATCGGCATTATCTATTCCACTAAAGATGAATGGCTTGCCATCGGAGAGGATGATCAACTCGGTAGCAGCCCGAACGTTGTGCATTGAGCTAGAGACAAACAGCGATCCGTTTTGCACATTCAATAAGGCAGAACTCGAGAACCCGATATTGCCTGAGAAATCTAAGCCTCCTGTCACAAGGAGCCAGCCTCCAGGAAGGGGTGCAAGCAAGGCAGAACTCCTGGGAGTACCCATTGCCCACGTGGCTGTTCGATTGGTTGCTGCTGCATCGAAGACATCCACGGTGGCCACGGGGCTACCCCCAGCATCCCTGCCACCTGCCACAACCACTTGCCCATTCATCAACTTGATCGCGTTCGTATAGCGCCTGGGTGCCGATAGGGTGGGCCCAAAGGAGACTTGAACACTACTGCCCGATTCAGCGAATAATAACGTTTTATCCGAATTAATAGGTGCTGAACGCTTTATCGGTTGAACATCATTTGCAACCATCAAGATTCGCCCATCCGTCAGCCTTACCGCAGAATTTATAGCCTCTTGATTGTAAATTGGGAAAGGAAGTACCCCTATGGACGTTACCGAATGACTTACTGGATCAAATACTTCAAAACTCAGGTTAGCGTTCGTACCGCTCATTGCGCTTGGCCATCCCCCGGCAACTAAAATGCGGCCGCTCGGCAGGAGCATAGCAATTGGACCCAACCTTTTGACTCCAAGTTGGCCCATGGTAGTCACAGTGAAAGTGACGGGGTCGATTTCAAGCACATCCCTTCCGAGGGACGCATCGGCATCGGGTCCATGTCCGCCAAACAGATAAACCTTCCCATTCAGGCCAAGCACCAAGCTGTAAGAACCGTCCATCAGCCGTGGCATTGAGCCAACGATGGCGTAAGTTCTTGTGATGGGATTAAAAACCACCATAGAGGTTTCATAGCTAGCGGGAGCATTAGGATCAAAAGCCGACCATATCTTCTGGCCCCCGAGAATAAGAACCCTACCGTCCTGAAGGAGTATTGAACGGTGGAAAATTCGTGCGGGCGCAGACCCTGAGACTAATTGCCATTGGGCCCCAATGATGGCTTGTACAGCCAAAACCGCATCTTGGCTAAGGGTCGATCCTCCAGCATTGGTCACACGAACAGAGAAGTGAGCCTGGTTGTCGGAGAGCGCTACCGAGGAAAGATTGAGTGTCATGGCTGTTGCACCTGAGATCTGGCCCCCATTCCGCAACCACTGGTAGGAAAGTGGACCCGTTCCCGTAGCTTCCACTGTGAATGACACATTGGCACCCTCAATGGCGGATTGGGTTAATGGTTGTTTTGTGATCATTGGCGCTGCAACGGCGGATAGTACTTGCACAGTTTTCATACCCGCGGCAGAAATCGAGCCTTTGTTGTCGCTCGCGATAACCAGGAGCGTGAGGGTCGACCCTGAATAACTTGCGGGTGCAATCAGGGTCAAATTGGAACCTTGAACGCTGGCGCCGGGGCTACTGCAACTGAAGGTGATGGCACCCCCATCGGGGTCTGTAGATTGGAGCGTGAACTGTGCAGCTACCCCCACTGTCACCGTTACCGGCCCATTAATCACCGGGACTTCGGGGGGGCGATTGGCCTGGGTCACCTGAACGACGATGGTGGAGGATTTGCTGGAATCCGCTTGGCTGATCGCAGTGATTATTGAGGTCCCAGCCTGGGCAGGGGCTGTGAAAGTCCCCCCTTGTGTGATGGCGCCATTGCTCGACCCCCATTGCACCGAAGTATTGGAAGTCCCGGTGACCGTGGCGGCGTAGGTGGCCGATTGTCCAGTTTGCAGGGTGGCCGGACCCTGGACCGTCAGGGTGATAAGGGGTGCCGGTTGGATAGCGGATGAAGACCCAGAGCACCCCACCTGAATACCCAGCGAACTGAGGATTCCGAGAGTTCCGAGAAAGAAGATTTTCCTTCCTGCTAGGTGGATACTTTTACGCATGCTGCCTCCTTGATCGGGATCGTTGACAGATCCTAAATTCAGTTGTGTTGATTGCCTGGATCTCCATACAGCGATGGTCATGCCAAGACTCCCTCATTGCCGAAAACCCGGTCATTGCTCTATCTGCCCGTTTTCATCGATAGCCGAGGCAGGCCCAACCCCTACGGATTTCGGAATCGTTCTGGAAACCGGAAGAGTGGTTATGCGAAATTCACGCACATTGCCGCACCAGGATGGGGTTGCATCGCTGATCGGGTTAATGCGGAGATAAAAGGAATCGGTTCCGATCGCCGAAACACGATTCCGGATTCAAGTCTTCACGCCTCCGGCAGCCAGATCCTGAAGTCCGTGCCTTGGCCCTCAGCGCTGCGCACTTCCACCGCGCCGCCGTGGCTTTTGGCAATGCCATGCACCACGGCCAGCCCTAGGCCGGTGCCTTCGCCGGGGGCCTTGGTCGTGAAGAAGGGTTCGAAGATGCGCGGCAACAGCTCGGGGGGAAGGCCACGGCCCGTGTCCTCCACCGACACGAATTGGTACGACCCCGGCGGCACACCCAGGGCCAGGGCGCGGCCATCATCCAGAAAGTCCTGCCCGGTGGAAAGCGTGATGCGTCCCTCACCTTCAATTGCGTCGCGGGCGTTCACCACGAGATTCAACAGGGCCTGCCCCATCTGCCCGGGGTCCAGGCGCAGGGATTCCAGGGAAGGCCGTGGGCTCCAGATGAGGCGCACCTGTCGGCTGCGGTCCCCTAGGGCGACGTTGAAAAGGCCCTCGGCTTCGCGCAGCAGGACGTCCAGGGTGTGCGGAATCCGCTGAAGTTCGGTGCGGCGGCTGAAGTTCATGAGCTGGGAGACTACGTCCCGACCCCGCCGCGCGGCATCGAGGATCACATCAATGGACCGCGCCTGGGTTTCAGAGAGGTCTTCTTTGCGCAACTGCAATACCTGGGCGGCCCCCAGCACCGCCATGAGCAGGTTGTTGAAATCGTGGCTCACGCCGCCCACCAGCGTGCCCAGAGCCTCCAGCTTCTGGCTTTGGTGCAGCTGGGCCTGCAACTCCCGCTCTCGCGTTAGGTCTCGGCCCAGCAGCAGCGCAGTTGCGCCACCTGGCCCAATGGGTCCAATGGGCTCGGGGATGGCGCGCACCTCGAAAATGCGCAAGTCCATGCCCGCGCCCACCCGCACTTCATCAGCCACGGGCCGGCGCTCCTCCAGAACCTTGCGGGCCAACCCTTTCCAAGGTTCGATGGATAACGCCCCGCTGCCGAACTGGGCGGCGGCCCGGGCGTTGGCGAGCACGATCGCCCCCTTCGCGTCCAGACGCAGGATCAGGTCCGGGCTGTGGTCCGCCAAAGCTTGGTACTGGGCGGCCGTGGCAGCCAGGGCTTCGAGCCTATCCCGCTCCGCCTTTTCCATGCGGCGATCGTGGATGAACAAGAAGACGAGCAGGGCCCCGGCCAGGAGCAGCAGGGCGGCGGTGCCCACCACGAAGACCCAGAATCCTTCTAAGTCGCCCGGCGACACGAACGTCCCTAACGGACCCGCCAGAAAAGCGCTGGCGGCTCCGTAAGGGCGCGCTAGGCGCGGGTCTGACATTTGAAACCCCGCCAGAGGACCAGATAGGCCACGAAGGATACAGCCGCGTTGAAGGTCCATGCGATCCGGAAATAGTGGAGTCCCGCCTTGAAAAGCTGGTTGCTCAGTGCCAGCAGTATCAAGATTGCGGGCATGTAGATGAGCAGGTGGACATGCACCCAGAACCAGGGTTCCCGGCGCAGGGGGCCACGCCGGGCGAGCAGCATGGCCGCCAGATCGGCCAGGACGCAACAGAGCACCACGAAATTGCAGGCGCTGAGCGCTGGGCCGTTGAAGACGCGCAGGGTCCCGGCGCGGACCATGAAGAAGCCCCAGAGGCCCGCCAGGCCCGCAGCGGCGATCATGAATCCTGATCGCAGCCGGGGACCCCGCAGGCCCATCGCCACAGGCCATAGCCCCAACGAAAGCCCATAGAGATTCGCGACCCGCACATTGTGGAGGTGGCTGGCGCGAAGCCCCTCGATCAGCAGGGTGGACAGCAGGGCGAGAAGGGCGGCTGCCCAAACCATCCGCAAGCTCCGGTCCAGGCGGCCCCAGCCCGCCAGCCCCGCCCCGATGGCGGCGGCGAGCGGAAGCATCGGGGCGAGGGAGACGAGGATGGTCCAGAACAAAGCCTAGTTCCGCTCAGCAATCGGGAGGACAGGGAAAACCATATTCGAAAAGGATTCCTGCGCCTGTCTGGCCGGCCTTCGCCTTCTTAGGCACTTGTGGCGGAAGAACCTTTGAGGCGGGACGCATCTCATTCCCCTGGTCATCAATCCCTACTGCGATCAGGGTGAGATGGGGCTTGATCTGGCCTGTGCTGTGGTCCTTCTTCTTCCCTGGGTAATCCTTCAGATGCAGCGCGAAGTAGAAACGGATATTCCTAGCGCCTTCCTGGGCCAAGATCTGCAACAGGTCGTTTCCTTCAAACTCGATGGAGCAGGTTCGATCATGGGGAAACAGCTCTCCTGTGTGTTTTACAATCTTATCTATGGCCGAATGGAAGTTCGTGATGAGTTGGTCCGGTTGGATCAATGGGCTCGGACGGGCCAGCTGGCTTTGTGTGATGCGAATTCCTTGGCTCAAGAGAGTCTCCTTTAGGTTCAGGGTGGTTGAGTTGTTTTGTTTAGGATGATGAATTGGGTTTCGCCGCGATTCCCAGATTTTTCATCTTGTCGTAGAAGGTGCTGAGGGGCAGATCAATGAGTTTGGCGGCCGCGGGGACACTGCCTTTTGTTTCCCTGAGCGCAGCCTGCAGCAACTGTTTTTCGGCTTCCTTGAAACTGGGGATGGCGGTGGTGCGGATCGCCAAGAAACCCATGGAGATTGGATTCGCGGGGAGCACATCGCCCGGTTCCAGGGAATCGCCATCGCTCAATACGAGCGCCCGCTCCAGGGCATGCGAGTCGCAATGGCGCAGGGATGGGACGCAGCAGATCGGGTGGGAAGGATGGGTGGGGCGCGGCCCATATCCGAAGCGAGGTTCTCAAGCATTGCCTGGGCCAGGGCCGGTATATCCTCCGCGCGTTCCCGCAAGGCCGGAAACCTGAGCTGGACTGTGTTGAGCCGGTAGTAGAGGTCCTCCCGGAACTGCCCTTTTTCGATCAGCGCATTCAAGTTCTGGTGGGTGGCGGAGATCAAGCGGAAGTCCACCCTGCGCTCTTTGGTATCCCCAAGGCGGCGCAGGCATCCCTCTTCCAGAACCTTCAAATGGCGTTCGCCTCGTCAGAACGGTGCCTGGTGGGCGACTTCCACAGGCCAGCTTTGGCTTGGCTGGCCCGGTGAAGGCGCCTTTTTCGAAGAGCTCGGCATCCAGCACTGCGTGAAATCACCGCAGTTCAGGGCTGAACCTGCGACCCGTTTTGGCGTCCCCAGCTAGCCTCCCTGTCCGGAGAGACGGGCCGGGGGGCGGGCTGTAAGGGACCAGGTGCGGGGCGCTGGTGCGTTCTGGCCCGCGGCGCGTTGCCCGGCGCTGCTCCGCAGGCGCTGGATCTGGGCAACAAGCATGGGTAATTCCACGGGTTTGGTATAGACGTGATCCGCGCCCAACTGCATGGCTTTCACCGCCATCTCCACGGTGCCGAAGCCCGTGATCAGGATGATGGGTAGACCGGGGTCACGGGCACGCAGTTTGGGCATGAGGTCCAGCGCGTCCCCATCGGGCAGCCGAAAATCCGTGAGGACCAGATCCGCCGGGAATTTTGCTGCGGTGTCGAGGGCTTGGGCTACGGTCGCCGCTTCCGCCACTTCGAAGCCGCTGCCGGAAAGGTATTCGCGGATGCCGAAACGGATGGAGGGCTCGTCATCCACCAGCAGGATGTTGGGGCGTCGCATGGGGTTACTCCCGGCCAGAGAAAATGGGAAGGCTCAATTCAAGGATGGCGCCCCCCTCCGGAGCATTCGCGCAGCGCAGAGAACCTCCGTGGGCTTCGGCAAATTTCTTGGCGATGCCCAATCCGAGCCCTGTCCCGCCTTGGCGCCGCGAGAAAAAGGGCTCGAAGGCGCGGGAAAGATCCTCTGGGGCGAAGCCGGGGCCCTGGTCCTGGAAGCGCAGCTGGATCTCGGTCACTGCATCGCGCACCTCCACCCGGATTTCGCCGCCTTTGGGGCTGTGCTGGATGGCGTTGTGCATCAGGTTGTCCAGGATCTGCCGGACCCGGCCTTGATCCCAGAAGACCTGGATGGGATTACCTGGCAGCTCAATGGTGAACTTCAGGCTCGAATCTAGGGCTGATTGCTGCAGCAATTGAAAGGCCGTTGCCAGGAAACAGTCCAGGTCGAAAGCATGAGGGCTCAGGACCACGGGCCTGCCGAGGTCCGTCAGATCGCTCAACATGTTTCGGAGCCTTTCGATTTCAACCTTCAAAACCGCAGTGGGGCTCCAGGTCCGGCCTTCCTTTCAACGAGGCCTGGACGGCTTCGAAGGTGGCGCTGATGCCAAAAAGCGGATTGCGGATTTCGTGGGCCACACCCGCCACCAGTTGGTTGATGGCTTCCTGGGCCCGCACCCGTTCAGTCACATCCACGCCTATGCTCCAGGAGGCCCAGCCAGGGATGGGGGCCAAGTCTGAAACCGATGAGAAGGCCAAAACACGCTTCTCGCCATCCTTGCGGGTCAATTCCAGTTCCCAATTCCGGTACTGGTTCCCCCGGAGGGCCCATTCCGCCATGATCTGCTCGCGGTAGCCACTGTCCGGATAGATGACGGGGAGGACGTATGGAAAATCCGGGGCTCCCCGAAGCTCCTCGAATGTCCAACCAGAGACGCTTTCGGCTTCGTGGTTCCAGTAAAGGGATCCCCCATTCTGATCGAAGGCGCAGAGCAGCACCGGCATATGTTCCAGCACGAGACGAAGGTGCTCCATGGGTCCATTCAAGGACATGAAGTCGTCACCAGGATTGGGATTTGAGGGTTCGATTTGAGTCATGGGGGTCAGCAGAGCTTAGACCAGGCAGCCAGGATCATGCCAGCGCGCAAATCCCCCCGTCTGAAGAGAATGTTCGGGCAATGTGCCGGATTTCGGAATCCGCACTCCGGGGAATTCCAGATCCCGGAATGGGGAAGCAGGCCGTAGGCAGTGGGCTGTGGGCAAGACAAAAAAGGCCCCGCGATGCGGGGCCTTTCGCTTTGGCCTGCAGCCCACAGCCCAGCGCCTACGGCCTAAAGATCAGTGCGCCCCGACCTTCGCCAATAACTGATGGCCGTTCACCATGCAGGTCTTGTGGGTGATGTGGTGCTCGAATTCGGGTCGGAATTTCTGGAGCATGGAGTCCATGGGGCCGCAGGCGGCATCGCCGAGGGGGCAGAGCGTCTTGCCTGCGATGTTGGGCGTGATGCTCGCCAGGAGGTCCAGGTCCTCCATGCGGCCGTGGCCGTGCTCGATGCGGTGCAGGATCATCTCCATCCAGTTGCAGCCCTCGCGGCAGGGTGTGCATTGGCCGCAGCTCTCGTGGGCGTAGAACCGGATCAGGCGCAGGCAGGCCTGCACCATGCAGGTGTCCTCGTCCAACATGATGATGCCGCCGGAGCCCGCCATGGAACCCGCGTCGCGCACGCTGTCGAAATCCATGAGCGTCCCGAATTCCTTCTCGCTGAAGACCGGCGCCGAGGCGCCGCCGGGGATGACGGCCTTGATCTTCTTCCCGGTGCTGGAGCCGCCCGCCAGGTCGTTCATGATGAAGTCCAAAGGCAGGCCCAGGGGCAGTTCATAGAGTCCGGGCCGCTTGACGTGGCCGCTGAGGCCGAACACGCGGGTGCCGGTGTTTTTCGGCCGGCCGATCTTGGCGAACTCGGCGCCGCCCATGCGCAGGATCGCCGGCACCGCTGCCAAAGTTTCGACGTTGTTGATGGTCGTGGGTTGTCCAAAAGCGCCTTTGACGGCGGGGAAGGGCGGTTTCACGCGGGGTTCGCCGCGGCGCCCCTCCAGCGAATTGAGCAGCGCCGTTTCCTCGCCGCAGATGTAGGCGCCGGCGCCGCGGTGGACGATGAGGTCGAAGTCCCAGCCGGTGCCCTGGATGTCCTTGCCCAGGAACCCTGCGTCCCTGGCCTCCTGGATGGCGTGCTCCATCTTTTCAATGAGCCAGAGGAATTCGCCGCGCACATAGATGAAGCCCATCTGGCACTGCATGGCCCAGGCCGCGATGAGCATGCCTTCGATGACCTGGTGCGGGTTGTACTCCATGATGGCCCGGTCCTTGTAGGTGCCCGGTTCGCCTTCGTCCGCATTGCACACCACATAGCGCGTCACCTTCCGCTCGGGGGTGTCCTTGGGCATGAAGGACCATTTCAGGCCGGCTGGGAATCCAGCGCCGCCGCGGCCTCGGATGCCGGAAGTCTTCACTTCTTCGGTGACCGCCACGGGCTCCATTTGAAGGGCCTTCTTAGCCGCCACGTAGCCCTCATGTTTCGAGACATAAACGGACATCGGCCAGTTGTTCAGGTCCCCGGCGCCCCGGAGCATCAGGTTCGGATATTTATCGGTGCCGAAGCCTTCGAAGGTGTACCGCTGGTGGTCGGGCTTGGTGCGAAAGTTCGCCATTTTGTTATCTCCGCATCCCGCCTATTTGGCCCATTCCCGGTATTCTCCGCGCTCGCAGGCCTGGAGAATTTCATTCAGCTTGGCATCGTCAATGTTCTCATCGTAGACGTCGGTGTTCACCTGCATGCAAGGCCCGCTGGCGCAGGAAGCCAGGCATTCAGCTTCTTCTACGCTCCACATCCCGTCAGGGGAAGGGCCGCCACCGGGTTTGCAGCCAGTCTTCTTACACACCTTCTCCAGGAATTCAGCGCTGCCATTCAGGGCGCAGCTGATGTTCGTGCAGACCTGCAAGTGGAATTTACCCACGGGCTTTTTTTGGTACAGAGTGTAGAAACTGGCCACCCCGAACACATGGCCTTCGGGAATGGACAGGGCCCGGGCCACGGCTTTCATGGCATCCAGGCTCACGAACCCGAAATCCCGCTGTGCGATGTACAGCGCAGGCAGCGTGGCCGCCAGTTTGTCCGGGTATTTCGCGGCGATGGCCTGGATTTCCGCCACGGCTTCAGGGCTGAATTCGGTGCGCTCGCTTTTTGGCAGGCGCTCTCCGGTTGCCAAAGCATGGTCGGCTGTCTCGGGAGGAAGAGGATGGTTCATAAGCTCGCTCGCGGTAGCGCTGGTTTGGGGGGCCCCGGGGGGGGGGGGCACGCCCTGGGTGGGGGTTGCGGGGGGGGGGGGGGGGCCAGCTCGCCACCGTTAGTTTAGCAGCCGTTGCGGAGTGGTCAGTGCTTTCCTGGCCAGTCCGTTAGGGCTGCTTATGCCGGCGAGGACGGCGTAGCGCCGTTGCGGAGTGGCCAGCGCTTTCCTGGCCAGTCCGTTAGGGCTGCTTATGCCGGCAAGGACGGCGTAGCGCCGTTGCGGAGTGGCCAGCGCTTTCCTGGCCGATCGATGTGGGAGGCCTGTGCTGATCGAGAGACGTCCCGAGCGGCGGTTCAAAACCACCGGCCGGTTTCGCCCCGGTGAAACCATCTGGGCCCTTTGCGGAGTGCCGGGATCAGCGACTTCCGTCACATTTTCTCGACCTCGCTAGTTTAATCCGCGGACCTTGGCGGCCCTGCGGCGAACCGGACGGGCCCTGGCCGGCGCTTTCCTTCTTCGGGCAATGCACCCACACTCCTCGGAAACCATCCGTTCGATCCTCGCGAGGTGCTTATGGAAGCATCCAGGAAACCATCGATCTTCAGCTTCCTCCTGATGGCGGCGCTCCTTCCCGCGATGGCCGGAAGCCCGGCTTCCGCTCCGCAGCAGAAACCCGCGCCGTCCATGCTCCTGGCCAACGTGCTGGGTCCGCACGTGGACCCGGCTAGATACCTTGTGAGCGAAAAATACGATGGCGTCCGCGCGATGTGGGATGGCAGGCTGCTCCGCTTCCGCAGCGGCCGGGAGGTCCGAGCGCCGCGTTGGTTCCTTGACCGGCTTCCGGCTCAGGCCCTGGACGGCGAACTCTGGCTGGGCCGGGGGCGCTTTGAGGAGCTGTCAGGTTTCGTGCGCAAATCGGAACCCGTGGAGGAGGAATGGCGGCAGATCAGGTATATGGTCTTCGAGCTTCCGGACGCCCCTGGCACCTTCACCGAACGGGCGCAGCGCCTCCAGGAAGTCGCGGCCGCAGCCCGCTGGCCTCAGCTCGTGGCCGTCCCGCAGAGCCCCGTCAAGGACCGCAGGACGCTGCAGGCGAGGCTCGACGAGGTCGTCCGCGGCGGCGGTGAAGGCCTGATGCTCCACCTGGCGGAGGCGCCCTACCTTACGGGCCGCAGCGACGTCCTGCTCAAGCTCAAACCCCTGATGGACACCGAGGCGGTGGTCGTCGGGCACATTGCCGGGAGGGGCAAGCACAAGGGCCTGCTTGGCGCCCTTCGCGTGGAAACGCCCGAAGGCAGGCGTTTCGACATTGGCACCGGCTTCAGTGATCAGGATCGGAAGCACCCGCCTGCCGTCAGTGCCACCATCACCTACACCTACCGCGGACTCACGCGCAGCGGGCTGCCCCGCTTCGCCAGCTACCTCCGGCTGCGGGAATCGTTCTGATCCGCGACGTCATTTTTTCGCTTCGGGCGCCTGCTTGACCGCCTCGATGGCGAGGTTGATGTCGATGTCATCGCTGAGCATGGTTCCGCCGGCATCCAGGGTCTTGTTCCATTTCACGCCGAAATCCTGGCGGTTGAGCTTGAGGCTGCCTTCGAAACCCGCGCGGAAATCCTTGAAGGGGGTGGCCATGCCGCCAAGGCTGGTGATGGGGATGGTGATGCTCTTGGTGACGCCGTGCATGGTGAAATCGCCGGTGACCTGCAAATGGCCTTTGGAGACCTCCTTGACCGAAGTGCTCTTGAAGGTGATGGCGGGGAATTTTTCGGCATCGAAAAAGTCCGCCGATCGCAGATGGCCGTCGCGGTTGGCGTTGTCCGTGTTGATGCTGGCGACGTCGATGCTCACGGACACGTTCGAATTTTCGATGCGCTGTTCATCGAGTTGGATCGTCCCGTTGAACTTCGTGAACCGTCCCGCGGTCCGGGAAATCAGGTGGCGGACCTTAAATCCGACCTCGGAATGGGAGGCATCGATCTTGTAGGTGTCGGTGGCGAAGGCCGGGGCCGCCAGCAGCAGGGCCGGCAGGACGAGGCGTAAAGGATTGAGGGCTGCGCGCATGCGTGACTCCGAAGGAGGCCAAGGGGCCAGATACAGTCTAGGTTTTAAAATAGATGTTGCAACATCTATTTTTATATCCCAATCTTCAGATACTCTTTAGGAGCCATGCGCCTGCGCGAAGAACTCAAGATCAGCAAACCCATCGAACCCGGACACGAGGTGGCCTTGGCCTTGCTGCTCACGCGGGAGTATGTTTCCAGGATCCTGGATGAGCAGGTCTTCAAGAAGGCCGAGATAACGGATCAGCAATTCAACGTGCTGCGCATCCTCAAAGGCGGTCCGAAGGAGGGCTACCTGATCGGCGAGATCAAAGGCCGCATGATCTTCCGCAACGCCGATGTGCCGCGGCTGGTGAACCGCCTGACCGGCCAGGGGCTGGTGAAACGCTGCGAGAACCCCCGGGACCGGAGGGGCAGCCGCATCCGCCTGACGCCCAAAGGGGACGCGTTCCAGGACAAGGTGAAGCCCATCCACGCCGTGGTCTGCGAACGGATCGACGGCTGCCTTTCCGATGAAGAACGCATCCAGTTGCTGGATCTGCTGGAGCGGCTGCGGGACCACTACCGGCTGATGCTTGCAGAGGGCCCTGAAGAGTAGCCGGCGCCTGCGGCATCGTGGGGGTGTCGCCTTGCTCGGCCTCATGGCGCCTCAGCGGTCGAGCTCACCCGCGATGATGCTCGCTCGCCGCGTTGCGGCTCGCCCTTCGGGCGGTGCCTGCGGCACCGTGGGCCTCGCGCTGCTCGGCCTCATCGCGCCTGAACCGGCCCAGCTTTGTCCGCCTCTTCGAACTCGGCGCCTCAGCGGTCGAGCTCGCCTGCAATGATATTCATCGCGCCGAGTTCGGCGACGGCGTCGGCGATCAGGCGGCCGCGGACCTTCTGGTCGAAGCTGCTGAAGATGGGCAGGCAGGGGGGACGGACCCGGATGCGGTAGGGGCTCTTGCCGCCATCGCTGACGATGTAGAAGCCGAGCTCGCCGTTGGCGGCCTCGGTGGCGCTGTAGATTTCGCCGACCGGCATCTCGATGCCGTGCATGACGAGCTTGAAGTGGTGGATCAGGCTCTCCATCCGGGTGTAGACCTTCTCCTTGGGGGGAAGGGCCACTTTGTAGTCGTCCACCAGAACCGGGCCCGGGCCGAACTCGCGCAGCTTGTCGAGGGCCTGGCGGATGATTCGGAGCGACTGCCTCATTTCCTCGACCCGCACCAGGTAGCGGTCGAACACATCGCCCGTGGTGCCTACGGGAATGTCGAAGTCGTACTGGTCGTAGCCGAGGTAGGGCTGGGTCTTGCGCAGGTCCTGCGGGACGCCGCAGGCCCGGAGGCAGGGGCCGGTGTAGCCCCAGGAGATGGCTTCCTCGGGCGCCAGCGCGCCGACGCCCTTGGTGCGGTCGTGCCAGATGGGGTTGCGGGTGAGCAGCCCCTCGAGTTCGTCGATCGTGGGGGGGCACTCTTCCAGGAAGCGCTCCGCCAGCGGGAAGAAGTCTTCCGGAAGATCGCGGAAGAGGCCGCCCACGCGGGTGAAGCTCGTGTGCAGGCGCTGGCCCGCGGCCATCTCGAACAGGTCGTAGACCGTCTCGCGCTGTCTGAACAAGTAGAGGAAGGCCGTGAAGGCGCCAATGTCCACGGCGTTGATGCCGATGCAGACCACATGGTCCGCCAGGCGCGCCAGCTCCGACACCAGCACGCGGATGATCTTCGCGCGCTCGGGGATCTCGATGCCCAGGAGCTTTTCCACCGCGTGGGAATAGCCGACGTTGTTCATGATCGAGGAGCAGTAGTTCAGGCGGTCCGTGAGGGTCACGAACTGGTGGTAGCTCAAGTTCTCGCCGAGTTTCTCCACGCCGCGGTGCAGGTAGCCGATTTCCGGGGTGGCGCGGGTGATGAATTCCCCCTCCAGCTCCAGCACGATGCGGAGCGTGCCATGGGTGGCCGGATGCGTCGGCCCCATGTTGACGACCATCCGGTCGCCGTCGAGCTGCTGGGCGGAGAGTGCGATGGATTCCATGGTTGCCATTGGTGTGCTCACGGGTTCGTCGTGGGAATGTGCTTCGCGTAGGGCGCGGTGCTGTCGGCCATGCAGAAGGAATCGCCGCCGTCGAGGGGGAAGTCCTTGCGCAGCGCGTGGCCCGGGAAATCCCGCCAGGTCAGCAGGCGCACCAGGTTGGGGTGGCCCTCGAAGGGGATGCCGAACAGGTCGAAGACCTCGCGCTCGAACCAGTCGGCGGTCTTGAAGGGGTGTTTGAGGCCCGGATCCGCGAGGCTCGGGACCGATTCGCCCTCCGCCACCGGGACCTTGATGCGCAGGCGTTCCTGGCTGGTCAGGTTGAGCCAGTGGTAGACGACGTCGAACCGCACCTCTCGGTCCCCCATCCGGCGCTCAGGCCAGTCCACCGCCGTGATGTCCACCAGGAGCTGGTAGCCGTCGTTGAAAATGAGGTCCACCACATCGAGAAATTTTTCCTTCACGACGACGATGGTCGAGTCGCCCCGGAATGCGTGTCGATCCGTGATGGCGCCCGGGAGCCGCTCTTCAATTTGTTCGAGGATCATGGAAACCTCAAAAGCCGTTAACCGCGAAAGGCGCTAAAAACCGCGAAAAAACCAGAAGCATGGCGTTCATTTTTAGCGTCCTTTCGCGATTTTCGCGGTTAAAAAATCGTCGCCAGACCGCGATCTCCCGCATCCAGGATCATTTCGCGGACAGCCTGGTGGGGGCTCAGTCCGCGGCTGGCCTCCAGTTCCTTCTGCCGTTCCAGGCTCTCGTAGAACCGCAAGATGTGGTCTTTGCGCATGGAAAGGGATTCCTTTTCGATCTTTTCCTGCAGCTTCATCAGGCCGTAGAGCATGCTTTCGGGGCGGGGCGGGCAGCCAGGCACGTAGACATCCACGGGCACCACCCGGTCGATGCCCTGCAGCGTGGCGTAGGTGCGGTACATGCCGCCGCTCGACGCGCAGACGCCGACGCTGATGACCCATTTGGGCTCTGCCATCTGGGCGTAGATGGTGCGGAGCACCGGCGCCAGTTTGTTGGTGACCGTGCCCAGGACCAGCATCATGTCGCTTTGCCGCGGGCTGAAGCGCATGGCTTCAGCGCCGAAGCGGGACATATCGTATTTGGAAGCCATGACGCTCATGAATTCGATGGCGCAGCAGGCGGTGCCGAAGGGCATGGGCCAGAGGCTATTCTTGCGGGCCCAGTTCACAACCGTGTCTAGCCGGGTGGTGAGCACCGCATCGTTGATGTTCAGTTCGGACGCCATCAACGCTCCCACTCGAAAGCGCCCTTGCCCCAGGCGTAGATGAAACCCACCAGCAGGGTGGCGAAGAAGGTCAGCATGGGAATGAAGGTGTTGAGGTGCGTTTTGTACTGCGCGGCCCAGGGCAGCATGAAGGCGACTTCCACATCGAACAGGATGAAGAGCATGGCCGTGAGGTAGAACTTCACCGAATACCGGTGCCGGGCGCCCTCCTGGAGGGGCGGGGCTCCGCATTCGTAGGGGATGAGCTTGTTGGCCTGGGGGTTGTTCGGCTTGAAGCGCGGCAGGATGACGCCGGACAGGATCAGCACGATGGCGGCGACCACGAGGGCCACCAGCAGGAGGATCAGGACGCCGAGAAAGGGGGAAAGGGGGCTGTGCATAGTGGTTTCCAGGACCCTTCATCCTAAGTCGTTGGGCCCAAATAAACTAGTCGATTCGATGATGGCCCGACGGAAGGGGCCGCAGCGAAACGCCCTAAACTGCACAAGTTATTTCGGCGCGGCCCCTGCCCGGGCCGGGCGCCGTGACCAAAGGCACTTTCAAGCTAGAATCAATCCAACGAGGCCTGCATGAGCGAATTGAAGACCGAAGTCAAAACCATGATCATCGAGCGCCTGAAGCTGGAAGGCATGACGCCGGATCAGATCGATGACACTGCCCCCCTTTTCGGCGAGGGATTGGGCTTGGATTCCATCGATGCGCTGGAATTGGTGCTCGGCATCGAACAGCATTTCGGCGTGAAGATCGAGGATGAAGCCGCGGGCCTGCAAGCCTTCAAGAACGTGGAGTCGCTGACGGCCTTCATCGCCGAACACCGGGCCGCGTGAGCGGGACCGGCGGCGGAATAAAAGCTGGGGCCCGAAGGACATGAACGGGGAGGCCGTCAAGGATCAACTGCCGCACCGCTACCCGTTCCTGCTGGTGGACCGGGTGCTGGAGCGGGAGCCGGGTGTGCGGGTGGTGGCGGAAAAACTGCTCACCATCAACGAGCCGTATTTCCAGGGCCACTTCCCGGACAAGGCCCTGCTGCCGGGCGTGCTGATGCTGGAGATGCTGGCCCAGGCCGGTGGCTTCCTGGAACCCGGGCCCCTGCGGGGCAAGGCGATCTTCCTGGCCCAGGTGCTTGACGCCCGCTTCAAGGGCGCGGCGTTTCCCGGCGATAAGCTTCGATTGGAAGTCAGCCCCGACGCGGGTTTCGGTGGCCTGATGCGGATCAAGGGGAGCGTCAGCTGCGACGGCCGCGTTCTGTGCACGGCCAAGCTGCTGTTGAAGAACGTCGCCAGCCCCACGGACCCGGCATGATCCGGCGCGTGGCCATCACGGGAGTGGGCTTCGTTTCGAGCCTTGCCCAGGATGCTCCTTCGACCTGGGCGAAGATGCTCGAAGGCGGCTGCGGGATAGGGCCGCTCACCAAATTGTCGATGCCAGGGGAGCCCGCGCAGCTGGCTGCCGAGGTGCGCCTGCCGTCGGGCCCTGACCGGGGCCGCAGGGTCACGTTCGGCGAACACATCGCGCTGGTGGCGCTGAGGGAAGCCCTGCGGACGACCCTGGGCCCCAAGGGATTGCATCCACGCCGCATGGGCGCTTTCCAGGGCGCCGGGACCTCGGGCCTGCCATCCGCCGAGGCCTTCGCGCAGGGCCGGATGGCGGGGCGGCGGCCGGGGGCCGCGGACGCGATCTACCAGAGCCCCACGACCATCACGGATGCGCTGGGCCGGGAGCTGGGCGCCATGGGGCCTCGAAGCACCGTCATGACAGCCTGTTCCTCCTCCCTGATGGCCATCGGGCAGGCCTGGGAGCGCATCGCCTCCGGGGAATTGGACCTCGCCGTGGCCGGCGGCGCCGAAACCCTGTGCATGACCACCTACGCGGGGTTTTCAAGCCTCAAGGCCATGGATCCTGGCCTTTGCCGGCCCTTCAGCCGGGACCGCGCGGGCCTGAACCTGGGCGAGGGCGCCGCGCAGTTCATCCTGGAACCCCTGGACCAGGCGCTGGCCCGAGGCGCTGAAATCCAGGCGGAAGTCTGCGGTTACGGAGCAAGCCTGGACGCGCATCATTCCACGGCGCCGCATCCCGAGGGCGAAGGCGCGACCATGGCCCTCCGCATGGCCATGGATTGCGCGGGCTTCAATCCGGAGGATGTGGACCTCGTGAGCGCCCACGGAACCGCCACCCCCGCCAACGACAGCTCCGAGACCGCGGCCATCCGGGCCGCCTTGGGCGGGGCCGCGGCGCGGGTTTCCGTGACCTCCACCAAGTCCCAGTTCGGCCATACCCTGGGCGCTTCCGGCGCCGTGGGCGCCTTCGCGGCGGTGATGGCGCTCAGGACGGGCAAGGTCAGCCCCACGTTGCGGCTGGAAAACCCCGACCCCGCCTGCGATCTGGATTACACGCCGCTCTTCGCGAGGGAACGCGTTGTGCGCGCGGCCCTGGTCAACGCCTTCGCCTTCGGGGGCAACAATGCCTGCCTCGCCCTCAAGCGCTGGGAGGGACGATGAAACCGCTTCCCGGAGAAGCCAGCATCGTCATCACGGGCATGGGCCTGGTGCTGCCCTGCGGCGACGGCGTTGAAGCCGCGCGCAGCTCCTGGGTTTCGGGGATTCCATGTTTCGCCGAACTGCCTCCCCATCTGGGGGCGGGACGCGGCGCCCTCTGCTCGGCCTTCAAGCCCGCAGGCATCATTCCGCCCATGCAGATGCGGCGGCTGGACCGGCCTTCCCGCTTCGCCTGGGGGGCGGTGCACCAGGCCTTGGCGGACGGCGGCGTAGACTGGACGGCGGGCGCCCTCGGGGACCGGGTGGCCATGACCGTGGGCACAGTCACCGGGGGCAGCGAGGCCGGCGAAGCCTTCATGCGGCCCTACTTCGAACGGGGGCCGGAAGGTGCCTCCCCGATGGTGTTCCCCAACTGCGTGGCCAACGCCGCCTCGGGGCACGTGGCCCTGGCCTTCGGCATCAAGGGGCCCAGCAGCACCCAGGTGGCGCGGGAGAATGCGGCCTTCATGGCCCTGGACCAGGCGACGCGGTGGCTGCGGCGCGGCGTCGCGGATGCGGTGCTGGTCATCGGCACCGATGGGCTTTTCCCCCTGCAGATGGAGTTGCTGCGCCGGGCGGGCCGCCTGGCCGTCCATGGCGACCCCATCGCGGAGGCGGGCACGGGCTACCTTCCGGGGGAAGGAGCCCAGGCTTTCCTGTTGGAGACCCGGGACCACGCCGAATCCCGTGGCGCCCGCATCCGCGCCGAGGTGGCGGCCGTGGCCTGCGCCGCCCCCGTCGAAGAGAGTTCCGAGGCCCGCGCTGCATCCCTGGCCATGGCGGTTTCAGAAGCATTGGGTTCCGAGACCCCAGCCGTGTGGATCGGCGGGAGCAACGGCTCCCGGCGCTTGGACGAACTGGAATCAGCGCTTCGGAAGCTCCACCCGGATTGGCCGGAGCCCCGGTTCCCCAAACTCATCTGGGGTGAATTCTGCGGTTCGGGGGGCCAGCTGCTCGCTGCCGGGATGCTGGAAGCGCAGGAAGGCCAAGTGCTCTTGAGCGGTCCCGGCTCTTTGGGCTGCCAGTGCGCGGCGGTGATCAGGCGGGTTAGGCTTTAGCATGGGCTTCCGCGACCCGCACGCCATCCTGCTCAACCGCTCCAGCATCCTGGTGGTGACGAGCGTCGGGGTGGCCCTGCTGACCTTGAGCTATGTGCTGGGCGTGCAGGTGGGCAAGCAGAGCGCAGCGCTGCATCTACCCGCTTCCAAAGGCGGCGGCGAGGATCTCAAGGCTTTGCCGGCGCCCATCCTGGAACAGTTGAAATCGTTCGACGGCGATCCGGAAAACGCGGCTGCCAAAACGGATTCCAAGAAAGACGCCAAGGCCGATGCCAGGCCCGAGACCAAACCGGAGCTGAAGCCGGAAGGCAAGCCGGCTCCGGCGACGCCGGCCGCAACGGCGCCGCCCACCAGCAAGTGGACCCTGCAACTGCTCGCCACCCCGGACAAGGCTGAGGCGGCCCGCCTATCGGCCAAGGCCAAGGCCGCAGGCTTTCCCGCCCAGATCGTGAAGGACAATGGCACCTACAAGGTTAGATGGAACCATGCGGGGGCCAAACCCGAAGTGGACGCCGCGGCGGTGAAAATGAAGTCGGCGGGTTTCAAGCCCTTTGCCGTGCCTGTGGAGTGAAGCGTGGATCCGACCGGACTGCACCTGCGCTGGCGCCTCTCGGTGCCCGATTCAATGGAAGAGGGGCTTGGCGACTGGCTCCAGGAATCCGGAGCGACGGCCACCTACCGTGATGCGGACCCTCCGAAATCTTTTTTCGCTTACTTTCCTCCAGGCTCTGAAGGCCCGGATCCGGCGGGCCTGGCGGCCTTTCCCGGCGTGGTTCTGGAATCCACCGAGCGATTTGGCGACGAGGATTGGATCGCCAAAAGCCGCGAGGGCTTCGGCTCCTTCGAAGTGGGTTCGCGCTTTTTCGTCAGGCCCGCCTGGGACCAAGGATCCATGCCCCTGGACCGCTTCGCCATCACCGTGAATCCAGGCCTGGCCTTTGGCACCGGCGGCCACGAGACGACGCGGCTCTGCATGGAACTCCTGGAGCAGCTCGCCCAGGAAGGCAAACTCAAAGGCCCCATCCTGGATGTCGGCGCCGGCACGGGCATCCTCGCCCTCACCGCCTACCTGTTGGGCGCGCGCGGCATCACGGCCTTCGACATCGATCCCGATTGCGGCCCGGCCATGGAGGAATTCATCGGGTTGAACGCAGGCCTGGGAGGACCCACGCCCTTCGACTACTTCGTGGGCGATCTGGAAGACGGGAGAATCCGGCCCCCCTACCACGGCCTGCTGGCCAACATCCTGCTGTTGACCATCCAGGACCTGCTGCCTCGCATGGCTGAAATCACGGAGCCCAGCGGGTGGCTCGTCGCTTCGGGCATTCTCGCGGAATGCCAGGACGAAGCCCTGGTGAGCCTGGCCGCCTACGGATTCAAGCCGCTGAAGCTGCTCACCGAAGGCGCCTGGGTGGCGATCCTGGCGGAGCGGCAGGCATGAGCGGCACGAACCCGGACCGTCCCATCGGCGTTTTCGATTCCGGCATCGGCGGCCTCACGGTGATCCATGCCCTGCGGCGCCTGCTGCCGGGCGAAGCGCTGGTGTACCTGGGCGACACGGCGCGCGTGCCCTACGGCACCAAGAGCCACGCCACCATCGAACGCTACACGCTGCAGGCCGGAGCCATCCTCCAGCGCTATGACCCGAAGCTGCTGGTCATCGCCTGCAACACCGCCTCGGCCCACGGCCTGCCGGCCTTGCAGGCCACCGCCAGGTGCCCGGTGGTGGGCGTCATCGATCCCGGCGCCGAGTCTGCCTCGAAAGCCCAGGGCCCCGTGGGCGTCATTGGCACCCTGGCCACGGTCCAGAGCGGCGCCTACGAAACCGCCATCCGCCGCCGCGCGCCCAATGCTGAGATCCACAGCCTCGCCTGCCCCCTGCTGGTGAGCCTCGCCGAGGAAGGCTGGCTCGACGATCCCATCACCACGGAAATCTGCGAACGCTACCTGAAGCAACTGCCGGACGCCGTGAAGACCATCGTGCTGGGTTGCACCCACTATCCCGTGCTGCGCCCCTCCCTGGACCGCGCCCGGCCCGGCACCACCTGGATCGACAGCGGCGATGTCACCGCCAGCGCCGTGGATGCCCTGTTGAAAAGCACCGTCGGCTATCGCACCGGAACCGCGTCCGGCCCCTTGCGCGTCCTCTTCACCGATGCCGGGACGCGTCTCAAAGAAGTGGGCTCCCGCTTTCTCGGCGAGAAGCTGGAGGATGTGGAGCTGGTGGAGCTTTGAAAGAGCGCGACTAGTTTTTCCCGCTTTCGGAACCGAAGCGGAGCACCCTGCTCCTCAAGGCGGATTTGGGCAGCGGTCCCCAGGCGCGGCCGTCGTGGCTCCGGGGGCGGTTGTCGCCGAGCACCAGATAGCCATCGCGGCAATCCCAGGCACCGGTGGCATGGTCCTCCAGCTCCACGTAGGGTTCCTGGAGCCGCAACCCGTTGATGAGGATCTCGCCGTCCTTCGCCTCCACGCGCTCGGCCGGCAGGCCCACGACGCGCTTCACGGACAGGCCTTCGGGTCCTTCCACCAGCCACTGGCCGCCGCGTTCCGGCGCGCCAGCGCACCAGGCCCGAAGCGCCCAGGCCAGCTCGCCGTTCCGCAGGGCGGGCTCCATGCTGCGGCCTGTGACGCGCACGGGATGGACCACCGCCAGGGGGCTCAAGGCCAAGGCCAGCGCAGCAACGGGGACCCACGGCCTCATTCCGGCTTTTGCCCAGGCGCCAGCAAGGCATGCAGGGCCAGCAAGGCGAAGCCCAGATCGCGGAGCATGGCCATCTTCATGTCGAAAAGCCGCTGGTCTTTGGTCTTCTGCACCTTCGACGCGCCGAAGCAGCCGCAGTCCACGGGATTCCCTCTGGCCAGGTTGAATCCGAGCCCGCCCAGGAAAGCCAGCATCATGACCAGGATCAACAGGGCCGCGCTGCGGCGGGCCACGCCAAGGACCAGGCCCAGGGCCGTGAGCGTTTCCAGCCAGGGCAGGGTGAGGGCTAGCGGCGCCACCAGCGCCATGGGCACGAGGTCGTAAGCGTAGATCGCTTGCGCGAATCCCGGCGGATCAGCGAGCTTGGAAACCGCCGCCAGGAGCATCACGACCGCGAGGGCCCCGCGCGAAAGGCGGAGCGCCAAGGGATGGAACAGCCAGGTCATGGTTGGTCCCCCTTGGCCAGGGGCAGGTTCCGGGCTTCCCAGTCCGGGTATCCATCCGTGTAGATGCGCAGGTTGCGGAAGCCCGCCAGCCACAGTTTCTGGGCCACGAGATGGCTGTCGTGGCAGTCGCCGCCCGAGCAGTAGACGACCACGGGCATCTTCAGATCCCTCGTGAAGAGGGAAAGCTGGTCGACCTTTTCCGCCAGGCCGTCTTCCCAGGCGGAAACGTTTTTCGAGCCGGGGATGTGGCCCGCCTCGTACATCGCCGTCCGCCGCGCGTCCAGGAACAGCGCGCCGTGGGCGTGGAGCCACACAGCCTCATCGCCGCTGATGGCCGCCTGCGCTTCATTCACCAGGGGCGGAAAGCGGGCCATCACCTCAGTCTTCGGATCGGAGGGCGAGGTGGAGCCCAGCGCAGCGGGTTTGGCCGCCGACATCGGATGGGCCACCAGGTCCGCAGGCTGGGCCGTTTTGGGCGGCGCGATGGCCGGCAGTGGCAAAGGCAACGCGGCCGATGGCGCCGGAAGGCTTGAAATGGCAGGTGCCGTGGGCTGCCTGAGCCGCCAGGAAAGCCGCCGCGCCGGGCCCGCCAAGGTGTTTGCGAACCATGCGCAAACGAGCGCCAGGGCCAGGTAGGCGGGCAGTTCCATCCAGGGCCTCATGCGCATCATCAAGGTCGCACGGCGATTCGCCGCCCGCGGCCATCCGTAAGCGCGACCTCGGAAAGCCGGGCCGGGCTGGGCACATTGGGGGCCAACTCATCGGCGAGTTTCCTCGCCAGTTCCAGTGGTCCCGCCAGGCCCAGCTCCGAGAGCAGCCGGCCTTGCAGCGGGGCGAGGATGCGATCCATCGCGGCTTCCAGTTCTCGGAAGTCCATCACCACGTCGAAAGCGTCCAGACCCTGCCGCGCGGTGATCACCTCCACGCGGTAGTCGTGGCCTTCCCAGGTTCCATCGGGAATTTGAAAACCACCGACAAGGGCCGCTCCACGGCGGCTTCAAACGTGAGGCTCCTGGAAGCTGGAGTGTCCATCCCCTGATTCTGACAGCCCTTCCAGGTCCGTGCGGCCCGAGCCTCACTCCAGGTAGCATCCCAAAATTCCTGGAGAGCGGTTCATACTCGTTGGAAACTCGGGTCCACGCCCATCAGCGGGACGAACGCGGAGGCACCATGAAACCGTTGGAGATCGGACTGTTCTGGCTGTTCATGGCCGGTGCCTTGGCCTTCTTCGCCTGGACCATCCGGCAGCGCATCGCCACCCTCAAGGCCGGCCTGCCCGAGAACCGCCTCGACCGTCCCATGGAGCGCCTGAAGGGCGTGCTGGTGCTGGTCTTCGGACAGAAGCGCCTGCTGCGGGATCCCTACGCGGGCTTCTACCACCTGCTCATCTTCTACGGGTTCTGCGTGCTGGCCCTGCGGTCCCTGGGGCTCATCCTGGAAGGCCTGTTCAACTGGCACATGACTGAAGCCCTCGGCGGCTTCGGCCTGGTTTACCAGGGGACCAAGGATCTGTTCGAGGTGCTGGTGCTGTTGGGCATCGGCCTCGCCATGGCCCGCCGCATCGTGGCCAAGCCCTGGCGCCTGGAGAACTCCATGGACGGCTGGGCCACCCTCAGCCTCATCGGAGGGCTGATGGCCACGGATCTGCTGGCGGATGGCGCCTTCATCGCCCTGCATGCCCCCGCATGGAAGTCCTGGGCCTTCGCCAGCAACTGGGTGGCGGGCTTCCTGGGCCAGGGCACGGGGATTCTCATCCTCTACAAGAGCATGTGGTGGCTGCACCTTGTCATCCTGTTCGGCTTCTTGAATTTCCTGCCCTACTCCAAGCATTTCCACGTGCTGACCTCGGTCTTCAATGTGTATTTCCGGGCTCTGGACCCCCACAAGAACCTCAAGCCCATGGATCTGGAAGCCGAGCATTTCGGCGCCAACCGCATCCAGGATTTCACCTGGAAGCAGATGCTCGATTTCTACACCTGCGTGGAATGCGGCCGCTGCCTGGAGAACTGCCCCACGACGCTCACTGGAAAGCCCCTGAGGCCGAAGCATTTCGGCAACGATCTGCGCCACTACCTCAGCGCCACCAAGGCCGATGAACTGGGCCAGGACAAGCCCGTGCCCGAGGGCCGCAAGCTCATCGGCGGCCCGGTGCCCGAGGGCTCCGTGTGGGATCTCAAGGCCGATCATTCCCCCTGGAGCGCGGAGCAGCTGGGCGGCGCCATCAGCACCGACACCATCTGGGCCTGCACCACCTGCGGCTACTGCGAGTGGGCGTGCCCGCTCCACATCACCTTCGTGGACAAGCTCGTGGAAATGCGGCGGAACCTCACGCTGGAAGAGAGCGATTTTCCCGCCGAGGCCCAGGTCGCCTTCAAGGGCATGGAACGCCAGGGCAATCCCTGGAACCTGCCCCAGGCAGACCGCGCCAAGTGGTCGGAAGGCCTTGAAGTTGCCACCATCGCGGAGAAACCGGATGCGGAGTACCTCTTCTGGGTGGGCTGCGCCGGCGCCTACGATGCCGCGGGCCAGCGCGTTTCGAAGTCCCTGGCGAAGCTGCTGAAAGCCGCCGACGTCTCCTTCGCCATCCTGGGCACCGAGGAATCCTGCACCTGCGAATCCGCCCGGCGCCTGGGCAACGAGTATCTCTTCCAGTCGGCCACCGAGGCCAATGTGGAAGTGCTGAAGGGCCACGGCGTGAAGAAAATCGTCACCAACTGCCCCCACTGCCTGAACACGCTGAAGAACGAGTACCCGGATTTCGGCGGGAATTTCGAAGTGGTCCATGGCACCGAGCTGGTGGCGGACCTGGTGGCGAAGGGCAGGATCAAGCTCGAGCAGAGCGTGCAGGCGGATCTCACGTACCACGATCCCTGCTACCTGAGCCGCTACAACGGCCAGGTGGACGCACCGCGCGCCATCCTCGACGCGATCCCCGGCATCAAGCTTACGGAGATGGAGAAGCACGGCGAGGCCACCCAGTGCTGCGGCGCCGGAGGCGGCCGCATGTGGCTGGAGGAGAAGCTGGGCACCCGGGTCAACCACGCGCGCCTGGAGCAGGCTGTGGAGACGAAGGCCACCACCGTGGCCGTGGCCTGCCCCTTCTGCAACGTGATGATGAACAACGCGGCCGGCGAGACCGGCCACGAATCCCTGGCGACCCAGGATGTGCTGGAGCTCGCGGCGAAGGCTCTGAAGTAGGATTGCCAGGACCTCCCTGGACCCCAGTCAGAAAAGCCCGCCCGCGAAGGGCCGCGAAAAAATAATGAAGGGCCGCGAATTTGCCTTCGCGAGGCGGATGGCCTGGTCACAAGACCCCGGAAGTCGATCCCGTCCGGATTGAAGCAGGAAGGGGTTGGGTATTCCAGGTTTCTTCGCGGTCCTTCTCCGGAGCGCAGCGGTTTCGCGGCCCTTCGCGGGCCAGATTCGGCCGCTAAGATGGAGGGACAACCAAGCTAGGATGATTCATGCTCGACCCCCGACTGTTGGAAATCCTCTGCTGCCCCGCCGATCACGAGGGCGCCCCCTGCCATGGCGACATCCAGGAATCGGCCGAAGGGCTGCTCTGCCTGAAATGCGGCCTGATCTATCCCATCGAGGACGGCATTCCGGTGATGCTCAGCGAGCACGCCAAAAAGGCCGACGCGTGAAGCTGGATCTGAACCACGCCAAGTCGCTGCTGGACCGCATCCGCGGGCTCAAGGTGGCGGTGCTGGGCGACCTGATGCTGGATGAATACCTGTTCGGCGAGGTGAGCCGCATCTCGCCGGAAGCGCCCGTGCCCATCGTGCGGATCGTGCGTGAGAAGGCGGTGCTCGGCGGGGCGGCGAACGTGGCCGCCAACCTTAAGGCCCTGGGCGCCGAGCCTCTGCTCATCGGCACGCTTCAGGCGGATGCGGCCGGCGGCCGGCTCTTGGAACTGCTGTCGCATTCCGGCATCGAGACGGCGAGCCTGGTGATGGATCCGTCGCGGCCCACCATCATCAAGACCCGCGTCATCGGCCAGACCCAGCAGATGCTGCGCATCGACCGGGAGGAGCCCCGGAGCCTGGATGCGACGGCCCTGGGGGGCCTTCTCGGCCAGATCGAGAACCAGCTTCCTGGAAGCGGAGCGCTCATTGTTTCGGACTATGCCAAGGGCATCATCGGGCCCCAGGTGATGGATTGCGTGCGCAAGCTTTGCGCCCGCCACCAGATCCCCTGGATCGTGGATCCCAAGCCGGCCCATCGCGCGCTGTACCAGGGCGCGACCTTGATGACGCCCAACCGCAAAGAAACCGCCGAACTGAGCGGGATGCCAGCCATCGGCGATGCGGAAGTCGCCGCCGCGGGCAAGGCCCTGGTGGCCGCCCTCGGCCTTTCGGGCCTGCTCATCACCCGCAGCGAGAAAGGCATGGCCCTGTTCGCCCCGGACGCCGAGCATGCGGAACCCTGGATGATTCCCACGATGGCGCAGGAAGTGTTCGACGTGAGCGGCGCCGGGGATACGGTCATCGCGGCCTTCAGCGCCGCCGTGGCCGCCGGCGCCGACTGGAAGGATGCGGCGATGCTCGCCAACGCCGCCGCCGGTGTGGTGGTCGCCAAGATGGGCACCGCCACCGTCACAGCAAAGGAATTGCTGGAGCATTACCACGACCAGGAAGCGGTGTGAGGGCGGGCTCTATGGGCTATGAGCTATGAGCCATGAGCCAACAGCTCTGAGGCACGAGTGAAAGAAGGTGCGCCAAGCGCATCCAATTCACGGATCGCCGATTGCTGATCGCCTCAGAGCCTCAACCCCGATCAGTTCCTGAGCTCCACGCTCAGCACGTAATGATCGCCCTTGGGCAGGCGGTCCTTCACCTGGAAGAAAGCCAGATCGAAAGTTTCGGTCGCGCCAGGCTTTACGGTGCCGACCTTGGTGCCCCCGTTGGCGGCGCCCAGCAGCCGTCCCTCCTTGTCGAACACGGCGATGGCGAATCCCGGTATGCGGGACCTCCTGGAAGTGTTGGTCACGTGGAGCAGGGCGCGGGTGCCATAGTCGGGACCTTGCAGGAGCTTGGTCTTGGGTTCCCGCTTGCCGATGGCGATGGACGTGACCTTGAGGCCGTCCACATCCACGTCCAGGGGCTGCGATTGGTTCCAATGGAACGGGAAAGTCCCGCTGAAGAAGCTCAACGGCTGGGGCTGCGCGGGAACCGGGGGTTCCTGCTTCGCGATTCCAGCCTCGGCTTTCACGGGCTCCGCTGGCTTCGTTTCCTGAGCGGGCTGGTTCTGGAACGCAAGCAGGAGGAGGAGGGGAAGAAGGCTCATGACAACTCCGAAAAGGCTAGCTGGCCCCGCAACCTTTGGTGCAGGCTGCGGAGCTTAAGGTTCCGGCGCGTGATTTGAGAGCGCTCAGTTCTTGCTGCCGAACAGACCACCGAAAAGGCTCTTCTTCACCGGCGCTGTTTCGTTGGCTAGGGTCGGCGCGGGGCCGATCTGGGTGATGCGGCGCAGACGCTCGAAGACCGGGCGCAGGGCCGGGACCTTGTTGGCCTCAAGCCAGTTCTCGCTGAACTGCCGGGCCACCAGGTGGTATTCCTTCACGCGGCCCAGCTCCACCATCTGGATCAATTGATCCATGGCCACGTTGGAAAGGGTCTCGGTTTCCAATTGGATCTTGAGCAGGTTCGGGTCCTTCGCCGAGGCTGGCTCGGGCTCCGGAGCGGGCATGGGCGCCGGCCTCGGCGCAGTCAGGAAGACCGTGGGGGCGGAGGCCGGGGGCGGCGGCACCAAGGCCGGCATCGGCATCATCATGGTCCTGGCCTGCGGGGACGATGTTTCCACCGGCATGTCTTCATGATGCATGAGCCTTGTGGAGGCGGAGGGCTCCGGCTCTGCGGTCTGGGCGGACATGGCCTGGTCGAGTTCCCTCGGCGAAAGCACCGAAGTGGAGCCAGGCTCCATGGAAGTGTCGAATTGAGGGGCGGGAATGCCGCCCAGGGTCAACTCGAGGGCGTCCAGGGTGGTTTCCACGTCCATGGGGGCGCCGCCCCGCATGCCCATGGAAACAGGCCGCGCCCGCTGTACGGAGGGCGTCCCGGCCATGAGCTTGTCGATGGCGTCCCGGGCGGAACTGTAGGTGGAAGTGCCATCGGGGGACATTTCCGGCTCCACCTTGGGCGCGCTGCCAACCAGGCTTTCGGGCATGGGCGGCGGTCCTCCGAGCCCCAGGGCTTCCAATTCCTCCTCCGAATGCGCCTGAAATGCCGGCATCTCCGAATACGGCCGATGTTCAGGGTGCGCCTCGGGGTTCAATACGAGGGTCCTCTCCATGGCGCTGTCGGGTTCTTCCAGATCCTGGAAGGTGAGCGTGGGAAGGTGGGTCAGCGGGCCCTCAGAGAAGGTTTCCGTGGCATCCGGAAGCAGCAGGGGCCGCTCCGCGGTGGTGGTGGCCGCATCCGCGTAGGCCGCGCGGATATCGTCCTCGGAGATGCCCGTGGTGGAACCGGCCTGGACCTCCAGGTCCTGGGCTTCGACGCCGATGGTGGCACCGCTCTGGTCGCCGAATCCGCCGATCCCGTCGAGCGAAGCCTCGTAGCCTTCGCCGAGAGGAGTCAAGGCCAGCAGACGCCGGACCTCCTCGGCGATGGGGAAGATATGGTCGCAGGTGAAGCATTTCGCCCGCCGGTGCCGGTGTTGCACGCGCGGCGGGCGGAGCGCGTAATGGGTCGCGCATTTCGGGCAGTGAACGGATTCAAGCACGGCGCACTCCGAATGGTTAGGGGGCGTTACAATCCCGGCTTTTTTTTGTTGGTTTGGGGGGGGGATATTGAAGACGGCTCAGGCCAATCTTAGGCCTAATCCCTGCCAGACTCCATCCTTTGGCTCCCGGTATCCTGAATAAAGATCGCAAGGAGGAAGGCGTGACAGGGGTGCTCATCACCGCGGAGGGCGTGGAAGGGTCCGGCAAATCGACCCAGCTCCTGCGCCTCTCGGAGCATCTCCGGCGGCTCGGCCTGCCCGTCGTGGTGTCCAAGGAGCCGGGCGGAACGGCCCTGGGCCGCGATATCCGGAGCCTGCTGCTGACGCGCCATCCCAGCGGGGAGGCCTGGTGCGCCGAAGCCGAACTGCTGCTTTTCTACGCCGACCGCGCCCAGCACCTGGCCCAGGTCATCCGGCCGGCCATCGAGGCCGGAAAAATCGTGCTGGTCGACCGCTTCGAGGACAGCACCCGGGCCTACCAGGGCGCCGCGGGCGTGTCCGAGCACATGCTGGACCGGCTCCATGAGCTGGTGCTCGGACGCCTGAAGCCCCATCTGACCCTGCTTCTCGACATGGATCCCCGTTTGAGCCTGCAGCGGGTGGAAGTCCGGAACCTCTCCATGGGCGAAGAGTTCAAGGAGACCCTTTTCGATGAACGGCAACTGGAATTCCACGCCCGGGTCCGCGCTCGGTTCCTGGCCATCGCCCTCGCCGAGCCGCTGCGCGTGGTCGTGGTCCCCGCCAGGGACTCCCCCGCCGAGGTGGAGGAAACCATCTGGCGCCGCGTGGCTCCCCTGCTCCGCAACGCGGGATTCGCGGTGGAATGATGTTTGACGGGCGACTGATCGGACACAGGGCCATCCGGGAAAACCTGCTGTCGCGCCTGCAGGCGGGGAAGCTGGCGGGATCGCTGATATTCGCGGGGCTGGATGGCATCGGCAAGCGCCGCATCGCGCTGGAGCTGGCGCAGCGGGAGCTCTGCTTCAAGGGCAGCGCGTGCGGGGCCTGCCAGGGCTGCAAAGCCTTCTGGACGGATCCGCTGCCCATCGAATTGCCGAACCTGCTGCGCATCGCGCCCGAGGGCAAGGCGGGGATCATCAAGGTCGGCGCCGTCCGCGATTCGGACCTCGTGGAGGGCGGCGTCATCGCCTGGGCTGCCATGGCTCCGCCGCCGCGGTGCCACCGCTGGATCCTGATCGAGGATGCCCACCGGCTCCACGGGGCCGCGGCCAACATGCTGCTGAAGACCCTGGAGGAACCGCCGCCGGGCACCCATGTGGTCCTGATCACCCATCGCCCCGATGCGATGCTGCAGACCATACGGTCCCGCTGCGAGCGGATCGCCTTCGCTCCGCTCTCGGGAGACGAAGCCTGGGCCGTGGCCCTCGCCAACGGCTGGGGCGAGGCAGAACGGGAAAGCTGGACGGCGCTCTCGGCGGGCTCGCTGCGGTTCCTGGAACGGGATGCCTTCGAGCGCGCCGCCGCGCAGGTCGATGCCTGGCTGCGGCTGAGTTCAGGAACCTCCTTCCGCGACGCGGCCGGGCCCCTGGTTCCGGACCGCACTTCCGAAATGGCGGTGAGCGAGCAGCTGCGCCAGCCATTGGAACTGCTCCTGGCGCTGCTCAACGATGCCGCCCGGTCCCGGTGCGGGGGAGCGCCGTCCCTGGCGCCGTGGAAGGCCGGGATCGGGAAGCTCGCTCAGTCCTCGGCGGATCTGAAGCTTTCCCAGGAGCTCGTCTACCAGGCCCTGCGCCATCTTCCCCGCAATCCCTCGCCAGAGCCCGTGCTGCGGGAGATCGGGATGACGCTGAGATAGGCCATTATTTTTTGGGGTCGCGCGGCAGTTCGCAGGTCTCGGCGCCGATGAAGCCCGCCAACCGTTCAAGCGCGGCCTCCAGGGCCTTCTTCCGGGGCCGGGTGGCCTTGACGCCGGGTTCCCACCAGAGCCCCTTCACTTCCAGCAGGCCCTGGTCCCGGTGGAATTTGGGATCCAGGCGGCCCACGATCCGCTCGCCTTCGAGGATCGGCAGGACGTAATAGCCATAGGCGCGCTTGCCGTCCGGCACGAAGGCCTCGAACCGGTAATCGAACCCGAACACGCGCAGCGCCCGGGAGCGGTCCCGGAGCACCGGGTCGAAGGGACACAGCAGCCGTGTGCGGTCCGGCGCATCCGGAAGGCGCTTCAGGCGCGCCTCCCAATCCGCCGCCGCGTAGGCGGCCCGCGGTCCGGAGCCATCGGCGCTTTCCACGCTCACAGCCGCGATGCGGCCGGCCCTGGCTTCCCGTTCGCACCAGGCCTTGACCTGGGCGATATCCAGGTCGGCCCAGAAATCCGCCAGTTCCTTCGGCGAAGCCACCGCCAGCCGCTCCAGCGCCGACGAGCAGGCCCAGTGGATGTGGGCTTCTTCATCGGGCTCGGGCTCAGCATGCGCATGGGGCAGCACCCGCTCGGTGAGATCGTAGACCTTGTGGAAATGGACCCGCTTGGCGATGGCCAGCTCGCCCGTGCGCCACAGGAAATCCAGCGCCGCCTTCTGGGGCTTCCAGCCCCACCAGGGCCCGCGTTTTTCCGGATGCTCGAAGTCCGCACTCTTCAGCGGGCCTTCCCGGGTGATGCGCTCCAGGACCTGGGCCACCACCTGCCCGCCCTCCACGCCGCGGAAATGGTACTGCCACCAGGCATTGCCCTGGATGCGCGCCCGGTCCTTCCGGAACCGCGGCTTCCAGTGGGAAAACCATTCCACCGGGATGGCCGAGGCGTCGTGGGTCCAATGCTCGAAAAGGGAGCGGTCCTGCTCCAGGGCGCGGGCGAACTGCTCCTGGCTGAACCCATCCAGGCGCGTGTGCAGCGTCAGGTTGTGGGCCCGTTCCACCACATTGATGGAGTCCATCTGCACGAAGCCCAGACGCCTGATGAGCTTCGCCAGGGAGGTCTTCGTGGCGCGCCCCTCCGGGTCGTCCAGCAGGCCCTGGGCGCCCATGAACAGGCGCCGGGCGGCATCAGGCGGGATCAATGCGGAAGGCACGGGTCAGAGCTGGGAATCGAATTCCACCCGGTCGCGCCCCAGGTTCTTCGCACGGTACAGCGCCACGTCCGCGCGCGCCAGCAGCGATCCGGCATTGGCGTCCGCATCATGGACCTGGGCCACGCCCAGGCTGACCTTCACGTAGAACGGCGTGCCGTCCGGCCGGCTCACGGGCTCGGCCTTGATCGCGTTGCGCAGGTTCTCGGCCACGCTCACGGCTTCGTGCCCATGGGTCTCCGGGAGCACCACCAGGAATTCCTCCCCGCCGATGCGGCCCACCTGGTCGCTCCCCCGCAGCCGCCCGAGCAGGATCATGCCGAAGGTCTGCAGCACGAGATCGCCCGTGGCATGGCCATAGGTGTCATTGACGGCTTTGAAGAAATCCAGGTCCGCGAGGATCACGGAGAGGGGCCGCTTGTAGCGCCGCGCCAGGTCGAAATGCTTCTCCAGGTGGCCCAGCACCGTCGCGCGGTTGCCCACGCCGGTCAGGGGGTCCACGGTGGTCTGGGTCAGGACCACTTCGTGGTAGTGGCGTTCCATGTCGTCCAGGCGCTTGAGCTTGAAGGCGTGGCTGCCGACCCGGATCACGTCGCCGTTGTTCAGCTCCGTGGGCTCGGCGCCGGCCACCAGGCGTTTTCCGTTCACGAAGGTGCCATTGGTGGAGCCCAGATCCTGGAGCGTCACCGAAACCGCCTGCCCCTCGTCCATCACCACATCGATCCTCGAGTGCAGGCGGCTCACCTCGGCCTCGGCCAGGCAGATGTCGTTTTCCGCGGAGCGGCCGATGACCATGCCCTTGGGGCGCAAGGTGATGACTTCGCCGATGGGATGCCCCACGTAGCGGATCAGCGCCCATTCCTCGAAAGGGGAATTCGAGCGCAGATAGGCCGAGCTGGCCGCCATGGTGGCGCCATCCAGGTCGAAGGTGTTGTCTTGGGTCGGGCGTTTCGGATCCATGCCGTTGTGGGGGAATACGCCAAGGGTAGCACCTCAAGGATTTCGGAGGCCCGAAGGATTGCCACCCCAGGCCGGCCTGCATCGGCCATGGATTCGGCAAAAACTTCCTGGCTTCCCAGGTCCGGAATCTGTCGTACCTTCAATTCAATTCCCAGGAGGTCCATTGGCGCCGCGTCCCCCGGAGATGCTCGAGGCTTTGTATGTGCACGCCTTCCAGTTCATGGGGGTGCTGGATGCCGGGGGAAGGGTGCTGACGACCAATCCCTCCGCCTTGGAGATCATCGGGATAGGGGAGGAAGAAGTCATCGGCCAGCCCTTCTGGGAAACGCCCTGGTGGTCCCACGATCCCAGGGCCCAGGCGGACGTGAAGGACGCCATCGCGAAGGCTTCCGCCGGGAGCTTCGTCCGCCTGGAAGCGACCCACCTTGGCGTGGACGGGAAGGTGCGGGTGGTGGATTTTTCCCTGACGCCCTTCAGGGACGGATCGGGGCAGGTCCGCTGGCTCTTCCCCGAAGGGCGGGACGTCACGGACCGCAAGCAGGCCGAGCAGGCCCTCCGGGAAAGCGAGGAGAAATTCCGCCAGATCTACCAGAGAAGCTACGACGGAATCCTGCTCCTCGACGGGGACCGGTTTGTGGACTGCAACCCGGCGGTGCTGGAGATGATGCGCTGCAGCGAGCCGGAATTGATGCGGATGCACCCCTGGGAACTCTCGCCACCCGCCCAGCCTGACGGCCGCCCCAGCCCCGAAAAGGCCCTCGAGATGATCCGCCTGGCCCATGCGAAGGGCGGCCACCGTTTCGAATGGATGCACCGGCGGACCGATGGGGAGGACTTCCCCGTGGAGGTCACCCTCACGCCCTTCCCGCTCAGCGGCCGGGAGATGCTCTACACCACCTGGCGGGACATCACCGACCGGAAGCGCGAGGAGCGGGAACGCATGGCCTTGGAGCGCCAGGTCCTGCATGCGCAGAAGCTGGAGAGCCTGGGCATCCTTGCGGGAGGCATCGCCCACGACTTCAACAACCTCATGACGGCGATGATGGGCCACCTCGACCTGGCGGCGCTCGAGCTGCCCGAAGGCCACAAGGCCCTGGGCCACATCCGGATCATGGAGGGCATCCTGGGGCGGGCCACGGACCTGACGCGGCAGATGCTCGCCTATTCAGGCAGGGGCCGCTTCATCGTAGGCCCGACGGATCTGAGCACAGTGGCCCGCGAGATGGCGACGCTGCTGTCCGCGTCCCTCTCGAAAAAGGTCGGCCTGGAGCTGGAACTGCCCGGGGATCTGCCGTCGCTGGAGGGCGATGCGGCCCAGCTTCAGCAGGTGCTGCTGAATCTGGTCACCAATGCCTCGGACGCCATCGGGGACCAGCCTGGACGCATCCGGATCGCCACCGGGCTGGCCAGGCTGGATTCCGAGGACGCCGCGGGCCTCCGCGCGGAGCTTCCGCCCAGGCCAGGGGACTATGTGTTCCTTGAAGTCAGCGACACCGGGTGCGGCATCGCTCCGGAATTCCAGACCCGGATCTTCGACCCCTTCTTCTCCACCAAGGATGCCGGGCGAGGCCTCGGGCTCTCGGCCCTGCTGGGGATCCTGCGAGCCCACCAAGGCGCGCTTGGGATGGACAGCGTCCCCGGCGAAGGCACCACCTTCCGCCTCTACTTCCCCAGCGCAGGGCGCCACGTCACCGCCAAGGCAGAGGCCGTGGAGATCCAGACCGCCTTGCCCCCGGGGCTCCGCGTGCTCCTGGTGGACGACGAGGAGAACATCCGGACCGCCACCCGCCATCTCCTGGAGAGCATGGGGTGCCAGGTGGCCGTGGCCGGCGATGGCGTCGAGGCCATCGAGAAGCTGGCCTCCAGCGAACCCTGTTCCATCGTGATCCTGGATCTCATGATGCCGAGGATGGATGGCCGGCAGACGCTCGCGGTGCTTCAGAAGGACCATCCGGACCTGCCCGTGGTCCTGTGCAGCGGCTACAGCGAGCAGGAGATCCTCGGTGAATGGAACGGGGTCTTCCTGGCGAAACCCTACACGCGCGAAAAGCTCAAGGCCGCCCTCCTGCGGGCCCTGGCGGATCGGAGCTGATCAAAGCTCCAGGCGCCGTTCCGTCTTCGGGCAAGTTTCGGGATGTCGGCCGGGCGGAGGTCCGTGGGTCAACCCACCCACCCAGCGGGCGGGGAGAGCGCGGGGGGGGGGCGGCGCCCGGGCGGCCCGGCCCGCGGCGGGGCCGGCCCCGCGGGGGCGGGGGCCCGCGGGGGGCGGGGGGGGGGGGGGGGGCCCCCCCGGCGGCGCCGCGCGCCCGGGTGAAGTGGCCATGGGCTTCTTCAGGTGGACCAATTTCGATGAGAAATCGATGGTGAATTCAAGGTTTCCTTCGCTCTCCGCGAGCTGCTTCAACAGGCCCATCGGTGAAGGGTCCACACCTGGACTTTCCGCTGCCTGCATGGCTATCGCGCTTCTTGGCATGGTGTTGGCCGCCTGCACAATGGCCGACCAGGGGACGAGGGCTTCGCCGCTGCGGGCAACCTGTGTGCGGACCTGATTCACGACCCCCAGCCAATCCATCGCGCCTCCGTGTTCGGTAGTTGCAGAGCGTGATCTGGCCGAACCTGGACATAAAAAAATTTCCGCGAACGGTAGAGGTTCGAGGGGCGAACGGCAGATGGATTCCCCAGGGATGGATACGAGCTGGATAGCCAACCCTAGCTCGGGGTCTTGGCTATCACTCCCCTTTAAACCGGAGTCCCTGCTCATGGAGATTCATTAGAAACGTACGGTCCTCCTTTTGGGCCGCGACACCTTCCGCTTTTTGCTTGCCGTCAAACCGGCGTCCTTCAGGCGTTGGTTCAGCAGAATGCGGACGCTGGCTCCCTCTGCATGTACCTGCCAAGTCAAGATCCTGAAGGGGCCGTCGATTTGGGTGGTGGGGACACGCTTTTCTTTTTTTCAGGCATGGGGTTTCTGCCGAGTTAAGGGTTGGCGAAATTAAGAGATGTTGCGCCTAACGAACAAAGTTAAACGGCCCACCGAGGGCCGGAAACCTAAAGCATGACGGTAGTCGAGCACGGTTGGGTCCGGGTTGAACGAGAGGTTAGAGTCCGACTTGAACGATGGGTTAGTTTTCGGGGGACACAGAAGGAGGTTGATCTTTTGACTGCTCTTCTTCCATTTTACGAGCTTCATCGAGTGACCTAACAGTTTGGAGCGCTTCATGGAACGAAGTGATGTCCTGGGCTCGTAGCAACCCTGGTAGAGAGGCTCCGCCAACACGATTGGAGATATATGCAGAAATAGAACCTACAAGCTCTGGTTGATTGCCAGTCAATGCATCGAAGACTGGACCACCACTGACCCCGTTGATCGCCACTCCATCAATTAGATAGCAATCGTCATTAAATAAAAAGGCACTGACAGATCCAGTGAAGAAGCAAAGTTCTGGATATGCAACGGACGGGAAACCGACCCAGGCCAAAACAACACCAACTTTCTTGATTTGTTTTACATCCATTAGAGGAAGAGGACTTTCCGGAAGAGGAAGAGTCCCGGTGGGGACTAGAATACTTGCGGAATCGCGTTTCCGATCAAGGAAGACAACGCGTTCATGGCCTTGTAGGAAGACTTCCTGACCAGAGGTGTGGTGAATTATTTTGATGGGTTGCTTCCAAGCGTGAGCTCTATCCACCACATGAGCAGCTGTGGCAATTGCCGCTAGTGACCTGTCAGCGTTATAACCAAATAAAAACCCAGTCCCTGCTCCATCTGGTGTCTCTATGCGAAGAATGTGTGGCAGTACCTTTTCGTATGCTTCGTGCCAATGCATGATCCGCACTCCTTGTGGAAGCTGACGAACAAAGTTAACCGGTCCGATCGCGAGCCGAAGATTGAAAGCATGACGGTATCAGACATGAGGTCTATGCATGAGGTCTATGCTTCCTGAACCTTCGTACAAAGGCTGTGACTCAACTCCCAGCCACATTCATGCAAGCAGGGGAAGAACAGTCGTTGCCAATATCCCCTTTTCTGGGATTCCGCCCCAGAGATGAGTTTCAAGAATTTCATCAATTATCGCCATCGCGTGACCACTTAACCGCCAGGGGGTTTTCTCGTAGAAATCTCGCTCCTTCGCCGGAACTGATTGGATCTGATCAAAGCGAAGGATAGATGGAAATCCTCCCGGGATTGGGAGCTCCTCATAAAAAAATTGTGAGAATCGAAGTCGCTGGACCATCTCCAATAATTCCGCAGAATACCTCGGAAGCTCCCCAGGCTTTACCACCGTGTAATAGGGTGCAACCTGAATGCATGGAACCGTTCGGGAATGAGGTTTTCCCTGAACCAGATTGTGCGGAATATCTTGGCCTGGGAGACCAAGAACCAATGCTGGCCGTTTTTTAACGACCCTCAAGGTGTAATGTCCATCTTCGACCGAAGGCAACATCGCGATGGGAAGATCCTGAGGTACATCAGGAGAGGTTAGTGTGTATTGTTCCGCCGTGATGAGCTTTGCAGCGAAGTGGTCGTTGGGCTCATTGGGTTTTCGCTGAACCACCAATCGGACGTGCATACCTGTGTGGAAAGGGACCAAAACCCAGACTACGCTTCCACGCATTACGCTTGGATTTGCTTCACGAATCCACCAGTATTCAGACCCTGCAAGAGCCTGCACAGAAAGTTCAGGAAAGGCCATGTTCGAGTCTGAAGTCGCTAGACCACAATTCATCACTGAAATGTACGTCCCCGTGGATGCCAACCGGGGCATGATCCTCATCATCTTCAAGCAGTTGGGTTAGTTCAGACAGCATTTCCTTTTCTCGTTCATTCAGCGAAGGCCACGGAAGATATCTCCCCCTCCGATGAGCGGCTGTCGAAACTATGGCTTCTCTTAAGTGTGCCCTTGCTTCCTCGGCCTTCCTCTGTTGGGACTTAGATTGCTCGACCAGTGCGCTCACAATAGCAAGTGACGGTAGCTGGCTTGACGATAACCCGCTAAACCTTAACTGTTCATTTGGAAGGGCCCTTAGCATGGGCTCGGTTTTGTAGACGTATTTCAGTAACCGATTCGTGTCTGTGCCGAACTCATGGACTGCGCGTCCGATTTCACGTGTAACCTCCACCGGAAGGCTGCTCGACAGTTCATCGTGCAGGGCATCCGCCGCCATTTCGAATTCAATTCGAAATGTTTTTCGTGAGCCGAATGACCGCTCTTCAATCTCCGGATCTATTACCTGTGCTTCTGTTTCAGCCCAAACAGCTCGATCCCATGGTCCAAAGTGGAAAAAAATCCAGGGGACCTCGGTGAAGGTTTGACCATCATGGGTTGCGGCGTATCCCAGGTCAGCGAGGTACATCAATTTTAGAAGATGGATGATCCCCAAGTCACCGAATCCATGATCCTCCCTCCTCGCGGAAGCTAGGGCGAATCGGATTAAATTGGCAACGCGGTCTCGCTGCATGTAGAGATGATGTCCTAAGGGATGGGCCGACTTCAAAGTTTGTCTCAAACAGAGAAAGGGCCGACAGTAAAATTATTAACGCTCCACAATCCTAAGCAATCCCTGGACCGATCCTCCTCCAGCCATGGTTTCAGGGTAAAGACAGCGCCGGAGATGCCAGGCCATCATCGCCGCCTTCAGCCGGACAGGATCCAGGCAAAGATCAGCGGGGCGATGGTCATTTCGGACATACAGGCTCCATTGGAAACGGTTGGACGGGAAGCCATCCGACTGCGCCCAAAGTTTCAGTGAGTCTGGCTTTGAAAGATTTTCATGCATTTGAAGAATTTCGATCGGCATCCCGACTAGGCGCCCGTGTCCCATCGATTCCCCGGGACAGGTTTGGAGGATCAGTGGAGGATGGAGCCACTGGGGCTTCAAGTGATACCGTTTAAATACAATTAGAGCCCCGTGTTTGCGGGGCTCTTCATTGGTAGTCCCAAGGGGAGTCGAACCCCTGCTACCGCCGTGAGAGGGCGATGTCCTAACCACTAGACGATGGGACCGCTGTGCTGCTGGTGATGCTGCCCTGGGCCGGAGCTTTGGGATCTGGCCCGGTTGCCGGGCTGGATTGGTTGGGGAGGAAGGATTTGAACCCTCACCTGACAGAATCAGAATCTGTTGTCCTACCGTTAGACCACTCCCCAGTGGGGATAACAGGATATCAGGCCAGGGGGGATTGGCAAGATTGGATCCTGCCGGCCAGGGGCCGGACCCGGCAGAATCCAGAAACCAGGGACGGCCGGGCGGGGGTGGACAGCGGCGTCCCGGCCAGGGCAGCCGCCGGCGCCTGCGGCCTTCGAGCAAGCCTGCCCGAGTGGTTCGCTACACTGGTGGACCATTGGAAGGTTGAAAAAGGAAGACGAGGGCCATGCGCTGCTTGGTGATCAAACTCGGGTCCAGCACCGTGACGTCGGCTGGGGGCGAGCCCAGCCCGGTGCTCGGCGCCTACGCGGCGCTGTGCGCGCGGCTCCAGGCCTTGGGCTGGTCGCCGGTGATCGTCACTTCCGGCGCGGTGGGCTCCGGGCGGGGCCTGCTCGGATTGACGAACAAGAAGCTGACACTCGTCGAAAAACAGGCCGCCGCCGCAGTGGGACAAAGCCGGTTGATGGAAACCTATCGCCAGCACTTCGAGGCGGCCGGGCTCACGGTGGCGCAGATCCTGTTGAGCCGGGCGGACATCTCGGAACGGGGTCGCTGCAACAATGCCCGCCACGCGCTGGAATTCCTGCTCAAGGCCAAGGTCGTGCCCCTCGTCAACGAGAACGACACGGTGGCCACCGAGGAGCTGAAGTTCGGCGACAACGATCTGTTGTCGGCGCTGGTGGCCAACCTGCTCGGGGCCGAGCGGCTGGTCATCATGACGGACACGGGCGGGCTCTACACCGCGGACCCGCGCCTCGATCCGGACGCGACGCTGGTGGCCCAGGTGGCCCAGGTGACGCCGGAGCTGCTCAGCACCGCCGGGGAATCCCGCTCGGGGGTCGGCACCGGAGGGATGGCTTCCAAGCTCATGGCCGCACGGATCGCGTCCGAAGGCGGCGTGCGCGTGACCATCGCCCACGGCCAGCACCCGGAGCGCATCCTCGATCTGCTGGACGGGGAGACGGTCGGCACCACGGTCCTGCCTGCGCCGAGCCGCCGGGTCAGCCGCAAGAGCTGGATCGCCTATGGGGTGGTGCCGAGCGGGAAGGTGATCGTCGATGAAGGCGCCGCCCACGCGATGGTGCGCGAAGGCCGCAGCCTGCTGCCGGTGGGCATCCACCGGGTGGAGGGGATGTTCGAGGCGGGCGAGGTCGTCCAGATCTGCCGGGCCGACGGGACGGAGATCGGCCGCGGCCTCGTGGCCCTGGATGCGGGCGATCTGCGGCAGGTCATCGGCTGCACGACCCCGGAGCTGCGGCAGCGGCTGGGCAGCGAAACTTCGTCCGAAGCGATCCACCGGGATGATCTGACCGTGACGGTAGTAGGTGTTTCCTAGGGCAGGCGAGAGGAGTTCGGCATGGAGCTTTGGGAAACCCCGGTCGATGCCCTGGCGAAGGCCGCCAAGGCGGCTTGGCCCGTGCTGGCCCGCACCCCGGGCGCGCAACGCGATCGCCTGCTCCGCAGGATGGCCGATGCCCTGTTGGAACACGCCGGGGACATCCAGGCTGCCAATGGCCAGGATCTGCTTGCGGGCGAGGCCGCGGGCTTAGGCGCAGCGCTGCTCGACCGCCTGGCCCTGACGCCGGAACGGTTGAGCGAAGCGGCCGAAGGCCTCCGTCAAATCGCCGGCCTGCCTGATCCCCTGGGCCAGGTGGCCGGTGGGTGGAAGCGCCCGGATGGCCTGGAAATCCGCCAGGTCACGGTGCCCCTGGGCGTGATCGGGATCATCTTCGAGGCCCGGCCCAATGTCACGGTCGATGCGGCGGGCCTGTGCCTCAAGAGCGGCAATGCCGTGGTCCTGCGGGGCGGCAAGGAAGCGATCCTGACCAACCGGGCGCTGGCGGCCGTTCTGAAACGTACGCTGGCAGACGAAGGGCTGCCGCCGCACCTGCTGCAACTGGTCGGCACGCCGGACCGGAGCGAACTCGACAAAATGCTGAGGCTGCGGGGCGATCTCGACCTCATCATCCCCCGCGGCGGCAAAGGCTTGATCGATCACGTCGTCCAGAACAGCCAGGTGCCCGTGATCGAGACCGGCGCCGGTGTCTGCCATTTGTACGTCGAAGCCTCGGCCGAGGTGCCGATGGCCGTCGCCATCGCGCTCAACGCCAAGACCCAGCGGCCTTCGGTGTGCAATGCGCTGGAGACGCTGCTCATCGCCCGTGCTGCCGTGGAGACCCACCTGGTGCCGATGCTGCAGGCTTTGCATGATGCTGGCGTGGCCCTGCGGGGCTGCCCGGAAACCGTGAAACGCTTTGCCGCCGCGGTCCCAGCGCAGGAATCCGATTGGGAAACGGAATACATGGACCTGATCCTGGCGGTGAAGATCGTCGAGGATGTGGACGAGGCGATCGACCATATCCGCCGCTACGGCACGCGGCACTCGGAGGCGATCCTGACGCATGATTTGCACACCGCCCGGAGGTTCCAGCAGGAGGTCGACGCCGCCTGCGTCTATGTGAACGCCTCGACGCGGTTCACCGACGGCGGGCAGTTCGGCTTCGGCGCCGAGATCGGCATCAGCACGCAGAAGCTGCACGCGCGCGGGCCCATGGGCTTGAAGGCCCTGACCAGCACCAAGTATCTGGTCGAGGGCGATGGGCATGTGCGCAGTTGAGGCTGCCGGTTCCCTTCGGGGCTTTCGGCGGTGGCTTGGGCTGGCATAACCCTTCAACTAGAATGGCTCCCAGGATTGTGGTTCGCGAACCGGAGACACGCCTCAATGCCATCCTCGATTTCCTTTGACGCAGCCTCGGGTTTCATCACGGTGGCCCACCATGGCACTGATGATGAAGCCTCCTTGAGGAACATCCTTTTCCAGGTCATCGGCCTCATCAAGGAACAAGGATGCTACCGCGTTCTCAGCGACTACCGCGATGCCCTGGTCCACATGCCGCCGGCCGCCATCTACGAGTATCCGAAAGAGGCCACCGAGGCCGCCAACGCGGCCGGGATCGACCCGCAAAAGATCAGGCATGCGGTCCTCATGTCCGCCCAGACGCCCAACCTGGCCGACTTCGAATTCTATGAGACCGTGTCGTTCAACCGCGGCCGCAAAGTGAAGGGATTCATAGACCGGGACCAGGCCATCGGCTGGCTGACCGAAAAGTGAAATTGCCGGACCCCGGTCACGGAACCGAGGTGTCGGCCCGGATCCAGTTGGACGACGGCTCCGTGGTAGGTAGATTTGGCCCATGCGTACCTGGACGCATGGACCCACTGCGGTCCAAGCACTGGGCTTCAGCGCCCATTCCCTTGCACGCGGAGGGATTCCATCGGAATATTCGAAGCAATCCTCCTGCAAGCCGCCACATCACTCCCAGGGAGTTCCCATGCGCCACAGGTTCGCCGCTTTCGCCTTCTCCGCCATCCCTCTACTCGCCCAGGCCCCCTGCGACTGCATCGACAAGGCGGACATCAAGGAGCGCATCAAGCGGGACAGCGCGGCCATCGAGGCCTACGGCAAGGAGATCGTCAAGATGGCCATGACGCCCTACACCACGCCGGGCCGGGTGGCCCTGCAAGGACGGGTGAACACCGCCATGAGCGCCACGAACACCCCAGGGCGCATCCCGCTCCAGGCCTCCGGGAGCACGGACAACAGCTGCAATATCACGGTGAACGCCCCCACCAAATGTCTGGAGGCGGCCATCCGCGCCCATGAGAAGGTGCACCAGGATGCCTGCAGGGCCACCTATGATCAGCACCATGTGATTTTCCGACGCAAAGCCATGGACCGTTTCGAGGCCCTGAACATGACCATGGCGGGCTACATCATGGAAGAAGTCAGTGGTTATCAGGCGGAACTCCTGTTCCTCCACAAAGAGTTAGCCCGCCTTGAGAAAGATTGCCAGCCCCCGCCCCCGCCGCCGCACGGCCGGGATTACAGTTCGCGCTCTTATACGCCCAATGAAGACCACGGCACGTCGCCATCCCCCGCGCCCGCCCCATCCCGTAATTCCGATCCCACCAAGCCAAAACCCATGGTGAAGCCCAAGCCCTTGCCGACGCCGAAGCCCATCTACTGACGCTGCCTCGAATTTCATAGCGCATTCCGCTTTCCCGTGCCTCAGGTCCCGAAATAGGAATACAGCCCCTCGGCCATGTTGTGCCGGATGGCTTCGATCTGCGGCGTGGTCTGGGGGGCGGTGCCCGTGGTCTTGTTGAGGTCCAGCAGGATGGCTTCGCCATTGTGGATCACGTAATCCAATTTGCCGTAGTCGAAGTTCAGGCGGTGCCGATGGGCGACGATGTCGGGGTGGGGGACCACGGATTCGCTGAAGACCTTGTTCCCGGATTTCACGATGGGGTCCTGGGCGCCCACCCGCGTGCAGCTGGCCCGGTCCCCGAGGAACTGGTACATGCGCACATGGAAGAGGCCGTCCTCCATCTCGGGGAGGAAGCGCTCGACCACCAGATCCGGACTATCGAAATCCTCCTCCGGCACCTCTTCGATCCGATCGAAAACCTTGTAGTCCAGGGTGGACTGGAAGGTGGCGCGCAGCCCTTTCCCATCCAGCCTGGGGATGCCTCGCACCAGCTCGGGGTGGCCGGCGTAATTGCGATCGGATTTGATGATGACCGGGCCCTGCCAATCATCCCCGCGCCGCAGCAGGCGGTCGCTGAAGGTCGACTTGCGGATGTCGCGGACCTTGCCGTTGAGTGCGATGGGGTAGCGCCCGGCAAAGGCGAGGTAGTCCTCGGGAACCACGGAGAGGTCCACATGCACGATGACCAGGTCCGCGGGCACGAATTCGCCGGTGCCGAACAAGGCGAACACCTCGTGCCCGTCCAGTTCCCAGTGGGGGGCGAGCCGGGCGATCGAGTAACCGGAGAGATCCATGTTCCGGTCGGATTCATGGAAGAGGATCGCGATCCGCTGCGGCCTCAACGGCTATCCCGCCTAGACGCTGCCACCGCCGACCCGCTCGATGCGGGCGCCGACGCCCTGCAGCTTTTTTTCAAGGCCGGCGTAGCCGCGGTCCAGGTGGTAGATGCGGTCCACGGTGGTCTCGCCCTCGGCCACCAGGCCCGCGAGCACCAGGGTCGCCGAGGCGCGCAGATCCGTCGCCATCACGGTGCAGCCGGTGAGTTTGGCAGGGCCCGCGACGATGGCCGTGCTGCCGCCGCCATCGATGCGGAGATTGGCGCCGAGCCGCTCGAGTTCCATGGCGTGCTGGAAGCGGTTCTCGAAGATGGTCTCTTTGATGACGCTGATGCCGTGGGCCTGGGTCATCACGGCCATCGCCTGGGCCTGCAGATCCGTGGGGAAGGCCGGGAACGGCGCGGTGGTGATGTCCCGGGCGCGGAGTTTCTGGGAGGGCTCCCGCTGGATGCGGAGCTGCCGGCCATCGGCCCCGTCGCGCTCGGTGATGAGGCATCCCATGCGTTCCAGCAGGTCGATGAGCGACCGCAGGTCGTCGGGCCGGACCCGCTCCAGCACCACGTCGCCGCCGGCGATGGCCACGGCGCAAAGGTGCGTCCCGGCCTCGATGCGGTCAGGGATCGTGGCGTGCGAGGTGCCGTGCAGGGCCTCCACGCCTTGGATGGTCAGCGTCGAGGTGCCTATCCCTTCGATGCGCGCGCCCATCTTGTTGAGCAGCTCAGCGAGATCGCCGATCTCGGGCTCCATGGCCACGTTGCGGAGGATCGAGGTGCCGCTGGCCAGGGTCGCGGCGAGCAGCGTGTTCTCTGTGGCGCCGACGCTCACCTTCTCGAAGGTGTGGTCGATGGCCTGGAGCCTGCCGCCCGGCACCCTGGCTTCCACGTAGCCCTGCACGATCTCGATGTGGGCCCCCATGCGGGCGAGGGCCTCCAGATGCAGATTGATGGGCCGGGCGCCGATGGCGCAGCCGCCGGGCAGGGAGACCGTGGCATGGCCGAAACGGGCCAGCAGCGGCCCCAGCACCAAAATGCTGGCGCGCATGGTCTTCACCAGGTCGTAGGGAGCCTTCATCCCGCCCGCTTCCAGATCCGCCGCGCGGATCAAGGCCGTGTACTGCAGGCCGTCTTCGTCGGAGGTCCGCTCCACGGCGCAGCCCAAGGCCTCCAGCACCTTCAGCATGGTGCGGATATCCGACACCGCGGGCAGATGCGACAGGGTCACGGGTTCCGGCGTGAGCAGGGCCGCGGCGATGCAGGGCAGCGCGGCATTCTTGGCGCCGGACACGCGGATGCGGCCTTTGAGCGGAGTGCCCCCGATGATGACAAGACGATCCACGCGACACTCCCCGAGAAGGCATGACAAACGGAAAGAATAGCGGGAAACCGGCGATAGACTTTCCTATCCCCATAGGAGGCTCTTGATGCGCCGATTGCTCTTTGGACTATCGTTCTCCGTCGCCCTGGTGGCGCAGAGCCCAAATGCGGCCCCTTCTCCCATTGCCATCGCCCTGGATGCCACCGATGCCACCCGCCACATCCTCCACGCCAAGCTCAGCATTCCTGCCAAGCCCGGACCCTTGACGCTGCTCTACCCCAAATGGATCCCCGGTGAACATGGGCCCACGGGTCCCGCCGCGGATCTGGTCAACCTGCGCTTCACCGCCAACGGCAAGATCCTGGCCTGGCGGCGGGATCTGGTGGATATGAATGCCCTCCATCTCGACGTGCCCCAGGGCGCCAGCGATGTGGAGGCGAGCCTGGATTTCATCTCGCCCACCAGCGCGACGGGCTTCTCCTCTGGCGCTTCAGTGACGGATAAACTGGCGATGCTGAGTTGGAATCAGGTGCTGCTCTATCCAAAAGGTGCGCAGAGCGATTCCATCACCTACCACGCGAGTCTCAAGCTGCCGGCCGGGTGGAACTTCGGCACTGCGTTGGAATCAGCCGGCAACGCGGGCGGAACGGTCACCTTCAAGCCGGTGAGCCTCACCACGCTGGTGGATTCACCGGTACTGGCGGGGGCGAATTTCAGGAAAGTGGACCTGGGTACAAGCATGGGGCGGGCCCATTTTCTCGACCTCGCCGCTGACAGCGCAGAAGCCCTGGCCATGACTCCAGAGACCACTCAGCACTTCAAGAATCTGGTGGCGGAAAGCGGCGTCCTATTTGGTGCGAGGCACTACGCCCATTACGATTTTCTCTACACGCTAAGCGACAATGTGGCGCATTTCGGGCTGGAACATCACGAGAGCAGCGACGACCGCACCGCCGAACGCTCTCTGATCGATCCGCAGCTGCTGAAGACGACCTCGGGATTGTTGCCCCACGAGATGGTCCATAGCTGGAACGGCAAGTATCGCCGGCCCGCGGGCCTTGCCACAGGCAATTTCGATGCGCCCATGAAGGGTGACCTGCTCTGGGTCTACGAGGGTCTCACGACCTACCTGGGTTCGATTCTGACCGCCCGGAGCGGCCTCTGGACGGCGCAGGATTACCGGGATGACCTGGCCATCCTGTCCGCGGCGCTGGACCGGTCTCCGGGCCGCTCCTGGCGGCCCTTGCAGGACACTTGCGACGGGGCGCAGATGCTGTATGGCGCAGCCGAGGCTGGCAGCTCCCTGAGGCGGAGCGTGGACTTCTACCCCGAAGGCCAGCTCATCTGGCTCGAGGTGGACACTTCCATCCGTGAACTCACCAAGAACCAGAAATCCCTCGATGATTTCTGCCGCGCTTTTTACGGGGCTCCCAGCGGAGCGCCCACCTTGAAGACGTACACATTCGAGGACGTGGTGGCCACGTTGAACCAAGTGGCGCCGCATGGCTGGGCGGCATTCCTGCGCAGCCGACTGGACAGCCTCGACGTCCGCGCGCCCCTGGGTGGCGTCGAGCGCAGCGGCTGGAAACTTACCTTCGCCGACGAGCCCACAGACTATTGGAAGGACAGGGAGCAGGCGGAGAAGTATTTGGATGTGAGCCATTCCGTCGGCCTTCTCCTGAGCATCGAAGGCATGGTCAGCGAGGCGCTTCCAGCCTCGCCGGCGGCGAATGCCGGACTCATCCCCGGCATGAAACTCCTCGCGGTGAATGGGCGGAAGTGGTCGGGCGAAGGGCTGCATCAGGCCATCAAGGATTCCAAAAGCTCCACCGCGCCGATGGAGTTCATCACGGAGAACGGCTCCTTCGTGAAGGTGTTCAAAGTGGACTACCATGGGGGCGAACGCTATCCCCGGCTCACGCGCATCGAGGGCACGCAAGACCGGCTGACGGAGATTTTGGCCGCGCAGAGCCACTGATTCGAAGACCCTAGACCAGGTACGGTTTCAAGTATTTTCCGGTCACGCTGAGCTTGCTCTTGGCGATCTGTTCGGGGGTGCCGGCGGCGATGATGCGGCCGCCTTCGGCTCCGCCTTCGGGACCCAGATCGATCACCCAGTCGGCGGTCTTGATGACATCGAGATTGTGTTCGATGACCAGCAGCGTGTTGCCTGCGTCGGTGAGGCGGTTCAGGACTTCGAGCAGCTTCTGGATGTCCTTGAGATGCAGGCCCGTGGTGGGCTCGTCCAGGATGTAGAGCGTGCGGCCCGTGGCGCGCTTGCTCAGTTCCTTGGCGAGCTTCACCCGCTGGGCCTCGCCGCCGCTCAGGGTCGTGGCGCTTTGGCCCAGGCGGATATAGCCCAGGCCCACGTCCAGGAGCGTCTGCAGTTTGTTGGCCAGCACCGGGATGGGCGCGAAGATCTCGAATGCCTCCTCCACGTTCATGGCAAGCACATCGGAAATGCTCTTGCCCTTGTAGTGAACTTCCAGTGTTTCGCGGTTGTAGCGCTTGCCCTTGCACTGCTCGCAGGTGACGTAGATATCCGGCAGGAAGTGCATTTCGATCTTGATGACGCCGTCGCCCTCGCACTTTTCGCAGCGCCCGCCCTTGACGTTGAAGCTGTAGCGGCCCGGCATGTAGCCCCGGGCCTTGCTTTCCGGAAGCTGGGAGAACAGCTCGCGCAGCGGCGTGAACAGCCCCGTGTAGGTCGCCGGATTGGAGCGCGGCGTGCGGCCGATGGGGGCCTGGTCGATGGCGATGACCTTGTCGATCTGCTCGAGTCCTGCGATCTTCCTGTGCTTGCCCACCACGTGGACGCCCTGGTGCAGCTTGTTGGCCAGGGCCTTGTAGAGGATCTCGTTCACCAGGGTGCTCTTGCCGCTGCCGCTCACGCCGGTGACGCAGGTGAACAGGCCGATGGGGAAATTCACGTCCACCTGCTTCAGATTGTTTTCTTCGGCGCCCAGCAATTCGATGTGGTCCCGCTCGGGTTTGCGCCGCTTTCGGGGCACGGGAATGGAATCCTTGCCCGACAGGAAATGGCCGGTGATGGAAGCTTCGTTTTTCGCCACGTCGCCGGGGGTGCCCTGGGCCACCACGTAGCCGCCGTGCTCGCCCGCCCCAGGTCCCATGTCCACCACGTAATCGGCGCTCAGGATCGTTTCCAGATCGTGTTCCACCACGAGCACCGAATTGCCGAGATCGCGCATCTCCATGAGGGTTTTCAGCAGCTTCTGGTTGTCCCGTTGATGCAGGCCGATGCTGGGTTCATCCAGCACGTACATCACGCCCTGGAGCTTCGAACCGATCTGGGTGGCCAGGCGGATGCGCTGGCCCTCGCCGCCGGAAAGCGTCGCGGCGCCGCGGTCCAGCGTCAGGTAGCCCAGGCCCACGTCATCCAGGAAGCCCAACCGTTCCCGGATCTCCTTCAATACCTTTTCGGCGATGATCGCGTCCTTGCCTTCCAGCCCCATGTCCGCGAACCAGACACGGGCATCCCGGACGCTCTGCTGCACGATCTCGGCGATGTTCCGCCCCGCCACGAAGACCGACAGCACTTCGGGCTTCAGGCGCTGCCCGCGGCATTTCTCGCAGGGCGTGATCCGCATGGACTGCTCCATTTCCTCGCGGATGTCCTCGCTGCTGGTCTCGCGGTAGCGGCGTTCCAGATTGCCGATGACGCCTTCGAAATGGTGCATGAATTCGTAGCGGTTCTTGCCCTTCTCGTAGATGAATTTCATCTGCTTGTTCATGCCATGCAGGATGATGTCGCGCACCTGTTCCGGCAGCTTCTTCCAGGGCGTGTCCAGGCTGAATTTCAGCGCCCGCGCCAATTGTTCCATGAATTGCGCGCGCCAGCCGTCCTCGGAAACGCTCTTCCACCCGCTCGCCTGGATGGCGCCGTCATTGATGCTGAGGCCCGTGTTGGGGATGATCAGCTCCTCGGCGAACTGGCGCTTGAAGCCAAGGCCATCGCAGGTATCGCAGGCGCCGTAGGGTGAGTTGAAAGAGAAACTGCGGGGCTCCAGTTCCGGCAGGCCCAGCCCGAAGCGGGCGCACTTCGCGTTGTTGCAGGCAAGCTTGGATGAGAACAACACTTCCCGGCCGTCAAAGTCCACCAGGGCCGCGCCTTCGCTCAGGTTGCAGGCGATCTCCAGCGAATCCGCCAGGCGCGTGCTGGTGCCTTCGGCCACCTTCACGCGGTCGATGACCACCTCGATGGTGTGTTTTTTCTGCTTGTCGAGATCAGGGACGCCATCCGTGAGGTCCAGCATCTTGCCATTCACGCGGGCCCGGATGTAGCCGCGCTTCATGAGGTCCTGGAGCATCTTCCTGAATTCGCCTTTCCGGCCCCGCACCACCGGCGCGAGGATCTGCAGCTTGGTGCCTTCGGGCTGCGCCAGGATCTGATCGGCCATCTCCTGGATGGTCTGGGAGGCGATGGGCTGGGCGCAGGCCATGCACTGGGGCTTGCCGGCCCGGGCGAAGAGCAGGCGCAGGTAATCGTAGATCTCCGTGACGGTGGCCACGGTGGAGCGCGGATTCTTCGAGGTGGTCTTCTGCTCGATGGAGATGGCGGGGCTCAGGCCCTCGATGGAATCCACGTCGGGCTTTTCCATCTGGTCCAGGAACTGCCTGGCGTAGGCGGACAGGGACTCCACGTAGCGCCGCTGGCCCTCGGCGTAGAGGGTGTCGAAGGCCAGGCTCGACTTGCCGCTGCCGCTGAGTCCCGTGATGACCACCAGTTGGTTGCGCGGCAGCGTCAGGTCGAAGTTCTTCAGGTTGTGCTCGCGGGCACCCTTGATGTGGATCGCGTCCATGGTTCCTTTGGCTCGGGAGAGAGGGCTCGTTGGCATGAGTGCCACTTTTGATCTTAGAAGAATCCAATCGGCACTAGAATTCCCCTATGCATGGTGTGGAGTTCGCTGTCCTGCTTCATCGGGCCCTGGAGGCCCGGGTGCAGGAACTGAACGATGCTTCGGCGGCCGAAGGCGGGTTCGGCGACCCCACGGTCGTCCACCGCGTCCGGGTGGCCTGCCGCCGCCTGCGGGCGGTAATCAGGCTGTTGGACGAGGAAGCCTATCCCCGCCTCCACGACCGTGCCCAGGCCCTGCGCGGTTTCACCAAGGCCCTGGGGGTGGTGCGGGACCTGGACGTCCAAATCGCCGGCCTGGACGCGCTCCGCGCGGCGGCCCCGCAACCGCTCCACAAGGCCGCCCTGGAGCACATGCTGGAGATCGCGGCCCGGCGACGCCGGAAGCGGCTGGAGGCCCTGGATGGCAAGGCGCCGGGCTTCGCCAAGCTCCTGAAAGTGCCCAGTCTGCCGAATCCATTCGAGGGGCCTTCGGTGGTGCTCTCCGCCTGGTCCCATCTCCAGCCTTCCATCAGCGCGGCGCTTTCTGGCCTTTCCGGGTTGCGGGAGCAGGAGGATATCAAGGCGCTCCATGAATCGAGGATCCAGGTGAAGCGCCTCCGGGACACCATGGAGGCCCTGGCCCTGGCCTTCCCCGCCGAGCCGACGGGGTTCCTGATGGAACTCCGGGCCATGCAGACCGCGCTGGGCGACCACCATGATCAGGCGGCCCTGGAAAACCTGCTCCGCAAGAACCAGGATCGGTTGGCGGGGGCCGATCGCCCGGTGCTCTCCGCGAGCCTTTTCGAAGTGCTCGAAACGGTGGTGGAGGCCCGGCGCCAGGCCTTTGAACGGTTCCGCGCCCTGGAGGGTCCCTGGGACGACGGGGAGTTCTCCGCCCGGGTTCAGGCGCTGTTGGGGGTCAACGCCGCATGATGTCCCAGCCCCTGAAATGGCTGAGAAGCCTCCACGCGAAACTGTTCCTGGTGATGGCGCTGGTGACCAGCGTGCTCACCGTGGCCGTGGCCTTCAACATCACCCGCAACAGCCGCCGGGAGCTGGAGACCTATTCGAAAAACCTCACAATAGAAGCGGCCCGGACCATCGAGACCGAAATCCTCGAGCGAGATCCCAACTTCAGGGACAAGCGCAAGGTCGAGGAAATGCTGGAGAGCATCGCCGGGGAGGACCGCAGCATCTTCCAGATGGATGTGTTCCAGCGGATCGATAAATCCGACAAGGTGGATCTCCTGGTCTCCAGCGGAGTGGATACCGAGATTAAGTGGACTCCGGACCTCGGCAGGTACATGAGCCTGGCGGGGCCGACGGTCGAGCCCGTGGACCTGAGCACCGGCAACAAGGGCTGGAAGGTCTACCTGCCCATCCACAACCCCAGGGCGGACCGCCCGCCCATCGGCCTCATCCGGGCCTACTGCGACCTGGAGCGGTGGGAAACGGTGTGGATCAACAATCGGAGGGGCACCTGGAAAATGCTGCCCTGGGTGATCCTCGGGGAATTCATCCTGCTGTGGGTGATCCTGGGCATTTTCGTGAATGATCCGTTGCGCAACATCACCCAGGCGATGGAACGGCTGGAACAGGGCGATGCGGCGGCCCGCGCATCGGTGGGCCACACGGATGAATTGGGTTCCATCGCCAACCGCTTCAATCAGATGGCGAGCCAGCTCCAGCGGGCGTCCGGCGAGCGCGAGTCCTTCATCGAAGAGATCCGCGGCCTCAACGCGAACCTGCAAAACCGCATCGACGCGGCGCTGGCGGACCTGCAGGCCAAGAACGCGGAGCTGGAGTCACTGGTGGAACGCAACTCCTTGCTGCGGGAAGAGCTCGGCCAGCAGGAGCGGCTGGCGGTGGCCGGGCAGTTGACGGCCACCTTCGCCCACGAGGTGGGCACGCCGCTGAACCTGGTGAACAGCCACCTCCAGCTTCTGGAACGGCAAGGCGATCTCACGGATAAAACCAGGGACCGCCTGGGGGTCATCCATTCGCAGATCCAACGGGTGGGCGAGATCGTGCGGCGCCTGCTGGACATGACCCGGCGGCCCCAGCTCAAGCAGGAGGCCGTGTCCCTCAACGGTCTGGTGGACGGTTTGCAGCAGCTCTGGCTGCCGACCCTGGCGGCGCATGGCGTGGATTTCGAGGTGGATTCGCCCAAGGATGTCGTGGTGAGCGCGGACCGCAAGCAGATGGAGCAGCTCTTCATCAACCTCGTGAACAACGCGGTGGATGCCATGCCCGGAGGCGGCCACATCCACCTGAAGGTCCGCCCGGCCGGGGAGGGCTGGAGCGTGGAGCTCAAGGACAGCGGGCATGGCATACCCGCCGATGTCCTGCCCAAGGTCTTCAAGCCCATGTTCACCACCAAGCCCGAAGGCAAAGGCACGGGCCTCGGACTCCCCATCTGCCGCGAGATCGTCCGCACCCACGGCGGCGAGATCCGCCTGGAAAGCGAAGTGGGCCAAGGCACCACGGTGATCTTCAGCCTGCCTGGCCTGGCAAGGGCTGTGGCCTAGCCTCAATCCCCGGCTTCGCCGCCGGGACTCCCGGCGTACAGGTCCGGCAGCGTGCCGCCCACGAGCTCAGGAGGCATGCCCGCCAACCGCTCCGGGACGTGCACCACGAAGTTCTGGAGCCGGCCCAGCCCTTCGATCTCCATCACCACCTCGTCGCCCGCCTTGAGCCAGAGGTTGTCGGTGATCTTGCTGCCGTTGAGCTCCAGCAGGCAGCCGGTCCCCACGGTGCCGCTGCCGATGACTTCGCCGGGCTGCATGTGGATGCCGTAGCTCGAGCGCTGGAGGATCTGGGCGAAGGTCCAGTTCATGGAATCCACGTTGCCGTTGGAGAGCCTGCGTCCGTTGACATCGCAGGCCATGGCCGCGTGGAGGATTTCTCCCCGCTCCGTCTTCTCGATGTCCAGTTCATCCTTGGTCACCAGCCAGGGCCCGAGGCTGGTCGCGAAGTCCTTGCCCTTGCAGGGTCCCAGATTTAGTTTCATCTCTTCCATCTGGAGCATCCGCGCGCTCCAGTCGTTCATGACCATGTAGCCGAAGATCGCGTCGTCGGCTTCCTCCAGCGTGGCGTTGTGCAGGGCGCGGCCCGTGACCACCGCCACCTCCAGCTCGAAATCCAGCCGCGCGAGATGGTGGTCCTGGACTTTCACCTCGCCGGGCCCCGAGACCGCCAGATGATTCGTGAAGTAGGTGACCGGGAACAGGTCGAATTCGGGAATCATGTCCAGGCCGCGGTTGCGGCGGGCGGTTGAGACATGCTGGCGGAAGGCATAGCCATCGCGCATGGAGACGGGGCGGGGCACGGGAGCGAGCAGCGCGACGCTGGCGGCCGGGAGCTTCGCCGAGGCAGGCGCCTTGGCTTCGGCCGCCCTGGCGGCCGGCAGCAGGGTGTCCTGCTGCCGGATGAGGGTGAGCATGTCCACGGCCAGGCGTGGATCCGCCGCCTGGAGGTCCAATATCTGGCCGTCCGGCAGCACGGCCCCGATCTTTTCGGCCCCTTGATGAAGGAATGTCACAAGCTTCATGGTCACCTCAGGTGTTGATTCTATCGGAGCCTAAAAAAATGCCCTGCCAGTGATGAAGGCAGGGCACTGGATGCAGGATCGGATCAGAACGTGAGTTTGACGCCCACCTGGAACTGGCGGTTGAAATCGCTGCTGGTGACGATGGGCGTTCCGAATGTCGGAGCGCCCGGAGGCGGTTCCTGGAAGTTCTGGATCTTGCTCACATTGTAGTGGTTGAAGACGTTGAAGACCTCAATGACGCCTTCCAGGTTCACGCCGCCGAAGTGGAAGGTGCGGGAGAGGCGCATGTCCAGGTTGTACACGTTCGGAGTGGTCTCGGAATTGCGGCCAACACCGGCGGGACGGTCGGCCGGGGCGGAGAGGCCTTCGCCGTTGCCGTAGTATGTGCGGTTGTCACGGGTGTCTGGAAGCGCCGCATTGTTCAACCGGTAGCCGTAATCTCCATCCACTCCGGCCCATAGGGAGTAAGGGCGGCCGGAAGTGAAGCGGCCGATGAAGGAGATGATCCAGTTCTTGGCCCAGGCACTGGAGGCGTTCTTGGTGTTGAACACCGCGCTGAAATTCAATCGGTTCTTCTGGTCCTGGTTGCTGGGGCTCATCTCCGACATGGGATCGAAGGTGTTCTGGGAGGCGAACTGCGTGAGCCAGTCGATGTAGTTGTCCTCGGCCTTGCTATAGGTGTAGCTGGTGTTGATGGAAATGGTGTCGCGCATCTGCCAGGCGAAGCCCACGGTGGCGCCGGTGTACTTGCTCTCGCCGGTGGAGTCGTAGCGGTAGATGGCGGAGTAGGGGATTCCGGTCGGGCCGTACAGGATGGGCGTGCGCAGGGTGGTGGTTCCGTTCACCGGGACCGTGGAATTGACGTCCCTCACGTTCATGAAGTTCTTGCCAGTCGAATGGACGGCGTCGAAGGTGAATTTCAGGTTCGGTTTGGGGCTGTACTCCAAGCCCAGGTTCGCCTGGTTGGTTTCCGGCGCGCTGTATTCACCAGGAAGCAGCATGACCTTGCCGCCCTTGGCCGGGCTTCCGACGGCCGTATTGAAGTTGTTGTAGCGGCGGTTGGAGCCGCCATCGGCGCTGGCCCAGGAGGCAAAGGCGTTGGGGGCGCGGCGTCCGACGGTCTGCAGATCCGTGCCGTTGCTCAGGTAGACGGCGGCATAGGGTCCAAGCTGGGTGCGGCCGACGAAGGTGCCGTAGCCGCCGTAGATACGGGTGATCGGCGTGGCCTGCCAGGTGAAGGCGAGCCGGGGCGATACCTTGCTGCTGCTCCAGTCGCGGCTCGTCTTGAAATTAGCCCCGAAGTCGTAGGGGCCCCTGCCCGTGGCGGTGGCGCCGATGGCGCCGAGGATGCTGCCGATGGTGCCGCTCGGGAGGAGTCCGGCGGAAGCGCCAGGATTGTCCAGCCAGTTGTAGTCGGCGGTGTTCTTGAATTCCGGCAGGACCTCGCGGTCGTAGCGCACGCCGAGCTTCAGGGTGAACTTGGGCGTGACCTGCCAGTCATCCTGGATGTAGGCGCTCTGGTAGTCCACGTCGAAGTCGAGGTAGTCGTCCCCGAATCCCTGCACGAAGGCGGCGGGCAACCCGTGGCCGCCGTATGGATTCACACCATTGAGGGCGGCGAGGCCATCCGCGAATCCCGGAATCGCCTGGAAGCGGTAGATGCCCGCGAAGTTCAATGGGAGCGTGCCCACCAGACCCGTGCGCATCACATCGACGCCGAACTTCAGGCTGTGCTTGTCGAAGAAGAAACTGGCGGTATCCACGAACTGGTAGCTCTTTTCCGAGCGGGGCTGGGGCAGGAAACGCTGGGTGCCGTAAGTGGCCGCCCCAAGAATCTCGGTGTAGGGGCTATGGGAATCATCGAGGCTGAGCAGCTCGTGGTCGCGGATGCTGTAGAGGATCCTGAAATCGTTCACGAACCGCGCGGAGGCGTTGAACAGGTTCGACACAGAGAAGGATTTGTCCTCGATGCGCCGCGCGCCGCCGGCGCTGCGGTCCACCAGGCCGCCCCACTCGAGCTGATTTTCGTTGTACTCCTTGGCCCAGGTCGTGCGCAGGCTCCAGCGGCTCACATCGCTCTGGTTCCAGTCCAGTTTCACAATGCCCGTCGTGACGTTCTCGACGTAGGGGATCTGGCCGAGCTTCACCTGGAACCCGGTGTTCAGCCGGATGGACTCGGCGACGCTGGGGGAGATAGTCACATTGTTGGTGTCGTCCTTTTCGAACCGCTCGACGCTCACGAAATAGAACAGCTTGTCCTTGACGATGGCGCCGCTGACCGTCGCGCCGTACTGGCTCTGCGAGAATTCCTGGTCCCCGGAGCTCAAGGGGCGCCGGGCGTCCAGGCTGCCTTCCCTGCGGAAGTAGAAGACCGCGCCGCCGAACTGGTTGCCGCCGCTCTTCGTGACGACGTTGACGGTGCCGCCTGCGGCCCGGCCGTACTCGGCCGAGAAGCCGTTCGCCACCACCTGGAATTCCTGCACCGCCTCCTGGCTGAACGTGGAGCGGACGGAGCCCGAGGATGCATCGTTGTTGTCGAGGCCGTCCACCATCACGTTGTTGGAACGGGGGTTCACGCCCGCGAAGGTGAGGCCGGAATTCGCCGCGGCCCCGCCGTTGTCCGGGCTGTTGGCCTTGGACACGCCGGGCGTCGTGAGGCTGAAGTCCTCGAAGCGGCGGCGGTTGATGGGCAGATTGTTGATGAGGTTGTTGTCGATGACCGTGGAAACCTGGGTCCGGGTGGGGTCGACGATGGTGTTCTCACCGACGACTTCAACGGTGGCGGACGCTTCCACCCCAGCCAGGTTCACGTTGAAATCCATGGTGCTTCCAAGGCGCAGCACGAGGTCCTTCACGCGCTTGCTCGAATAGCCGGCCGCTTCCACCAGCAAGGTGTAGGAGCCCGGCGGCAGCAGGCGGAACGCATAATTCCCGGACGCGTCGGTGGCCAGCACCCGGGTCTGGTTGGTGGCGTCCTGGGTGAGCCGCACGGTGGCCTTCGCCACAGGAACGCCAGCGGCGGTGCGCACCGAGCCCCTGAGATCCGCGGTGGTCACGCCGGTGCTCTGCGCCGAGAGGCTTAGGGAAAGCGTGGTCAGCGCGGCGAGAGAGAAAAGATGGAAGCGTCGAGTGCCCATGGTGGCTCCAGTCGAATGGGAATGCCTTTTAAGGAAGGGTGTCCCGAGGATAGAAACATTTCGGGGCCATGGCAAGCGAGGCTTATTTCAACAAGCGAGTGATAGTGTCCACGGCCTCTTTGGCACGGGATGGGGGCGTGCCCAGGGGCGGCATGAAGTATAGGCAATCGCCGATGGGCCTTATGAGCAGCCCCGCTTCAATGGCTTTGCGATGGAGTCGCCATCCGAATCGCGCATCCACCGGATGCGGCGCGCCCGTCGCAGGGTCCACCAACTGGGCCGCGGCCACCGTGCCGAGGATCCGCGGCCGCCGGACGGCGGGATGCTGCGTCAACTGGCTCCAGGCGGAGCGCATGGCCTCGCCCAATCGCGCCGCCTGCTCCATCACCGGCTGTTCATCGAAGAGCGCCAGGCTGGCGCAAGCCACGGCGCAGGCGAGGGGATTGGCGGTGTAGCTGTGGCCGTGCAGGAAGGCTTTTCCCTCGGCGTGGTCGGCCCAGAAACAGCCGTAGATTTCATCGGTGGCCCAGGTCAGCGACAGAGGCAGCACGCCACCGGTGAGGCCCTTGGAAAGGCAGAGCAGATCCGGCGCGACCCCCGCCTGGCTGTGGGCGAAGAAACTGCCCGTGCGGCCGAAGCCCGTCATGACTTCATCGAGGATCAGGTAGACGCCGTAGGCATCGCATTGGGCGCGCAGTTCCGCCAGGAGCTCCGGCGGCCACATGCGCATGCCCCCGGCCGCCTGCAGGAGCGGCTCGGCGATGAACGCCGCGAGCCCATCGCCATGGTGTTCAAAGAATAACTGGAGGCTCCGGCGCGCGGTTTCCAGCGCCTCGGGCCAGCCTGCCAAATCCGCATCCAATTCCCGGCGCGGGTCCTCGGGCACCGCCAGCCGCTCGCAACGCAACAGCAGCGGCCGGAACAGCCCAGTCATGAAATTATCCAGTTCGCCGACTCCGACCGCGCCCAGCGTGTCCCCGTGATAGCCCATGTGTAGGGCGCCGAAACGAATGCGCTGCGTCTGGCCTTTCTGGAACTGCGCCTGGAAGGCCATTTTCAGGGCCACCTCCACCGCGGTGGAGCCGTTGTCCGAGAAGAAGCAGCGCGTCAGCCCGTGGGGCAGCCTGGGACGCAAGCGCGCCACCAGCTCGATGGCGGGCTCATGGGTGAGGCCCGCGAACATCACATGGTCAAGCCTGGCGCCCTGCCGTTCCAGCGCCGCCATGAGCTTGGGGTGGCCGTGGCCATGGAGGCAGGTCCACCAGCTGCTGATCCCGTCTAGCACGCGGTCGCCGTTGGCCAGCACCAGGTCGCAGCCTTCGCCGCCGATGACCGGGATGGGCGGATCCAATTCGTGGTCCTTCATCTGCGTGAAGGGGTGCCAGACATGGGCATGGTCCAGGGCCAGGCGGCCGGGCCAGGATTCGGGCAGCGGGGAAGGCATGGCTCAGCCCCTTCCGGGAATCAAACCGGGGCGGCCGCCATCGCCACGCACGACCTCCACCCGAAGCGGGAGGAAGCGCCTGAGGATCCCGGCATTCCCCTCCGCGGCTTCGAAGGACCGGTCAAGGCCGGGGTTCAGGAGCACCGCCTCGATGCGCCAACCCCGGAGCATCAGGGCTTCGCAGCTCAGGAGCGTGTGGTTGAGCGTGCCCAGGCCGCCCCTGGCCACCAGCACGCAAGGGATTTGCAGCTCCGATGCCCAGGCCAGGAAATGCCGGTCTTCGCAGAGCGGCACCAACAAGCCGCCCACGCCTTCCAGCAGCAGGCGTCCTTCGCTGGGGTGGCGGCACCAGGCCAGGGCAGCGTCCAGATCGAGTCGCCGTCCTTCGGCTTCCGCTGCGGCCAAAGGGGACAGGGGCGCGAGGAAGGAAGCGAACGACTCCGCGCGGGCGCCTCTTCCCCGAAGGGCGGAAAGGTCCGAATCCGGGTCATCGTCCTCCGCGACCCCGCATTGGAACGGCTTGCGGTAGACCACCGGGCCCTCCTTCATCCACGCCTCGGCGATGCGCGCGGCGACCCAGGTCTTGCCTACGTCGGTATCCGTTCCCAGGACCCAGAGGGGCGAAGGCAGGGAGGCGGCGAGATCGTGGTTCACAAGCGGTCCCGGAGAGCCTGGATCATGGCGTCGACCTGGGCCTCCTCCAGGTGGGCGCCCGTGGTGATCCGCAAGCGCGAGGTTCCTTCCGGCACCGTGGGCGGCCGCACGGCGCGTACATCGAATCCCTCAGCCTGCATCCGGGATGCGAGGTCCATGGCGCGACCTTCCTCGCCCACGACCAGGGAACAGATGGCGGAATCCTGGTGCGGCTGCCCAAAGGCCCCCCGCACGCGATCGGCGAATTCCAACGCTCGGACGGAACGCCATCGCTCCGCCTGGGCCAGTTCTGCGGCCTGGAGGGCGGCGCCCACGACGGGCGGCGGCAACGCGGTGGAAAAGGTGAAGCCGCGGGCGGTGTTGAGCAGGTGGTCCACGAGCAGCGAGGGCCCCGCGACGAAGGCTCCGAAGCTTCCCAGCGCCTTGCCGAGGGTCCCCATCACCACGTGCACCTGGCCGTGGACGCCCTGGAGTTCTGCGAGGCCGGCGCCGGTGCGGCCCAGGAGTCCAGTCGCGTGGGCTTCGTCCACCACCAGGAGCGCGTGGTGTTTTTTGCACAGTTCGACCAAGGCGGGAAGATCCGCCGCATCGCCGTCCATGCTGAAGATTCCATCGGTGGCCACCAGGGCCAGGCCGGAGCTGGAAGCCCGCCAAGCCCGCATCTGCGCATCGAGATCCGACAGATCCAGATGGCGGTAGACCCCGATGTGCGCGCCGTTCGATTTGGCCATCCGGCACCCATCCACCAGGGAGGCGTGGTTCAAGGCATCGGAGAACACAGCGTCGCCGGGGCCCGCCAAGGCGGGAAGCATCGTGGCGTTGGCCTGGAAGCCGGTGTTGAACAACAGGCAGGCTTCGCAGGCCTTCCATGCGGCGAGCGATTTTTCCAGGGCATCGTGCAGAGGCGTCGTGCCCCGCAGCAGCCGCGCCGCGCCGCTGCCTGAACCGTGGGCCCGGGCCGCTTCAAATGCGGCCTGGGCCAGCCTCGGGTCGCGCCTCAGGCCCAGGTAGTCGTTGGAGCAGAAATCCAGTCCCGAAGCCGGGGTGATGCGCCGTTGGCGGATGGATGCTTCCCGGTTCCGGAGCGCACCCCTCAGACGGTCCAGCCAGGGGCCGGGAACCTCCGCCGCGGACGCCGCATTTGGGGAGGCCGGGATAGTCTGATCGCCTGAATTTCCGGAGGCTTTCATCGGTTCGCCATGATAAGATCTCTGTTTGGGCCGAAGGTCGTTTCTTTCATTCCGTATTGAAACTTTACCGGCATTCTCCCCTCCCCATGTCGCAACTGCGAAGTCCGCTAAATGGCACTTCACCCCTTTAGGAGTCCCCTGATGCTGCGAAGCACCCTCATCACCCTTGCCAGCCTGAGCCTCGTGGCCCAGACCTCCAAACCCGAAGCCAAGGCCGAGCCCAAGGCGCAGCAGAATCCTGGCATCGTGGCTGGTGTTTCCACCAATTCGCCAAGCCTCCCCGGGCCCGGCGCGAAGGCGCCCGAGGACAAGCTCATCGCCAAGGTCGGCGACGAAGTGATCCGCGAGTCCGACATCGAGCAGGGGCTCCAAGGCATCACGCCCCAGCAGCGCCAGCAGATGGAGTCGAGCCCCCAGGCCCGCCAGCAGTATGTCAAGAGCTACATCGAATTCCGCCTCCTGGTCACCAAAGGCAAGAAACTGGGCCTCCACCACACGGACCCCTTCAAAAAGAAACTTGCCTTCGCGGCCGACCAGATCGTCGCGACGGAATTGATGGCCAGGGACCAGGAAACCCTGAAGAAGAAGCTGGAACAGTCTGAAGTCGACCCCAAGGCCTACTACGAGGCCCATAAGGACAAGTTCCAGACCACCGTGGACACCTACTCCGCGCGCCACATCCTCGTGAAGGTGAAGGCCAACGAGCAGGACAAGGACGGAGTGAGCGACGCCGAAGGCAAGGCCAAGCTGGCCAAGATCCAGGCCGAAGTGAAGGCCGGCAAGAAGCTGGCTGATCTCGCCAAGGAATACTCGGACGACCCGGGCAGCAAGAACAACGGCGGCCTCTACGAGAATTTCGATCCGGGCCAGATGGTGCCTGAATTCGGGAACGCGGTGAGGACCCAGGCCATCGGCGTGGTGGGCGAGCCCGTGAAGACGCAGTTCGGATACCACATCGTGGAAGTCACGGCCAAGGCTCCGAAGGGCACCTTGAAGCCGTTCGAATCCGTATCGAAGGACATTCCTCAGATGGCCCAGGCCGAGCGCCAGGAAAAGGTCTGGAACGAATACCTGGATGGGATCAAGAAGGAGATCCCCTTCGAGGTCTACGGCGAAACGAAGGCTGGCGCCGTGAAGGCGGAAGCCCCGGCTGCCGCTGGGAAGGCCGCCCCGGAGACCAAGAAGGCCGATGCGGGCGCCAAGAAGGCTGATGCGGGAGCCAAGAAGACTGGCGCCCCCGCCAAGAAGGCCGACACCGCGGCCGCGCCCAAAAAGCAGAACTGAACTGAACCCATGTCGGCCCACCGGATCCTCCTCGCGCCAGTCCTGGCTTCCATCGCCGCCACCGGCGCCAGCTCCGCCACAGACATACGCGAGGAGATCCTGGTCATCGTCAATGGCCACATCATCACCCGCCACCAATTCCAGCAGGCGGTCGAGCAGGAGCATGCGGCGCTCTACCGCCAGTTTTCAGGCAAGGAACTCGACGACAAGCTCAAGCAGGGCCGGGGAAAGACGCTCCAGGGGCTGATCGACGCCTTCCTGGTGGAAGACAAGGCCAATGATCTGGGGCTCGCGCAGAGGGTCGGCGACGACTATCTCCACGCCTATGTCGAAGACATCAAGAAGCAGAACAACTTCGCGACGGACGCGGATTTCGAGAAAGCCCTGCGCGGGTCTCTGGGCATCGGGCTCCAGGAATACCTGAAGCGCACCAAGCAGCAGATCCTCCAGCAGGAGGTCCTCCGCTCGGAGGTCTACGCCAAGGTCGCCATCGAGGACCAGGAACTGCGGGCCTACTACGAAGACCACAAGGACGAATACAAGAAGGCGACCCGTTTCCGCATCCGCGAACTGGTGCTTGCCAAGGGCGCCACGCCCCAGGAGGGCGAAGCCGCCAAGGCCGCGCTGGCCAAGGTCCAGGAAGAGCTCAACGGCGGCAAACCTTTCGAAGACCTGGTGAAGCAGTACAGCAATAGCGCCAGCAAGGACACGGGCGGCGACCTGGGCTGGATGGAGAAGGGCCTGATGCGGCCCGCCATCGAACAGGCCGCGCTTTCCCTCAAGGCCGGCGCGGTCTCGGCGCCGATCGACACGGACAAGGACATCATCCTGGTGCAACTCATCCAGGCTGAGAAGGAAGAAGCGCTCCCCTTCGCCGAAGTGAAAGCGCAGATCATGGGGAAGCTCCAGGAGCCGAAGGCGCAGAACGCCATCGAGCAGTACCTGGCCAATCTGCGGACCCGCGGCAATGTGCGCTACATGGTCCCCAAGGAACAAATCCTCAAGGGATGATCCATCCCCTTGATTTCAGGCGTAGGATGGTGCCGTGCGCCTCGATGCTTTCCTCAAGAAGACCCATCTGGTGAAGCGCCGGGAACTCGCCCGGGAGCTTTGCGACGAGGGCATGGTGCGCGTCAACGGCGCGCCCAAGAAAGCGGCCTGGGAAGTGAAGACCGGCGACGAGCTGCAGTTCCCGCTGTACAACCGCCTGCTGAAGGTGCGGGTGCTGGCCTTGCCGGGCACAAGCGCCGCCAAGCATGATCAATGGAGCTTCGTGGAAGTGCTTGAAGAAAAGCGGCTCGCCTGGGAAGAGGGCGGCGGCGAAGAGCCCACGCTGATCCACCCCAAATCCCCGACGAACCATTAGGGTCCGTTGCGCCTCGGCCAGAAAAGCGCTGGCCGAGGCGTTACGGGCCCTAATGTCGGCCGTAGGCCGACGCGGCGGGTGGTGCTCCGAGCAAAATTGAGCGGGTTATGATTTCTCGACGGTTTAATTAATTTCAGGAGAAGCCCCTTGCCCACTTCGGCCCCCGACCAGCCACTCCTCCGAACACTGAAGGAGGGCGACGCCTTCACCGGGTTCCTGCTGGCCCAGGAAGCCGCTTTCAAGATCAGCACGAAGGGTTCCGAATACCTGGAATTGAAATTGTCGGATGCCTCCGGCGACCTCAAGGGCTTTCTCTGGGACGTCCGGGCCATCGAAGGCGACATGGACAGCATCGCGGCGGACTGCTTCCTCAAGGTGAAGGGTTCCATTTCGAGCTACAACGGCCGCACCCAGATGAAGCTCGACAAAGTCCGCTTCGCGCCGGATTCGGAAGTAGGAGACTTCTCGAAGTTCTTTCCGGTCAGCGCGCGGCCCGTTCCCGAGATGCTCGCGGAGATGGATGGCATCATCGCCTCGGTGAAGGATCCCTGGATCCGGCAGCTCCTCACGGGCTTCTTCGTGGACGACGCGGCGTTGCGCGCGGCCTTCGCCAAGGCCCCGGCCGCCAAAGGCCTGCATCACGTCTACCTGGGCGGCCTGCTGGAGCACACCCTGTCCATCCTCGCCATGGCGGAGCGGGCCTGCGGGCACTATGTGGCCATGAACCGGGACCTCGTGCTGGCGGGGGTTTTCCTCCACGATGTGGGCAAGACGGCAGAGCTGAGCTACCAGCGCAGTTTTGGATATAGCGATGAAGGCAACCTCATCGGCCACATCTCCATGGAATGCGAGTGGATCAACCGGGGAGCCGCAAAAATAAACGGGTTTCCCGAGGAGTTGCGGATGCAGTTGCTGCACATCGTGCTGAGCCACCACGGGAAACTTGAGTTCGGCAGCCCGGTGTTGCCCAAGACGCCCGAAGCCCTGCTCGTCCACTACCTTGATGATCTCGACGGCAAGCTGGAAGCCATGTTCCGGGGCATCAAGGAAGCCGGCGAGAACCACTGGACGCCCTATTCCCGCGCCATGGAGCGGATGATCTACACGGTCCGCTGGCCGGCTTCGCAGTGAGCCAACAGCCCACCGCTTGCAGCCTGCGGCCCGAGTTCACCCCATCGTGATCCACTGCCCGCTTTCGCCGCGCAGGGGGGCTTCGGGCATTTCGTTCTCCTTGAACAGGAAGTGGCTGCTGTTCCAGGCGGCGCAGTGCTCGCAGCGGTCGGTGTAGTCGGTGGTGCGGTTGAAGCAGACGCCGCATTCGAAGCGCAATTTCAGGACGCCGAGATTGCGGAGCAGTTGGCGGTATTCGTTCAGCGCGGCGTCCAGGCGTCCGCGCCGGCTGTGTATCTTCGCCATGTAGAAATACAGGATGGGCGAATAGACCACCTGGCTGCGCACTTCCAGGAATTGCTCCAGCGCTTCGTCCAGGATTTCCAGCCGGTAGAGCATCTTGCCGAGGAAGAACTTCGCCAGCACGGAGTGTTCGCTGATGGCGGAGATGCGGCGCAGCACCGCCAGGCCTTCCTCGGGCCGTCCGCTCTGGATGAAGTAGTCCTCGATCTCCTGGAGGAAGGCTCCTTCGCCGGTGCTGCGGAAGCCCTCGACCCAGATTTCCAGCCCCTGGTCTTCCTGGTCCTGGAGGATGCGGCACCGGCCCAGGGAAAGATAAGCGGGGATGAAGCTCGGATCGTCCTTCACGACCTGCTGGAAGGCCTGGGCGGCGTCCTTGTACTGATCCGCATCCACCTTCAACAATCCCACCTGATAGGCCAGGGCCATCCCTTGGGCCTTCTCTCCCGCGCTGAGCTCGCCCGAAAAATGGGCCACCAGCTTTTTATGCACCTCCAGGGCCTCGTCCCAGCGCTGGGCTTCGGTATGCAGGGCCCGCAGCCGGCGCAGCGCGCGCAGGGCCTGCTTGGGCGAGGCGGATACGATTTTTTTCAGCACGCCGAGGGCGCCGTCGGAGTTGCGCGAGGCCAGCAGGGCTTCCGCCAACTGGTAGCGCGCCTCCACATGGTCAGGATGCTTCAGGCAGAACTTCTCGAAATGCTTCGCGGCCGCCTCGGCATCGCCGCTTTTCAGCATCACGTCGCCGTAGAGCATCGCGGTTCCCACATGCTCGGGATGGTCCTCGTACATCTCCTCCAGCATCACCTTGGCCTTGGCGATGAGGCCGTGGGCGATGAGGGCCCGCGCATCGGTGAGGCGGCTGGAAAGGCGGCGGCCCATGCGGGTCGCGGCCGAAGCGTTCAAGCCCTTCACCATGTCCCGGAGCGCGGCGTAACCGTTGTAGAAGAGGTTGATGAGGAAACCCACCGCCAGGACCACGAGCGTGAAGGCCCACACGCGCATCTGGGTATCGCCGTAGAGCAGCACTTCCTTGTTGAAGAGGTTGTAGTTGCTGACGTACAGGTTGGCCAGCAGCACCAGCACGGCACCGATGAGCACCACCATCATGAAACTGAACAAGCGCATTGGAGAATCCCCCACTAAAAGCTTAGCGAGCGTTGCGAAATAACCAGCGCTTTTCTGGTTAGTTCGTTACGGTCGCTCCAGCTATCGGGCGCAGTGCGCCCTCCTGCTCACTAGGTTCGCAGAGCTGGAGCCTCTATGCCGGGCGCAGGACGACGTAGCGAGCGTTGCGAAATAACCAGCGCTTTTCTGGTTAGTTCGTTACGGTCGCGAATGCCGGGCGCAGGACGGCACTAAGCATCCGGCCACGGTTCAGGGATGCGCATCCAGCCAGGCACGGACCGCCTTCAGATCCGCCCAGACCGCGCCGCGGACTTCATTGGTGTACTGGCGCAGCACATAGGCCGGGTGGAAGGTCGGCATGACCGGGATGGCCCGGTGCAGTTCCAATCTCTGCCAGGTCCCGCGCACCTTCGTGATTCCGGTCGCAACGCCCAGCAGCTCCCTCAAGGGCGTCGCCCCCAGGGTGACGATGACGCTGGGGTCGATCAGCTCGATCTGCCGCTTCAGGTACCCCAGGCAGGTCTGGGCCTCCTGCGGGGTGGGCGTGCGGTTGTCGGGGGGACGGCACTTCACCACGTTGGCGATATAGACCTGGTCCCGCCTCAACCCGATGCCTCCGATCATCTTGTCCAGCAGCTCCCCGGCCTTCCCGACGAAGGGCCGCCCCTGCTGGTCCTCGTCCTTGCCGGGGCCTTCCCCGATGAACATGAGCCGCGCCTTGGGATCGCCCTCGCCGAAGACGAAGCGGAAGCGCCCGGGTCCGAGCGCGCAAGCCAGGCAGCCCTGGATGCAGTCTGCCAAAGCAGCCAGGTCCTTCGCGGAGGACCACTGGTCCCGCGCCGGGTTGCCCACAGGGTCGTCCGGAGGGGCGTAGCCCGGAGGCGGGGCGGCCGTCGGGCTCGGGTGGCGCGCAGCGGGAGGAGCGGGCGGCCTAGCCACGGCGGGCCGGGCCTCGGGGGCCGGAGGAGCTGCCACGGCCGGTTCCCGGACCAACCCCATGACCCCGAGCTCCCGGAGCGTGTCGGCCCAGGGCTTCAAGGGATTCGGCTGCGGGATTGGGTCCATGGTCCTAGACTATCCAAGCGGGGCGACATCCCCACCGGGAACCTTCCTTCCCGCCCGGGCATCCAAGCCTCGGAGCGACGCATGCAAAGCCCCAATGAGCCCATTGAACCACTCAAGCCCAAAGGCCATCTGGCCGAGAATTCCCCGTTCGGGACGACTGCGGATTATTACAGCGCCTTCTCGGAGCTCTATCCGAGGCTGGTGAACTATGGCCGCCGCTTCGGCGCGGTCTACCCGGAAGATATCGCCCAGGAAGCCTTTGTCATCCTGATGCAGCGGCAGGTTCCTGTGGAGCATCCCACGGCCTTCCTTTACGGCACGGTACGGACCCTGGCCCTCACCGAGCGCCGGCCCATGAAGAACCAGAACCTCAGCCTTGAGGTGGTCATGGAGCCCGGCCGGTCCGCCGACGCCGAGGATCAGCTGCTGAACCGGGAAATCCGGGAGCGCATGCGCACGCTGTCCCCGACCTTCCGCGAAGCACTGTGGCTCTTCGTGGTTGAAGGCCTTTCCATCCGGGAGATCTCCGACATCCTCAGCATCCCAGAGGCCACGGTGAAGACCCGCATCCATCGGGCCAAGGCCCAGCTCAAAGACCAATTGAATCCCGGAGGCATCCATGCCCTGGCTTGATCCCGCCCGCCAAGACGAATCCACCGAGGACCGCGAACTGCGTGCCGAGCTGCGGGGCCTCGTGGGCCTGCCCGTCGGCAGCTTCGAATCGAATTTCTTCGATGTGCAACCCACGCCCGAGATGGTGAAGCTCGCCGACAGCCTTCGGGCCGAAGCCCTGCGCCGGCGCAACACCGCCCGCAACCGGCCCATGCGGCTGCTGCTGGCCGCGGGCCTCCCCGTGGCCCTGGTCATCTCGGGGCTGGGAGCCTGGGGATTCCAGCAGAAGCAGCGGGCAGACAAGGCGGCGGCTGCCGCGGCCGCCGAAATAAACAAGACCGAGCGGGCCAATGAATCCTCCCAAGCCCAGGTGAGCCGTGACCGCGATGGCCGCGCCGGTTCCCGCAAGGGCGCCGTTTCGCCTGTTCCTGAATCCCCGGCGGTGCTCGCTTCCGCCAAGGACCGCCGGGCCACGGGCACCACGACCTTCACGCCGAACAAGCCCGCCAAATCCGACTACCCGGTCATCGAAGTGAAACAGCCGTTGGTTCTTCCGGCGGCCAGCCAGGAGCGGGTCAAGGCGCAGTAGGCCGAAGGCCGGACCGCTTTCAAAGGCCCCCGCATGGGGGCCTTCAGCTGTCCAGGCTCACCCGGCCTGGGCCTGCCCGGGATTCCAGCCGCGCTCATTGAGCAGCCGCGCGCCCTGGATGCGGGTCAGGCGGAAGGCCATCTCCTCCTGGTGCAGGTGGCAGAAGGCCTGCAGATGGTCGCCTTCCATGGACCGGGGCGTGACGCGGCGCAATTGCGTGCGGTGGGCGGCCGGCGGCAGGTAGGTGAGTTCCACCATGAGATTGCGGCCGGCGGCGTAATCGAGGATGAGGCGCATCTCCTCGGCAGCCTGGTTGCCGCCCCCGAGATGCAGCATGGGGACGCGCTTCTGCACTTCCTGGAAGAGGTTCGGGTCCTCGTCGTGGAGGCGTTGCAAGGCGGTGCGGACCATCTGCCGCACGGGCTCCAGATGGTGGTTCATGCCCTTCTCATCCACGAAGGAGAGGCAGGCCATGGACCAGAGGTAGAGGTCTTCTTCTTCATCGAGGCTCACGGGGAGGAAGCGGCCGGGCTTGGGCAGGTAGCCCGCGGCCTTCAGCAGGGCGAAGGCGTTTCCGCTGCCCTGGACTTCCAGCACCGTGTCGGAAATGGGGACGAGCTTGAGAGGGATGAGCTCCGGCCGGAGGCGCAGCTCATCGGCCAGGTGGGCGCTTCGTGCCCGCACCAGGCGTTTGCCTTGCTGCACTTCCACCTCGCCCACGCGTTGGCCGAGATCATCCAGCAGCTGGAGCAGGGTCGCCGGCATGGCCGCGGTGGCATCGCCGGTCCGGTTTCCCAACCGCTGCTTGATGTCGTCGAGGCTCTGGCCGAAATCCAAAGCGCGGACCAACGTATCGGGGCCGATGCGGAAGGTGACCATGGTGTCCAGGCCTTCGACTTCGGCCAGCTGCGCCAATTTGAGCAGGCGGTGCGGGTTCTGGAACATGGGCGTGAGCCCTTCCAGCGTGGGCTGCAGCACCAGGGGCGGCTCGGTCATGAGGGGCGCCCAGTGGGCATCGGTGCCGCGCAGATCGCGGAGCAGGTATTCCTGCGCCAGGGCCTCGCCGTGGGCCGTGAGGCTCAAGTGTTCCCGTGTCCCGTCCAGGGCGATCAGGCCCATCCGTCCAAGGAAGGGCAGGAATGAAGTGCGGGTGCGGCCTTCATCCAGGGAATGGAGTGTCTTCAGGAATGCGAGGAAGGGCTGGATGGCCAGCACCTGCCCGCGGCGTTCGAGCAGGTGTTCCATCAGGAACCTGCGGTCTTCCGCCGGAGGCATGTCCCACAAGGTGAGATCGTGTTCCAGGAGGCTGGCGAAAGCCCGCTCCGCCACCCATCGAGGCGGATGGATCAGCACTGCGGGCACCAGGGTGTCCACGCGGCCTTCGCGGCTCCACAGGAATCCAAGGCGGTGCAATAGGGTGAACAGCAGCGTGGCGTCCCGGTCCTCCTGCAGGAAGACATTGCGGGACAGCAGCTGCGAGAGATCCTTCTTGGCCGGGAGGCCGCCCTTGAGGACGCGGATGCCGACCACGCAGCGCAGCAGCACGGACGTGAGCGCCATGGAAAAGCCGTAGAGCGGAGCCGGCTGCAGCAGCGCATCGGGCTGCCCCTGGAAGCTCAAAGAGCAGTCGTCGAAATCGGCCAGGGCGTCCGCCACGCGCTCCGGCACCACCCAGCCGGTGCCTTCGGGCAGGATCAGTCCAAGGTCCGCCAGATGCCCTTCCATGCCGGGTTCGGGCAGGGCGCCGGATTCCACCAGATGTTTCAGGGCGAGCAGATCCTTGCTTTCAAGGTCCGCAAGGGTGTTGGAGAGCTGGGTGTAGTCCTCGAGATGGAAAACCATGGTCTTCAGCAGCCGCAGGCGGCCTTCGGGCTCTTCTTCCCAGCGCTGGGGCACCGGCAGCTTCCGGTAGTCGCAGATCCTGCGCAGCTGACCGTCGGTGCAACTGGATAGCAATTTGTACAGGGATTGCGGCATGGATCCTCGCGCATAGCTACAAGCACACGTGACCTTCCAGTATCTCACGGAACGGGAGGATGTTCACGCTTCAATTTCGATCACAGCCCAAGCAGCAGCGCCGCGAGATCCTCATCGTCCAAGTCGCCGTCGCCATCGAAATCCGCCCTGGTGTCCGCTGCGGGCGAGCCAGGGCCTTTGTACGCGGCCGCGGCGAGCGCCAGGTCCAGGATGTCCACGCTCCCGTCGCCATTGAGGTCCCGGGTTTTCACGAGGATGGCGGCGGAGGCGGAACGCGTGGGATCCGCCGAGCTGGTGGCCCTCAGCGTGTAGGTTCCCGGCGCGTCCGGCGCCTTATAGCGCAGGATCCGGCTGCCCTGGGGAGACAGGCTTCCACCTGTCGCGTCCCAGGCGACGCTCTGGTCGCTCGCGCCCAGGATGGCGGCGGTGAAGGTGCGCGATCCGCCGCTGGGCAGGGTCGCCTGGGAGGGGCCGATGCCGACTTCCACCGTGCCGCTGCGCAGCCCGATCTCCCACACGCCGCGGCCGAAGGTGGCCGCGCGGACGAAGCTCCCGTCTGGCGCCGCGTAGAGGTCCCTCACCGCGACGAAAGGCAGGCCGGTTCCGAAGCGGGACCAGGAGGCGCCGCCGTCCGAGGATCGGTACACCCCGAAATCCGTGCCCGCGAACAGCGTGTTGGAATCCGCCGGACTGTTCTGGATCACATGCACCGGAATGCCGAAGGGAAATCCGTTGGCGACATCCATCGGCGCGAAGCTGAACCCCGCATCCAGACTCTTCCACGCGTGGCTGCGGTCCAGGTCCGGCGACACCGAAGCCACGTAGATGATCCGGGCGTCCTGGGTGTCGAACCAGATGTGGCTCAAGTAGCGGTCGTTGTTGGGCAGGGGGCCGAACTGCCTCCAGGGGCCGCCGGTGGTGATGTAGCCGGTGCCTGAGCCCACCTGGAAATCCGAAGTGCCGCTGGCGGCGATGGCGAGCGTGGAGGCGTCTGTGCTCGCCGCGGCGACCGCGCGGATGTTGCGATCAGGATCGAAACCATCCATGGCCAGGGCTTGCCAATGGTCGGCGAAATCGCTGCTCCGCCACACCTTGTCGAAGGAGTGGTTGTAGACCGTGTTGCCCGTAGGGTCGGCGGCGCCAAGCACCAGATCGGTCACGAAGGGGGCGTTGGTCCCGGCGTCGGTGAGCCCGTTGAAGCTGGGCTTGAACGGCGTCGCTCCGCCGTCCGTGGTCTTCATGATGAGCGAAGTATAAAGGGACCCGAGCATCAGGTTTCCATTGGACGGATGGATGACCGTCCCGAACCCATCTCCGCCCACGCGGTCCTCGAAGGTGCTGCTCACGAACAGCCCCGCGCCCTCGTCCTGCCTTAGGCGGGTGCCATTGTCCTGGAGCCCGAGGCTGATAAGGTTCCGCGCGCCGGAGGGGATGGGCGCCAGGGTCGAACCCAGGCGGTAGACCAGGTGGGAGGACAGCCCGCGGTTGCGGCGGTTGTCGATGAAGGTGAGGAGGCTGGGCACCGTGGCGCCTGGGCCGATGCCGCTGGTGGGAACCGCGGCGCTGTCCAGCAGGGGACCGCGGACGACGCATAGCCCCCCGTCATTGCCCAGGAAAAGGGTCCTGGGGCCGGTCTTGGACCAGGCTCCCACATGGAAATCCGCGTGGGCGTAGACGTGGCGGTTCGCGTACCAGTGGGTGAGCTGGGTCCAGTTCTGTCCCCCGTCTTCGGTGCGGTAGAGGCAGGCCGTGGTCCCCACGAAAATGCGGTTGGCATGGTCCGGGTCCACCGCGAGGCCCTGGTTGTAGAACCCTTGGGTCCCGTCGTAGCCCAGGACATCCGCGCCGATGCCCTGGAAGAGCCCGCCGGCCTGTTCCGGCGCGGCCTGGAAGCTCCATGTGCGGCCTTGGTCCGTGGTTTTCAGCAGCCCCGGCGCCACGGTTCCCAGGACCTGCGCGAGGCCCCAGCCGATGCCCGGGTCGGCCGGGCTCGTGGCGAGGCTCATGCGGATGGGGACGATGCCGCCCACTTGGGCTTCAGTCCAGGTGGCGCCGCCATCGTGGGAATGCCAGATGCTGCCGGTGCTTTCCAGCCCTGCCGGTTCCAGGCTGCAGGCCAGATCCATGGCGGAGAACCGGACCAGGCTCCAGATCTTGCCGGTGGAATGGCCGCCCAGGTCCACCGGGACGAAGCTGCGGCCCCCGTCCCCGCTGCGCTTGAGGCCATCGTTTCCACCCACCAGGACGACCTCCGCATCGAGGGGCAGGATGCAATGGGTGCGTGTTGTGGCGCCCAAACCGGAGCTGGCGGTCCAGGTGGATCCGCCATCGCTGGATCTGAAGAAGCCCCGGGCTTCGGCCCCGTGGGCATCGCCCATCCCCAGGAAGATCACCTCAGGATCAACGGGACTCATGGCCACCGCGCCGGCCGCCAAGGTGCCCATGCTGCTGGCCCAGGGCAAGCCGTCGCTCACAGAGGTCCAGATCCAATCCCGGTCCGTGGCGGGATCGGCGTTCACGCACTTGAACAGCCCGCCGCCGCTGGTGGCCAGGTACAGGATGCGGGGATCGCCGGGATGGGTGAGGATGCCCGTCACGCGGCCGCTATCCACATCCGGGAAATCCGCGGTCACCAGGTTCGAAAAAGGACCGAGGTTCACCCAGGCCGCGGAATTGGGGATGCCGGTGGCGGGTACCGAAGGGGCTGGCTGAGCCAGGCGGACCCGGGCCATTTCCTGGGCCGCGAGCCTGGCTTTGCGGTCCAGGTCCGTGGGCCGCAGCCGTCCACCCATCCAGAATTGGTCCCACTGTTTGCGGAGATCTGGACGGTCCAGGCCAGGCCCTGGAAGCGTCGAATGCCGGGCGGGCAGATCCCTGCGCGGACCTCCTTGGGCGGGGGCCGGGAGGCACAGCAGGGCCGTCAGCAGGGCACACAGGCGCATGCCTCCAGGATAAGCGAACTCCGCGCACCCACCCCTGGCGAAGGCCATGGACTCTGTGTTTGGATGAAGCCATGACACGCGCCGAAATCCTGATTTCCATGCTGCCCGGCTTTCTGCTCGCCGCCGGGGCGGAGCCTCTGCTTGCGCGAATGCGGAGGGATCTGCCTCCCTACCGGCGGCACTTCCGGATCTTTATCATCCTGGCCATTTCAAGCCTGGCCGCGCTGTGGGCGCTGGATCGGGGCCACCTGGCCCCTGGCCGATGGACCACCTGGCTGTTGACGGTTCTGGGCTCCACGGTGGGCTTGGCCTTCGCCACCCTGAGCTTGGTGCGGTCCCGGAAACTCGCCTCCTGGGGCTGGCAGCGCGGCGGCGCCAAGAGGCCAGATCATGCCAGGCCTTTGATCCTGGTGGCTGATCCCCATTGGAGCGAGGAGCTGGTGGGGTTGCAGGCGGCGACCCGCGTGCATCCGGAAGCCGACTGGCTCTTCCTGGGGGATGTGTTCGATGTGTGGGTGGGCCTGCCGGGGATGACCTCCGACGCCCAGCGCAGCTTTCTGTCCTGGGCCCGGGAACGGCGCCGGGCGGGACGCTGGGTGGGACTCTGGATGGGCAACCGGGAATTTTTCCTGGATGGCCATGCGGGGCTGTTCGACCTGATGGGCGAAGGCGTGGGAGGCGGCCTGGAAGGCGAGGCGCTGGCCTTTGAACATGGGGACCTGATCAACGCCGGGGACTGGCAGTACCGGCTGTGGAACCGCATCTCCCGCTCAGGCCCCATGTGGCTGCTGTTCCGCCTGATGCCGAGCCGTCTCGCGGCCTTCATCGCCGCCAAGCTGGAACGGCAGTTGCGCACCACCAACCGGAGCTACAAGCTGGTGTTCCCGCGGCAAGCCTTCGGCGCCGCGGCGGCGGCCCAGGCGCCAGATGTCTTCATCACCGGCCACTTCCATACCCATGAAGTGGAAGGCAACGGCATCGCGCTTCCATGGGCCTTCGAAGGGGCTTTCATGGTGTGGCGGGACGGCCGGGTGGAATCCCTGGAGTCGCCCACGAAAACATGAGACGCGGTGTCCGGGCTTTGCCCGGAGACCACGTGGGGAGCACGAGGGGGACGCAGAGGAAGCGAAGCGACCGGGCGGTCCCCCTCGTTCATGAAGGGGACCCAACCTTCCTGGGCGGGAGGCATCCATAGCTACGAGCACCCAGCCAGGAGGATTCCATGACCCGCCTCAGGATGACCGCCACCGCCCTCGGGCTGGCCCTCTTCGCCGCCTGCTCCACCTACACGGTCAAGACCGACTTCGATCCCGCCATCGCCTACGCGAGCTACCAGACCTTCGATTGGTATGCGGCGAGCAAACGGGCCAAGGGCAAGGGCAGTGGCACCGATCCGATCATGGATAAGCGTGTGCGGGCGTCGGTCCAGGCCGTCCTTGAATCCAAGGGCTTCAAGCAGGAGGTGGTGGCCGAACCGGATTTCCTGGTGACCTACTACCCGGTCTATCGGAACAAGCGCTACCGCACGACCACCAGCTTTGGCGGCGGATATGGCTGGAGCCGCCGGCCTTGGGGCTACGGCGTGGGGACCCGCTTCAGCGCCAGTCAGGTGCACAACTACCGCGAAGGCACCATCATCCTGGAGATCGTGGACAGCAGGTCCAATCAACTGGTCTGGCAGGGGGCCGCGGAAGGCGCGCTGACGAACCTTGACAACCCCGAAGATGCCCAGGAAGAAATCCAGAAGGCGGTGCGGGACCTACTCGCGAATTTCCCCCCGGGCCTGAAAAAGTGATCCGGCCACGGGCCTGATCCGGCATCCGCTCAACGTCCGGCCTTGAAGACGTAGACCACTTCGATGGCCTCCCGCTGCGCGACGCCCCCCCGGGTGGCTGGCGCGAAGGTGGAACGTTTCGCCGCGGAAATGGCTTCCTCATTGAAGCCGTAGATGCCTGGCACGCCCTCGAGCACCGTGATGGCCGCAGGCCGTCCCCGTTCATCCACAGAGACACTGAGGCGCACCAGATGGTCCTTGCCGCTCTCGAACCGCATTTCCTTGGCGCGGCGGGGGAAATTCGCCGCGGCTCTGGAGAGGATCCGGGGCGGTGTGGAAAGCGCGGTCGAGGGAGATTGCGGCAGGGGAAGGCGCGTGACGGGAGGCAGGGCTGGCGTTGGGACTTGGTGTTCTATTTTCACTGGCTCCTGCCGGGCGGCTGTTTGCGCTTCCTGCGCCGCTGGTGGCGCAGGCGCGGCCCCGCCCCTGCTCTGCTTCAGCCTTTCAGCCTCCCTGGCGTTGCTTTCCCGCAACTCCTTCAACTGTTTCTGAAGCTGGTCCAGGCTCGGTTTGGCGCCAGCCGCGTCGGGGTTCCCGGGATTCGGGTCCGCGGCTGGAATGGTGCTTACGAGGCCGCTAGAGCCGGTGGCCGGCATTACCGGGGCAGCCGCCATGGAGGTTGTAGCGGGGGCGCCCGCGACGACCGGCGGCGCTGCGGGCCTTGCCTTCCACCACCGCCATGCGATAAAGCCGCCCCCGGTCATGACGAGACCGCCCACACCGGCGAAGACCAGTCCCAGGAGCTGCGAATTCCTTTGTCGGGGCTGCGTTTGCATGGCTGGCGGGTACGGCGCGACAGGCTCATCCGATGCGTAGACGGCGGCCGAGGGCTCCGGAAGCGAGGCCCTCGTCACATACGGGGCGGGCGGAGCCTCTCTCGCGGTTGGAGGGACCAGATCCGCAGCGGTCCGGAGCGGCGTGGGCGTGCGCGTTCCGCCGGCGCTCAAACCCGACAGGGAGACCTCGGTCCCTTCCATGGCCGCGTGCATCTTCGACTTGGCGGCTTCGGCGATGGGGGAAGCGTCCACCAAGGCGCCCATGAACTGGTACACATCGGAAAAGCGGTCGCGGGGCCGCTTGGCGAAGGCGCGCAGAAAGACCGCCTTGACCCTGGGGTCCATGCCGGGAGGAATGGTCGGGGGCTCGTTCACGATGCGCAATAGCGTGGAGGCGATGCTGTCGCCCATGAACGGCAGGGTCCCTGTGAAGGCTTCGAAAGCCGTCACCGCCAGGGCGTAGCAATCCGTGGTGGGGGAGGCCTCCGCATCCTGCAACAGTTCCGGCGCGAAGTAGGAGGGCGTTCCGATGATGCCGCCGACGGTGGTCAAATGCTGGGATTCGCTGGAGCGGGCCACCCCGAAATCCGTGAGCTTCACGCGCCCGTCGTTCCCCACCAGGATGTTTTCGGGTTTCACGTCCCGATGGGCGATGCCCGCAGTGGCCGCGGCCATGAGGCCCCGCGCGGCCTGGGTCAGCACATAGAGCAGAGCCTCCGGCGGGGAGGATTGGTCGTGGATGAGGCCCGCCAGGCTGGTGCCTTTCACGTATTCCATGGCGATGAAAGGCCCCTGCTCAGGATCCTCGCCCACGTCATGCACGGTGATGATGTTGGGGTGGTTCAGCCGGGCGGAAATCTCCGCTTCCCGCTGGAAGCGCTCCATGGCATGGGCATAGTGGCGCCCCCCTTCGTGGACCACCTTGACGACGAGCTGCCGCTTGAGTTTGGGATCCTCGACAAGATAGACCGCTCCCATTCCGCCTCTTCCCAGCAGGCTGAGGACTTGGTAACGACCGATGGACGCCGGGTCCTGGGACATTAGTTTCTCTATTTTTTACAATTATTGGATGGGCAGGCTGAAAAGCCAAGATAAATCCGCTGGCTCAAAAGGCAAGAACCTCCCCGTACCAAGATCGGCCGCACAGGAGGTCGGCGGAAGGATATTCTGAGAAAAATCCAAGGAGGCCCCGATGGCCCAAGTCACGCTCAAAGGCACACCCGTGAAGACCTCCGGCGAACTCCCGCGGGTGGGCCAGGATTCTCCCGGCTTCACGCTCACCAGAATGGACCTTTCCGAACTCAGCCTATCGGAGCTCAAGGGCAAGCGGGTGGTCTTGAACATCTTTCCGAGCTTGGACACCTCCACCTGCGCCACGAGCGTGCGGACCTTCAATCAAAAGGCCGGCGGCCTGGCCAACACGGTGGTCCTGTGCATCTCTGCGGATCTGCCTTTCGCCCAGAAACGCTTCTGCGGGGCCGAAGGGCTGGAGCAGGTGGTGCCCCTTTCGGACTTCCGGAACAAGGGGTTCGGGGATGGCTATGGCGTGACGATCCTGGACGGCGCCCTGCGGGGATTGCTGGCCCGGGCGGTGGTGGTGGTGGATGAGGGCGGAAAGGTGGTCCACACGGAACTGGTTCCGGAAATCGCCAATGAACCGGATTACAGCTCGGCCCTGAACGCGTTGCAGTAGAAGGACTGGTCCCTCAGCCGAGCCGTTTCAGCCGGCGCAGCTCCGGCATCCGCCAGGTCATCGCGCCCACCACGGCGACGGTCATCATGCCGCCCGCCACGACCGAGGGCACCAGACCCAGCAGCTTGGCGGCCAGGCCGCTCTCGAAGGCCCCCAGTTCGTTGCTGCTGCCGATGAAAAAGGCATTCACCGCCGAAACCCGGCCCATGAGGTGCGGCGGCGTGAGGGTCTGCACCAGGGTGGAGCGGATGACGACGCTCACATTGTCCAAGGCGCCGCTGAGCGCCAGCAGCGCGAGGGAAAGCCAGAAGGCCTTCGAGAAAGCGAAGGCGATCCAGCAGAGGCCGAAGGCCGCCACGCAGACCAGCAGGGTGCGGCCGGCGCGCTTCAACTCCGGCAGATGGGCCAGGGCGAAGGACATGGCCACGGAGCCCACCGCCGGCGCGGCGCGCAGGATCCCCAGCCCCTGGGGGCCGACCTTCAGGATCTGGTCGGCGAAAATGGGGAGCAGGGCGGGCGCGCCCCCGAAGAGCACCGCGAACAGGTCCAAGGACAGGGCGCCAAGCACGAGCTTCTGGTTGAACACGAAGCGAACGCCGTCGAAGAACCCGGGGCCTTGTGCGACCTGCTGGGCGGGCCTCGGCCGGGGCGCCAGGGCAAAGGTCGCGAGCAGCCCCGACACGAGCAGCGCCGCCTCCACCGAATAGGCCGATTTCGCGCTCCCGAATCCGTAGACCAGGCCGCCCAGCGCCGGGCCCAGCACCATGGCCGCATGGAACACCGAAGAGCGCCAGGCGGCCGCGTTGGCATAGATCTCCCTGGGCACCAGTTCCGCCGCCAGGGCCTGGGCCGCGGGCCGGTAGAAGGCCCGGCCCAAACCCGCCAGCACCTGCACGGCGTAGAAGGGCCAGACCTGGATGGGGGCGCCATGAAGGTTCAGGAGCAGCAGGACTGTGGCGCCGCCCAGCAGGGCCAATTCCGAGATCAGGCAAAGGCGCCGGCGGTCCCGCAGATCGGCCGCGTGGCCCCCGATGAGCGTGGTGGCCAGGAAGGGCAGCGCTTCGGCCAGCCCCACGAAACCCAGGGACAGGGGATCCCGGGTGATCTCATAGACCTGCCAGCCCATGACCACGGACTGCATCTGCATGGCCATGGAGAGCACCAGGGTGCCGACCATGAACCAGCGGAATTCGACGTGCCGGAGGGCGGCGTAGGCATCCCTCTCGAGTTCGGGCTCATTCATACCGCAGGGCGTCGATCACATCCAGCTTGGCGGCCTTCAGGGCCGGGAGGAAACCCGCGGTGATGCCCACCACGGCGCTGAAGACCAAGCCCAGCGCGATGGCGGAATTCTGGACCACGGCGGGAATATTCTGAAGTTTCATCACCCAGATCGCGCCCACCGCAAGGCCGACGCCGATGATGCCGCCGAGGGCCGCCAGCACGATGGCTTCCACCAGGAACTGCAGCATGACGCTGCGCTGCGTGGCGCCCAGGGCCCTGCGCACGCCGATTTCCCGGGTGCGCTCGGTGACGCTCACCAGCATGATGTTCGAGATGCCGATGCCGCCCACGATGAGCGAGATGCCCGCGGCCACCGCCAGCAGCATGGTGATGACGCCGCTCTGGGCCGCGGAGGCCTGGAGCCAGTCGTTCTGTTTGCGGATGGTGAAGTCGTTGTCAGTCCCCGGCAGGAGCTTGTGGCGCTGCCGCAGGAGGGCCGTGATCTCGGAATCCGCCAGGTCCACCGCGTCTTCCCGGAGGGCCGAGGCGATGATGAACTGGATCCTGGTGCGGCCCTGGAGCTTCCGCATCACGGTGGTGTAGGGCGCGTGGATGGTGTCGTCCTGGTCGCCCATGGGGCCGCCGCCCTTGCGTTCGAGGATGCCGATGATTTCGAATGGCATGTTGCCCAGGCGGATGGTCCGGCCGATGGGGTCTTCACCGCCGGGGAACAGGTTGTCCTGGACGGTTTTGCCGATCACGGCCACCTTGGCCTGGCTGCGCACTTCCTGGTCGTTGAAGTAGCGGCCCTTGTCCAGATTCCAGCTCTTGATCTGGAGGTAGTCGGGGTCCGCGCCGGCCACGGTTCCCACCAGCCAATTGTTGTTGCCGTACACGGCGGGTTTCGAGGCGCGCACGTAGGGCGTGGCCGCCGACACGCTGCTGGAGAGCTCCCGCTCGATGGCCGTGGCGTCCTCGTCTGAAAGCGTGGTGTCCATGCCGCCCATGCCCACCGGCCCGCCGGTCTTGGAGCTGGAGCCCGGGAAGATCATGATGAGATTGGTACCCATGCTGCGGATGATGTTTTCCGAGGCCCGCTTGGAACCTTCGCCGATGCCGATCATGGCGATGACCGCGCCCACGCCGATGATGATGCCGAGCATGGTCAGGAAGGCCCGCATCTTGTTGCGGGTGATGGCGAAGAAAGCCAGCTTGAGAAGCTCGATGATGCTCATGGTCCTGTACCCCTGCCTGACTTAACGCATCCGTGGCCCGCCCAAAGGCGCAGTGGCGCCTGCATTGACACGCTTGGTGTCCTCCACGCCGACCAGCACCTGCATCCCTTCGCTGATGCCCTCGCCGCTGATTTCCGTGGCCTGGCCATCCGTGATCCCCGCCTTCACGGTGAGGGCTTTCGGCTTCCCGTCGGCGCCGAGGATCCAGATGCGGTCGTCGCGCCGGGCGACCTGGCCCCGGGGAGCCATGTCAGCCTGGCCCCTCGGGCCGGATTTTCCGCCTTGGGCATTCGCGCCCCCGGGTCCCTTGGATCTGGCCGCGGCGGCATCATCGGCTGGCATGAAGGCCGATGGATTGAACCGCAGGGCGGCGGAAGGCACCTTCAGCACATCCTCCTTGGACATGGTCTGGATGGTCACGTTCGCCGTCATGCCGGGGCGGAGCTTCAACTCGTCATTGGCCACCTGCACCACGACCTTGTAGTTCACGACGTTCTGTACAATGACGGGCTCCAGCCGCACCTGGTTCACGCGGCCGTGGAATTGGGTCTCCGGGTAGGAGTCCACGGTGAACAGGGCCGGCTGCCCCTCCTTCACCTGCCCGATGTCGGCTTCGTCGATGCTGGCTTCCACCTTCATCTTGGTGAGGTCCTGGGCGATGACGAACAGGTTGGGCGTGCTGAAACTGGCCGCCACGGTCTGGCCGATGTCGATGCTCCGGCTCACCACCACGCCGGCCACCGGGGCCGTGATGGTGCAGTAGTTGAGATTCGCCTGGGCCTTCTGCAAGGTGGCCTTGGCGCTGGAGAGATCCCCGGCGCCGCGGTCCGCCACCACCTGGGCGGCGTCCAGTTCCTGCTGGGAGATCAGCTTGTCCGCGAACAGCCGCCTGGAACGCGCCAATTGGCGCTGGGCATCCGCCACGGCGGTTTCGGCCTTGCTCACATTGGCGGTGGCATCCTGCACGGTCGCCGCGTACACCGTCGTGTCGATCTGGGCGATGGGCTGGCCCTTCTTCACCTGGCTGTTGTAGTCCACGTAGAGATTCGAGATGGTGCCCGACACCTGGGACCCCACCGTCACCTGGATGAGCCCCGAGAGCGTTCCCGAAGCGCTGATGCGCTGCTTCAGGCTGCCCCTCTGGATCTGGGCGGTGCGCCATTTCACGGCCTCCTTGGGCTTGTTGAAGAGATAGATCGCTCCGCCGGCGGCCACGATGGCCACCCCGCCCAGCCAAATCCAAGTCCTGCCCTTCATGCGCACCTCACAGCTCTGACCCCGGCCAGCCTACCTTTACTTACGAGGGTCCAAGATCAATAAAGTTTACCAAGTGCTGAAATAATTCTCACATAATCCGTCGACAGCCGCCCAATCCGGACTCAGCGCAGGATTTCGATGCCTTCTTTCAAGGCTTTAGCTGCGAAGCCATCCACCAGGAATCGCTGGAAGAAGCCCCCGGCCAGGATGATGGCGGCGCAGACCAGGACGGTGGTGACGGAAAGGAACGACTGGATCTCCGGTTTCTCGGAAGCGGCCCGGTCCTGGGATTCCGATGGCTGATCGAGGAACAGGGCGATCACCACCCGCAGGTAGTAATAGACGGACACCAGGCTGGCCGTGACGCCCAGCACCGCCAATCCCACATGGCCGGTCTTCACGAGTTCCTTGAAGATGAAGTATTTCCCGAAAAAGCCGCCCATGGGGGGGATCCCCGCCAGGCTCAGCATGGTGATGGCGACAGCCACGCCCAGGGCCGGGCGTTTCCATCCAAGGCCCCGAAGATTCTCGAACTGGACGTGCTCGCCCACCAGGCCGTAGGCCGTCAGCATGCCGAAAGCGGCCATGTTCATGGCCAGGTAGATGACCAGATAGAACAGCACGCCCGCGTAGGCTTCCGGCGTTCCCGCTACGAAGCCCAGGAGCAGGTAGCCCGCATGGCTGATGCTGGAATAGGCCAACATGCGCTTGACGTTCGATTGAGGAAGGGCGGAGAGGTTGCCGACGATCATGGTCGCCGCGGCGAGCACGGCCAGGGCCATGCCCACGCGCTCGCCGACCGCCGTGTGCAGGCCGATGCCGCCCGGGAAGGCCCGCATCAGCGCGATCACCGCGACGCCCTTGGTGGCCACGGACATGAAACCCGCGATGGGGTGGGGCGAGGCTTCGTAGGCATCCGGCGTCCATTGGTGGAAGGGCACCGCGCTGATCTTGAACAGGAAGCCCATGAGCAGCAGGGCTGCCCCCACCAGGACCAGCGGGTCCGCGCCGGCGGCTTGGACCGCGCTTCCGATGCCGTCGAGCTCCAGGGTTCCGGTCAGGCCATAGAGCAGCACCGTGCCCATGAGGAAGCAGGAGGAGGCGACCGCCCCGGTGATGAAGTACTTCATGCCGCCTTCCACGGATTCCTGGCGGAACCGCACGGTGGCGGTGAGCACGTACAGCGGCAGGCTGAGGAGTTCCAGGCCGAGGAACATCATGAGCAGGTTCGTGGTGGCGGCGAACAGCATCATGCCCACCGCCGAAAACAGCAGCAACGACAAGGTCTCGCCCTTCAGCCAGCCTTCGTGATGCAGGTGGTCCCAGAGCTGGAGCAGCGCCATCATGGCGGCCACCGTCACGAAGATCCCCGAGAACTGTCCCAGGCGGTCCATCTTCAGGTGCGAGAAAAAGACGTTCTGGCCCGTGGCCCACACCTTCGTGAAATAGAAGAAGCTCACGCCCAGCGCGAGCAGGGCCATGCCGAACATGGCGGCCCGGACGGCTTTGACCGTGTCCTGGTCCTTGTCCAGGCTGGCGATGGGGATGAGGCAGGCCGCCGCGGCGGGCACCAGCAGGGGCATGAGCGCGGCCCAGTTCTGGGAGGTGAGATTCATTTATGCACCTCTTCACCGGCGCCGGCGTGGTGGATGGGGGCATCTCCGCCGGCCGCCGGCCCGTTGGGCGGGACAGGCGCGGATTCGGGCTGAGGCGGCATTTTCACGCGGGGCTCCGGCGCCTTCGCGGCGTCCAGGAGATGGGCGATGGGCCGTTCGGAGATCGCGATGAAGGATCGGGGGTGCAGGCCCATCCAGAAGATGAGCAGGACGATGGGCACCATCACCGCGATCTCCCGCACGGAGAGGTCCGAATGGAGGTGCTGGGTCCCGCTGTCTTCATCCTTGTTCTCTGGTCCCCAAAAGACCTTCTTGAACATCCAGAGCATGTAGACCGCGCCGAGGAGGACGCCCAGCGTCGCCACGCTGGCGAAGACCCGGCCCCAGGCGAAGCCGGCGATGTAGGTGCCGTTCAGGATCAGGAACTCGCCCACGAAACCGTTGGTGAGCGGGAGGCCGATGGAACTGAGGGTGACGATGAAGAAGAAGGTCGTGAATACGGGCATCTTGATTGCCACGCCGCCAAAGTCCGAGATCATGCGGGTGTGGGCGCGGTCGTAGAGCATCCCCACCAGGAGGAACAGCGCGCCGGTGCTGATGCCGTGGTTGAGCATCTGGAGCATGGCGCCCTGGGTGCCGATGACCGTCATGGAGGCGAGCCCCAGCATCACGAAGCCCATGTGGGACACGGAGCTGTAGGCCACGAGTTTCTTGACGTCCCGCTGCACCATGGCCACCAGGGCGCCGTAGATGATCGCGATGACCGAAAGCATGGCGATGGGTTTCGCGTAATTCAGGAAGGCGCCTGGGAACATCGGCAGGGCGAAGCGGAGGAAACCGTAGGAGCCAAGCTTCAGGAGCACGCCCGCCAGGATCACGGAGCCCGCGGTGGGGGCCTGGACGTGGGCGTCCGGCAGCCAGGTGTGCAGCGGGAAGAGCGGCACCTTGATGGCGAAGGCCAGGGCGAAGGCGAGGAAGAGCGTGCATTGGACGCTGAAAGGCAAGCCCAGGGCCGTTGCCGCCATGATCGCCGGCGCGAAAGTCCCGGCCTTGGTGGCGAGGTAGAGCAGGGCCACCAGCCAAAGCAGCGATCCCGACAGGGTGTACAGGAAGAATTTGTTCGCCGCGTATTTCCGCTCGTCGCCGCCCCAGACGCCGATCATGAAATACATGGGGATCAGCATGGCTTCCCAGAACAGGTAGAAGAACAGCAGGTCCTGGGCCATGAACGCGCCGAGCATGCCGGATTCCAGGATCAGGACGAGCGCCATGAACGCGCCGGAGCGCTGGGTCACGCTGCGGTAGGTGCCGAGCATGGTGAGCGGCGTCAGGAACGTGGTCAGCAGCACCAGCCAGAGGTTTAGGCCGTCGATGGACAGGGAATAGTCCACCGGCAGGCCCATCACCGAAAACCAGGGCATGTGTTCCGCGAACACCAGGTTCAGGGGGCCTTCGGGAGGCATGGTCAGCAGGCGCGCGGCGCTGATGAAGAAGAGGCCGGCGGCGCCGAAGAGCGCCAGAAGCTTGGCCAGCGGCGCCTGCTTCTCCGGGAAGCAGAGGATCAGCAGCCCCCAGATCGCCGGCGCGAAAACCAGGAAGGTCAGAAGGTGATTGCTCATCCACTCGGTCATCAGGGCCTACTTTAAGAAGATATAGAGCAGCGCGAGGACGCCGAGGCCCATGCTGAGCACATAGTTGCGGACCCGGCCTGTCTGCAGCAGCGCGGTGAAATCGCCGGCTACCCGGGTCAGCGCGCCCGGCAGGTTCACGCCGATGCCGTCGATGAGGATCACGTCGAAGAGCTTCCACAGCACGTTGCCGAACCAGCGCGTGGGCCGCAGCAGGTAGCCTTCCACCAGCTCATCCAGGAAATATTTGTTCAGCAGGATGGTGTGGGCGCCAGGGAATCTGGCGGCCAGCCGTTCGGATTTTTCGGTCCCGTCCTTGTAGAGGGACCAGCCGAAGAATCCGAAGCCGACGGCGGCGGCCACGGAGATGCCCATGAGCAGCATCGCCGGACCTTCGTGGACCGAACCTGTTTCCGCTTCCGCGCGCCCGAAGGTGAGCGCAGGTTCGAGCCAATGCTCGATGGCGAAGGTCCCGCCCAGAACTTTCGGGATGCCCCAGAACCCTGCCGCCACGGCACCGGCCGCCAGCACCACCAGGGGCAAGGTCATCGTCGCCGGCGCTTCGTGGGCGTGCTCGAAGGCATGGGGATCCCGGGGCTCGCCCAGGAAAGCCAGGGCCATGAGCCGCGCCATGTAGAAGGCCGTGCAGCAGGCGGCAATGAGTCCGATGGCCCACAGGGCGGGGCTCTTCAGGAAGGCCAGGTAGAGGATTTCATCCTTGCTGAAGAAGCCCGAAAATCCAGGGATGCCCATGATGCACAGCGTGGCGATGAGCATGGTCCAGAAGGTGATGGGCAGTTTTTCCTTCAACCCGCCCATGCGGAACAGGTCCTGTTCGTGGTGCATGGCATGGATCACGGCTCCCGCGCCAAGGAAGAGCAGGGCCTTGAACCAAGCGTGGGTGAATACATGGAAGAAGCCGGCCGCGAACCCCGCGGAACCGAGCCCCAGGAACATGTAGCCCAGCTGTGAAACGGTGGAATATGCCAGTACCTTTTTGATGTCCCGCTGGACCAGTCCGATGGTGGCCGCGAGGAGCGCCGTCAGGCCGCCGATCCAGGCGATGGTGGTCATGGTGATGGGAGTCAGGCCGAACACCGGCGCCAGCCGGCAGATCATGTAGATGCCGCTGGTCACCATGGTCGCCGCATGGATCAAGGCGGAAACGGGCGTCGGGCCGGCCATGGCGTCCGGCAGCCAGAGGTAGAGCGGAATCTGCGCGGACTTGCCGGTGGCGCCCACGAACAACATGAGCGTGGCGAAGGTCAGCACGCCGAATCCCGCCTCTGCGTGCATGTGTCCGGCCTGGTTCAGGATGTCGCCGATGGTGAGCGTTCCGAACAGCGCGAACAGGGCCATCATGCCGATGGCCATCCCCATGTCGCCGGTCCGGTTGAAGAGGAAGGCCTTCAATCCCGCTGCGGGCGCGACTTCAGTTTCGAAGGCGTAGCCGATCAGCAGGTAGGAGCAGAGGCCCACGCCTTCCCATCCCACGAAGAGCAGGGGCAGCGAATTGCCGAGCACCAGCGTGAGCATGAAGAACACGAACAGGTTCAAGTAGCAGAAATAGCGCGCGTAGCCTTCCTCGTCGGCCATGTAGCCCACCGAATAGAGATGGATCAGCGCGCTGATGCCCGTCACCACCAGCATCATCGTCCCCGACAGGGGGTCGATGGTGAGGCCGAAGGGCACCGTCAAGGAGCCGGTGGCCATCCATGTTCCGTAGACGAGTTCCAGCCGCTGCCCCGGCGCAGCCTTCATGGCGAAGAACACCCAGAGCGCGAAGAGGAATGAGGCGGCCACGGTGCCCACGCCCACGATGGACACGGCCTTCTTACCGGCCTTCTTGCCGATGAGGCCGTTGAAGGCGGAGCCGAGGAGCGGAAGGATCGGGATGAGCCAGGCTATCTTCTGCATCAGGTTCTCATTGCCTCAGCGAATCCGCGCGATCGGCGTCGGTGGTTTTGCGGTGGCGGAAGAGGGCGATGACCAGCGCCAGGCCGATGGCGGCCTCGCAGGCGGCGACGCCCAGGATGAACAGATAGAAGACCGTGCCCGTCACATCCCCGCCGCGGAAGCGCGCGAAGGCCAGCAGCGCCACGTTGGCGGCGTTGAGCATCAGCTCGATGCCCATGAACTGCATGAGCAGCGTGCGCCGCAGCAGCACCGTCGCCAGCCCGATGATGAACAGCAGCAGCGCGACGAGGATGTAGCCCTGCAGGGAACCGCTCAACCAGGCGCCCATCACAGTTCCTTTTTCGTCAAGGCCACGGCGCCCACCATGGCGGCCAGCAGCAGCAGGCCGATGATTTCAAAACCCAGCAGGTAGTGCCTGAATATTTCATCGCCAACCCGGAGCAGGTCCATGCCGGCCGCAGGACGGCCAGCGTCGTTGAGCTCCGCCAGGGACCTGGATCCTGCCACGACACGGAAGGCAAAAGCGCCCAGAACCGCGATCAGGGATGCGCCGACCCAGCGTTGGAGGGGCCGCGGCTGGACCGCCGCCTCTTCCTCGTGGGAGTTCAAAAGCATGATGGTGAAGAGCACCAGCACCATGATGGCGCCGCTGTAGACGATGATCTGCAGCGCCGCGGCCACCGGATTGGAGAGCATCAGGAAGAGCCCCGCGACGCCGAAAAAGGTGAGCACCATGCAGAGCCCGGCCACGATGACATTCTTCTGCCTGAACATGGCGAGCGCGCCAAGGATCGTGATCAGAGCAAACAACAAGAACATGCTCGGCTCCTATGCCGGATCGGAGGGTTGGCCGGATTGGCCTGAAGCGGGGCGTGAAGGTGTCGCCGGGCTCTCCTGGCCCTGGGTCAGCCGGGCCTTGCCATCCGCCTCGGCGTAGGTGTTGATGAGGTCCCATTTGCCGAAGTTCATGCTGACCCGGTCGTAGGCCGCCAGTTCGTACTCGTTGCGCAGCCAGATCGCGTCCTTGGGGCAGGCTTCTTCGCACATGCCGCAGTAGATGCAGCGCAGCATGTCGATTTTGAAGGCGGCGGGGCGCTTCTCCTCGAAGCCTTGGGTGAAGTTCAATTCGCTGAATTCCTCGGCCTCGATGCTGATGCAGCGGGCGGGGCAGGCTTCCTGGCACATGAAGCAGGCCACGCACTTGATGGCGCCGTCCTCGAACCGCTTCAGCTCGTGAAGGCCGCGGTAGCCGGCGGGCAGCGTCTTCTTCATGTCCGGATACTGGATCGTGAAGCGCTTTGAAGTCGGGGTCGCGATCTGCTTCAGGAAGTGCCGGAAGGTGATGAGCATGCCCTGGGCGATGGGCCACACATAGCTCCGGTCCAGCCAGGACAGTTCGACTTTCTTGACGATGACGCCCATTAGATCCCTCCCCGCGTCATCCACCAGGCATTCCAGATGAGGTTCACCATCGAGAGGGGCAGCAGGACTTTCCAGCCCAGGAACATGAGCTGGTCGTACCGGAAGCGCGGCAGGGTCCATCGCACCCACACGAAGACCCACAGGAGGAACAGCAGCTTGACCAGGAAGGACAGGATCGTCAGCAGCACCGGGGCTTCCGGCATGAAGGGCACGGACCAGCCGCCGAGGTAGAGCGTCGTGATGAGCCCCGAGGCGGAGATCATGTGGGCGTATTCGGAAAGGGCGATCAGCGCGAATTTCATGGAGCCGTATTCGTTGTGGAAGCCCACGATCTCCGCTTCCCCTTCGGCGAAGTCGAAGGGCAGCCGGTTGCTCTCGGCGAACATGCAGGTGAAGAAGACCAGGAATCCCAAAGGCTGGCGCCAGAAATACCAGCCGCCCGCCATCTGGTCCTTGATGATCTCGGACGGATCATAGCCGCCGACCCGCATGAAGATCGCCAGCACCGCCAGGCCCAGGGCGATCTCGTAGCTCACCATCTGCGCGCTGGCGCGCATGCCGCCCAGGATGGCCCATTTGTTGTTGCTGCTCCAGGCCGCCACCAGGATGCCGTAGACCGCCACGGCGCCGATGGCCAGGGGAAAGAGCATGCCCATGCCGTTGCCGGGTTCCAGAACGCTCAGATGGTACGGCATGCCTTGATAGGTGAAACTGCGACCGAAGGGAATGATCGCGAAACCGATCAGCGCCGGCACGAAGGCCAGCACCGGCGCGAGCCAGAAGAGGCTCTTGGTCACGTGGGGCGGGACCTGGTCCTCCTTGAAGAAGAACTTGATGCCGTCCGCCACGAGCTGGGGCAATCCGAGGAGCTGCCAACGGCCGAACAACAGGGCCCGGTTGGGCCCGATGCGGTCCTGCAGCATGGCGCTGCCCCGGCGTTCCACCCAGGTCCAAAGGGATCCGATTCCCATGACGGCGCTGAATACTATTAGAACCTTCAACAAGGTCCAGATCGTCACGGCCGATAGGCCTGTCAGATGGGCAACCGATTCCATGCAAGGCTTCCGCTGGCGGGAGAAAAATCCCTTCCCAGACCTTAGCAGGGCTTAGGAGCCGTTACGAAACAACCAGTGCTTTTCTGGGTGGTTCGTTACGGCTCCTTATGCCGGTGCGCCATCGAAATGACAAGGCTTTTCTTAAAAAAACGGCTTAGGCCGCGGCTCTAGGGAGTGACGTGGAGCACAAATGGATTGACGCCCTTTCGGGCCCTGGGATAGGGAATCCCTATCCTTTGCCCTGGGTGTCCGCTTTGGCCCAGGAATCCTTCAGGGCCACGGTGCGGTTGAAGACCGGGGCGCTGGGCTTCGCGTCGGCGTCCACGCAGAAATAGCCCAGGCGCTCGAACTGGAAGCGTTCGCCGGCCCCGGCGGCCCCCAGGCCGGCCTCCACTTTGGCGGCGCAGACCGTCAGGGATTCCGGGTTGAGCGTGTCGCGCCAGTCGCCGCCTTCGGGGACGTCCATCGGATTCTCGGCCGTGAAAAGCCGGTCGTACAGCCGCACTTCCGCATCGACGGCATGGGCGGCGGAAACCCAGTGCAACGTGCCTTTCACCTTGCGTCCGTCCGGCGCATCGCCGCCGAGGGAGGCCGGGTCCCAGGTGCAGCGCAGCTCAACCACATCGCCATTGGCATCCTTGACGACCTCCCCGCAACGGACCAGGCAGGCGCCCTTCAACCGCACCTCGGCGCCTGGGGCCATCCGGAACCACTTCTTGGGCGGGACTTCCTCGAAGTCCTCGCGTTCGATGTACACCTCCCGGGCGAGCTTCAGCTTCCGCGTTCCATGCGCGGGATCGGGGTGGTTGGCCACTTCCAGCTCATGGACCTCATCCTCCCCCATGTTGGTGAGCACCACCTTCAGAGGCCGCAGCACGGCCATGCGGCGCTGGGCGGTCTTCTCCAGATCCTCGCGGATGGCGAATTCCAATAGGCCCACGTCCGTCAGGCTGTCGCGCTTGGCCACGCCCACCCGCTCGGCGAAGTTCCGCAGCGAGGCCGGTGTGAAGCCGCGCCTCCGCAATCCGCAGATGGTCGGCATCCGGGGATCGTCCCAGTGCCGCACATGGCCTTCCTGCACCAGCAGCAGCAGGCGGCGCTTGCTCATGACCGTGTAGGTCAGGTTGAGCCGGGCGAATTCGATCTGGCGGGGCAGCGGCCGCTGGAAGAACTTTCCCTCGGTGTCCTGCTCCAGGAACCACTCGTAGAGCGGCCGGTGGTCCTCGAATTCCAGCGTGCAGATGGAGTGGGAGATGGCTTCGATGGCGTCGGACACGCCATGGGCGTAGTCGTAGAGCGGGTAGATGAGCCAGGCGTCGCCGGTGCGGTGGTGGCGGGAGCGGCGGATGCGGTACATGAGCGGATCCCGCAGATTCATATTGCCGCTCTGCATATCGATCTTGGCGCGCAGCACCTTCGCCCCGTCCTCGAATTCCCCGGCCTTCATGCGGCGGAAGAGGTCCAGATTCTCTGCGGCCGAACGCGTCCTGTAGGGGCTGTCCTTGCCCGGCACATGGAAATTGCCCCGGTACTCGCGGATTTCTGCTTCCGACAAATCGCACACATAGGCCTTGCCCGACTGGACCAGGTACTCGGCGTAGTCATAGAGCTTCTGGAAATAATCCGAAGCGTAGAACTCGCCCGCCCACTTGAAACCCAGCCATTCCACATCCTCGCGGATGGAATCCACGTATTCCACGTCTTCCTTCGTGGGGTTCGTGTCGTCAAACCGCAGGTTCGTGGCGCCGCCGTACCGCGTCGCCAATCCGAAATTCAGGCAGATGGATTTCGCATGGCCGATGTGGAGGTACCCGTTGGGTTCCGGCGGGAAGCGCGTGAGCACGCGGCCCGCGTGCTTTTCCGATGCGAGATCGGCCTCGACGATGTCTTCGATGAAATTGAGCGGGCGGGAATCAGGAGATTCGGACATGGTAGCCACCAAAAGATTAAGGACTACCGCCAAGGCGCCAAGGCCGCCAAGAAAAGAACAATATTTTTCTTTTCTTGGCGTCTTGGCGTCTTGGCGGTGAAAGATTTTTTTATATCCACTTCGAAACCCTTGCCACGACTTCATCTCGTCCCAGCAGCATCAGCGTGTCGAAGATCGGCGGGCTGACGGGTTTCCCGCAAAGGGCCACGCGCAGGGCCTGGGCCAGGTCCTTGAGCTTGAGGCCACGCTGTTCGAGGATGGCGTTGAAACCCGCATGCAGCGCCTCGCTGCTGTAGTCGCCGAGGGCGCAAAGGTCACGCAAGGCCGGCTTCACGGATTCAGTGATGAACTTCGCCGCGGCGGCCTCGTCGAAGGCGGCGGGCGGCGCCCAGGCGAATTCCAGGAAGCCCGCCATCTCCACCAGCGACTTGCCCTTCTGGGTGCACTGGATGGCGAGGGCTTTCCATTCATCGGGCTTCGCGTTCCAGGCTTCGGGAAGGAAGGGCCTGAAATGAGGCTCGATCTCCTGCCAGGTGGCGCGCTGGATGAGCTTCTGGTTCATCCAGTTGAGCTTGTCCATGTCGAAGCGGGCGGGGCTCTTCTGGATGTCGCCGAGATCGAAGAGCTGGATCATTTCGTCGTCTGTGAGCAATTCCTCTTCCACCGTGTCGATGGCGCGGCCGTCGATCTTGGGCGTCCAGGAGAGCCGCGCCAGGGCCAGCCGGACGGCCGAGGGCAGGAAGCCCATCTGCTGGTACTCGGTGATGCTGGTGGCGCCGTGGCGCTTGCTGAGCTTCGCGCCGTCCTTGCCCAGGATCATGGGGACGTGGGCGAAGGCCGGGGCCTCATAGCCCATGGCGTGGTAGAGCGCGATCTGCTTGGGCGTGTTGGCCACGTGGTCGTCGCCGCGGATGACGTGGCTCACTTCCATGTCCGTGTCGTCCACCACCACGCAGAAGTTGTAGGTTGGGGTGCCGTCGGTGCGGGCGATGATCCAGTCGTCCAGGCTGGAGGCGGGAAAGCGCAGATCGCCCTTGATGAGATCCCGCAGGACGATGTCGCCCTGCTCGAGCCAGGGCTCGGCGCCCAGCGGCATCTTCAGGCGGATGGAAGCGGGCTGGCTGCCGTCGTGGCCAGCGTCGCGGCAGCGGCGGTCGTACTGGAAGATCTTTCCGGCCTTTTCGGCTGCGGCCCGGCGCTCGTCCAGCTCCTCTTTGGTGCAGCGGCAGCGGTAGGCCTTGCCTTCGGCCAGCAGCTTCTGGATGGCGGGCTTGTAGTGGCTCTCCATGCGCTGCATCTGGCGGTAGGGACCGTGGGGGCCGACCCATTTCGTGGGATCGCCTGCCACCGGACCCTCGTCCCAGCGCAGGCCGCACCATTCCATGCCTTCTTCGATGATGCGGATGTTGTCGTCGGTGCTGCGGGTGAGGTCCGTGTCCTCCACGCGGAGGATGAAGGTGCCTCCGTGCTTGCGGGCGAAGAGCCAGCAGAACAGCGCGGTTCGGACTCCTCCGATATGGAGCATCCCGGTCGGGGAGGGAGCGAAACGCGTGACGACTCGGCGGGACATGGGGGCCTCGGGGATCAATAGCGAAAGGGGCGGGCCGAAGCCCGCCCCCTATCGTGCGTTGGTGCGCAAGCTGTGCGGATTAGTTGGCGGCGCCGGCTTTCTGGGCTTCGGCCATGGCGGCCTCGTACTCGGCCTGGAGGCGCTGGGCGTTGCTGATGGCGAACTTGTAGACGTATTCAAAGCGATCCGCGCCCTTGGTGAGGCCGATGATCACTTCAAAGACGCCCTCGGCGCCCACTTCGAAGGGGCTGGCGATGACATTGAAGGTGCCTTCCTTGGCGCCTTCGGGGATCTGCACGTCGCTGTCGCGGATGATGTCCTTGCGCTCGCCGTTCGGGCTCACGACCGAGAAGCTGAACTTGAACTGGCCGTCCATGCGGGAGAATTTGCTGAAAAAGCAGACCTTGGGAAGGACGAAGGGGATTTCGGGAACCACGATGTGGTGGTCGTAGAGGCCCATGAGCGAGGTCTTGCCGCCCATTTCCTGCCGGATGTCATCGCAAAGGAGGGTGAATTCGTGCTTGGGGGCCTTGATTTGAACTTCTTGCATGGACGCTCCATTGATGTGGTGGGGAGGTGGATGAGGTCAACAAAAGTTGAAGAAGTAGTTTATCTCCGAAGCGCCCGCCTTTCTAGCTAAGGTTTTTTCATGACTCATCGCCGCCTCGCCCGCCTCCTGCATGCCTGTTTCACACTCTGCTTCGCCGGGTTGCTGGGGGCCGGGGCGTTATTCGCACAGGAGTTGAAACTTCAGGTACTTGGCACCACGGATCTGCACGGGCATGTGCTGCCCCAGGACACCTATTCCCTGCAGCCGAGGAACAAGGGCTGGGCCAAGCTGGCCACGCTCATCCGGCAGGCCAAGGCCGAGAACCCCAATTCGGTGCTCATCGACAGCGGGGACACGATCGAGGGGGAACCCGTCAATTACGTCCGGACCCGGCTGCGGCCGGATATGGCGGAACCGTCCATCGCGGTGATGAACGCGCTGGGTTTTTCGGCGATGGCCATCGGCAACCACGATTTCAATTGGGGCCTGGATGCGCTTCGGGCGGTCGAGAAGCAGGCCAGGTTCCCGTTGCTTTCCGCGAACACGGTCCTGGCCAAAGGCGGCAAGGGCGCGTTCACGCCTTGGACCAAGGTGAACATCGGCGGAGCCACCGTGGTCATCGTGGGTTTCACCACGCCTGGGATTCCCCATATGGAGGAGCCCGGGAACTACGCGGGATTGGCCTTCCAGGACATTGTGGAAAGCGCCAAGGCCCTGGTTCCGCGACTGAGGGAAAAAGAAAAGGCGGACGTCATCATCGTCACGATGCATTCCGGGCTGGGCGCTCTGCCGGGGCAGGCCGGCGATGAGAACAGCGCGCTCCGGCTGGCGGACCAGGTGCCTGGCATCGACCTGATCCTCACCGGCCACACCCATGCGCCCATCAGCAGCCAGCACAAGGGGGTCCCCATCCTCCAGGCGGCGGCCCATGGCCGCGCGCTGGCGGTGGCGGATCTCACCCTGCAAAAAAGCCAGGGGCGATGGCGGGTGGCAGCCGTCCGCGGCCGCCTTGTGGAACCAGCCGACGACACGCCTCTGGACGCGCAGGTCCTGGAATTGACAGCCTCCCTGCGGACCGCCACCGATACCTACTTGAACACCGCAGCCACGAACCTGTTCACGGATCTGGACGGACGCTGGTGCCGCCTGGAGGACACGCCTCTGGCGCAGCTCCTCCACACCGTCCAGCGCCAGGCCACCGGAGCCCAGCTTTCGGTGGTGAGTTGGACCAGCGCCGGCATCTTCATTCCGGCCGGCCCCACCTCCGTCCGGCAGTTCTACAGCCTGCAGCCCTATGAAAACCAGGTGGCGCGCATCCGCATCTCCGGCAAGCAGCTCCGCCTGTACCTGGAATTCGCGGCGAGGGCCTATAACTTCAGCCACGAGCCAGAGCTCTTCAACAAGGCGGTGCCTTTCTATGAGGTGGACCAGATTGATGGCTGCGCCTACGCCCTGGACCTGTCCCAGCCTGCGGGGAAACGCGTGAAGAATCTCAGCTTCCAGGGGCGGCCCGTCCAGGAGGATCAGACTTTTTCCCTGGCGCTCAGCACGTACCGGCTGCGGGGCGGAGGCGGCTACATGGCCGCCATCGGATTCACAGGGCAGCCGGAATCCATCACGCCTGAGCTCGCCCGCAACCTGCTCCTGAGCTACGTGCTCAGCCGCCCCAGCCTGGCCCTGGCGCCCACTCACGCCTGGCGGACCATCCCGGCCCTGGACCGGGAGCGGATCATGCAGCAGGCCAGGTGACCCCCGCCTCGCCCTCCGCGCCGGACAGCCTACCTGATCGGCACGAAAACCAATCCGCCGCCCGGTTTCATGAGCACGGCTTCGGTTTCGATCACCCCGATGAGCTTGTGGTCCTCGGTGACCCCTGTCGGGAGGAATTCGGCGCTGCCCGCCGATAGATCCAGGCGCGCGAGCAGGAGCCCGGCCTTCTTTTCATTCGGAACCTGCGAGGCGGGCACGGAGGCCATCACCACGGATTTGCCCATCCACCAGCCAAGCGCGCCGCGCTCCTTGCCACGCAGGGACAGCGTTGGCGCCGCGACATTGTTCTGGGTGAATACAGTCTCGCCAAGGGGGGTGCCCTTGTTTCCATCGAAAGACAACAAGGAGAGGCTGGCGCCATTCGTCAGCATCACGTTGCCATCCTCAGAGACGATGAGCCTGTCCGCTGAGGCCGGTGCCGGGGTGGTTCCGTTTTCGCTGCCTTTGGGTTTCTTTCCCGAGGACCAGAGCAGGCCGGCTTTCGTGTAATCGCGTTTCTCCAGGTAGGTCTCCCCGCCGCGGTAGAGCAGGAAGAATCCCTTCGTGCTCCAGCCCAGGTCCACCACTTCTCCGGGCAGGCGGACGGTAGTTCCCGTTTTCCCGTTTTTATATACCTGGTAGAGCAGCGGACCGGACACGACCCAGGCATTGCCGTAGGGATCCAACACCCATTTTTCCGGCGGAACATCGAGTTTCGAAAGGTTCAGGCTGCCCGTGATGCCGATGTCCTTCATCCAGGTTTCAAGCGAGCGGGTGGCTTCGTTGAAGAAGGTGCAAGACCCGTCCTTGTCCGCCTTGGCCCAGCCGGAGGCAGATTTGATGGGATCGGAATCCTGGGGGGCGGCAGCCGCGGGCAGGCTTCCGGCCAGGGCACAGATCAAGACAGGAATGGACAGGACATTCCGCACGGCAGTACCCCGTATGTGAATTATCAAGGGTGGATCAGAAACAATTTAGTAACAAGGGATGCTTGGCACAAGCCGGAAAAAACTTCCCGGCTTCGTTTACCGGGCCAAGCGCTCCGCGAACCTCTTGATGCGATTTAACAGCGGATCCTGGCCCAGCCCCTCCTCATCCATCAGCCGCTTCGGATCGCCGTGGAGCACGATGTGGTCGGGGACGGCGCATCGGAGCACCGGTTTCGCGATGCCCTCATCCGCAAGGGTTTCCAGCACGGCGGCGGAAAAGCCTCCGGGAGCGCACCCTTCTTCCAGCGTCACCACGCCGCGGGTCTTTTCACTCCAAGTGGCCAACAACTCGGCATCTATGGGCTTTATGAACCGGGCATTGACCAAAGCACAGGAGACACCGGCTTCCGCAAGCTTCGCCGCGAGCTTTTCGGCGGGGGCCACCATGGCGCCGATCGCGAACAGCAGCAGGTCCGAGCCTTCGCGCAGCAGTTCGCCCTTGCCGATGGGCAGGGCCGTCATGGTCGCATCCATGGCCACGCCCAGGCCATTGCCTCGGGGATAGCGCAGGGCTGCGGGGTGGTCGCTGTAGATGGCGGTCATGAGCATCCGCCGGAGTTCGTTCTCGTCTTTCGGAGCCATCAGGAGGATGTTGGGGATGCAGCGCAGATAGGCCATGTCGTAAAGGCCGTGGTGGGTGGGACCGTCCGCCCCGACGATGCCTGCGCGGTCCAGGGCGAACGTCACCGGGAGATCCTGGATGCATACGTCGTGCACCACCTGGTCGAAGCCGCGCTGCAGGAACGTGGAATAGATGGCGCACACCGGGCGCATGCCTTGGGCCGCCAGCCCCGCGGCGAAGGTCACCGCATGCTGCTCGGCGATGCCGACATCGAACATGCGGTCAGGAAAGCTTTTTGCGAATATATCCAGACCGGTGCCCGTATCCATGGCGGCGGTGATGCCTACGATCTTGTCGTCGGTCCTCGCAAGCTCCACCATGGCCTTGCCGAATACGCTGGTGTAGCTGGGGGGCGTGGGCCTGGCGGGATCCACGGCGGCCTTCTTCATCTCGCCGGCTTCTGCATCGAAGGCCGTGACGCCATGCCATTTCATGGGGTCATTCACAGCAGGATCGTAGCCGAAACCCTTCTTGGTCTGGACGTGCAGCAGCACGGGGCCATCGGCCATTTTCACCTTGGCTTCGGCGATCGCTTTTTCGGTGGCGATCACATCGTGCCCGTTCACCGGGCCCATGTAGCGGAATCCCAGGTCCTCGAACAGGAGTCCCGGCACCATCATCCGCTTGAAGCTTTCTTCGCTCCATTTCGCGGCCTTGGCGACACCCTGGCTGACCTTCTCCAGGGGAATGGCCTTGATGGCGTGCTCGATGCGGTCCCGCCACAGGTTGTAGTACTGGCCGGACATGATCTGGTTGAGGTAGCCCTGCAAGGAACCCACATTCGGACTGATGCTCATGTCGTTGTCGTTGAGGATCACCAGGAAGTTCTTGGCCTGGAGATACCCGGCCTGGTTGAGGCCCTCGAAGGCCATGCCGGCGGTCATGGAACCATCGCCGATCACGGCGATGCAGGCGTGGTTCTGCCCCTGCAGGTCCCGGGCCTTGGCCATGCCGAGGACCGCGGAAATGGAGGTGCTGGCGTGACCGGCGCCGAAGTGGTCGTAGGGGCTCTCGTCGCGCTTGAGGAATCCCGCCAGGCCGTCGTGCTGGCGCAGGGTGGGGAAACGCCCCTTCCGCCCCGTGAGGATCTTGTGGGTGTAGGCCTGGTGCCCCACATCCCAGATCACGCGGTCGTGGAGGAAATCGAAGTGGTGGAACAGGGCCACCGTCAATTCGACGGTGCCGAGATTCGAACTGAAATGCCCGCCGGTGGCGCTGATGGAATCCACGAGGAATTGGCGCACCTCCTGGGAAAGCTGTTCCAGCTGCGGGCCCGTGAAATGCCTGATCTGCTGAGGGGCCACGATGGAATCGAGCAGCGGATAGCGGCTTTCGGTCGCTGGCCCCATCACACTGTCCTGGCCGCCAAGTAGCGCGCCCACGCTTCCAGCGATTCGGGTCTTGGGAGGGACTGAAGGTGGCATAACGCATTCTCCGTGGCCTCGGCGAGGGCCCGCCGAGCGCCATCCAGCCCTAACAGGGCGGGGTACGTGATCTTACCCTTTCCTGCATCTTTTCCGGCCCGTTTCCCCAAGGTGGCGGCGTCTGAAGTGGCGTCGAGGATGTCGTCCTGGATCTGGAATGCGAGTCCCAGCGAGGCTCCAGCGCTCCGCAGGGCCTCCCGGAAAGACGGTTCCGCTTCCCCGAGTACCGCGCCTATTTCAAGGGACGCCCGCAGCAGGGCGCCGGTCTTCAGGCGGTGGATGGTCTTGAGGTGGTCCAGGCCATAGGAATCCAGGGCCTCTCCCTCGAGGTCCAGGGCCTGGCCGCCCACCATCCCCCGCCAGCCGCTGGCTTCCGCGAGCAGGGCGATGGCTTCCACCCGGGCCTCCGGCGGGATGGCTGCGTCGGATGCGAGGACCGCGAAGGCCTCGGCCTGCAGTCCATCCCCGGCCAGGATTGCGTGGGCTTCGCCGAAGGCCACATGGCAGGTGGGCTTGCCCCGGCGGAGGTCATCGTCGTCCATGGCAGGAAGATCGTCGTGGATGAGCGAATAGGTATGGAGGTATTCCAGGGCCAGCGCGCCAGCCAAGGCCCGCTCGGCCGGCGCGCCCACGGATTCGGCCGAGAGGAGGCAGAGGATGGGCCGCACCCGCTTGCCCCCCGCTTCCAGGCTGTAGCGGATGGCTTCGCCGACCTTCATCGAATCGCCACCCTCGAAGCGGGACGCGAGGCTGGCATTCAACAGGGGGAGCAGGCGGTCCAGGTCCTTCCGGACGAGGGCTTCCGGGGTTGGACCGTTCACGCCGGTTCCTCAGGACCTGCTTCGACGTCCAAGGTCTCGGCGCGATATTCGCCGCCCAGGCCGCGCTTGAGCACCTCCACGCGGCGCTGGGCTTCGTTCAACTGCTCCTGAAGGGTTTTGCAGAGGCCAACGCCTTCTTCGAATTTCGAAAGGGCATCCTCGAGGCTGAGGCTGCCGGCCTCCAATTGCTGCACCAAGGCTTCCAACCGGTCCAGGCCGTCATCAAAAGAGGGGGCGGATGCGCTCATGGTTTCATCATAAGGCGGCCCTGGCGGTCGAGTTGTTTTTTCGCGGCTGGCCTACTACTTGAAGTTCTTCACCAATTTCGCGCCCAGGTCTTCGGTCTTGTAGCCCGCGGGGAGCGCGAAGACGGACTCCGGGATGGCGCCCTCCTTCACTTCCGTGGCCTCGGTGGTCATCTCGCCGATCATGGGCATCACCGTGCGCGTCTTCAGGGCCAGGCCCTGGATCTTGGCCATTTCCTCGCCGAGCTTCTTCATGTTCATGGCCGCCGGCCCGACCGCCCCCATCAGGTTCTTGACCCTGAGGAAGCGGGTGTAGCTGACCGCCGGGACAGGCGGTTTGAGCGTGGCATCGTTGCTGGTTTCGATGACCATCTTGCCCAAGGTGATGTTCCATTTCCGGCAGGTGCGGCCGGCGACCACTTCCTTGCCTTGGTCCTCCACGGAAACCTCGCCGCCGCCCCCGCCTGGCATCATCGCCAGGATCTGCGGAGGCATGTCCTTGAACTGTTTGGCCATGCCTTCGACGGCGGCCTCCAGATCATCCCAGCTGGTCTTCTGGATGACCTTCTTGCCGTGGTCGATGCTGTAGTTGATTCCGTTCACGTAATCCACCAGGGTGTCCTGCTTGGATCCGGGATTGTTGATGCGCATGTATTTGCTGGACCAGTAATGCGTCTGCGGGCCGTCGTTGTACTTGCCTTTGCCCGTCATTGTGACGGTCAAGTCGCCGGCCAGCGCCGCCGCGGCGGAGAAGACCAGGATCGCGGCGCATTTCAGGGTGGCTTTCATGTTGGCTCCTTGTATGGATGCACAAGAGGTTACATCGCCGGATCCCCGGCTGCCATCCATTGATGCGTTCAGTGCGTTACCTTTTTAGGATGAGGTGCCCATGACGCGTGTGCTGGTGGTGGATGACAGCCGTGAAACCTGCGATCTGCTGGAAGAATTGCTGGGCGGCATGGGACTGGAGGTGGCGAAGGCCACCAGGCCCGAGGACGCGTTGCAAAAACTCAACGGGGGCGGCTTCTCGCTCATGCTTTCAGACATCAATCTGGAGGCGCGGCTGGATGGGCTCGACCTGCTCCGGGCCGCCAAGCCGCTGGGCATCGAAGTCATCCTGCTTTCGGGTTTCGGCACCATCGAAAAGGCCATCGAAGCGGTGAAGGAGGGCGCCTTCGATTTCCTGTCGAAGCCCTGGGACAACGAGGAATTGAAAGCCCTCGTCAAACGGGCGCTCGTGCGGAAGGACGCCAAGGCTCCGCTGAACCATGCCCCGAAAGGCCCGCAGAGCGTGATGATCGGCTCGTCCGCGAAAATGATGGAGGTCTACAAGACCATCGCCAGCCTGCAGAACTCGCGCGCCACGGTGCTCATCGTGGGCGAGAGCGGCACCGGGAAGGAATTGGTGGCCAGCACGGTGCATCTCAGCAGCGACCGGAAGGACCGGCCCTTCGTGGCGGTGAACTGCGGCGCGCTGTCGGAAACCCTCCTCGAATCGGAATTGTTCGGCCATGTGCGCGGCGCCTTCACCGGCGCGGCCGGCGACAAGAAGGGGCTGTTCGAGGAAGCCCACGGCGGAACCATTTTCCTGGATGAGATCGGCGAGACCTCTCCCAGTTTCCAGGTGCGGCTGCTGCGGGTCCTCCAGGAACAGGAGGTCCGGAAGGTCGGCGGCAACAAGACCACCAAGGTGGATGTGCGCGTCATCGCGGCGACCAACAAGGATCTCACCCAGATGGTGAAGGAGGGCCGGTTCCGCGAGGACCTCTTCTACCGCCTCAGCGTCGTGGAAATCCATGTGCCGGCCCTCCGGGACCGCCGGACCACGGACCGGGACGGCCGCGTGGTCTCCGATGTCGGATTGCTGTTGGACCATTTCCTCGCGGAAGCCAGCCGCAAGGACCAGGTCGGCTATTCGCTGCGGGCCGATGCGCGGAAGCTGCTGGAGGCATACGGCTGGCCTGGGAACGTCAGGGAGATGGCCAATGTGGTGGAGCACCTCACCCAGTTGAGCCGCGGCCGCGAAATCACGCCAGACGACCTGCCCAGCAAGCTCACCCAGGCCGGACATCCGACGGCGAACCCGCCCACCGCCACCGGTCCCTTGGCCGAACTGGTCGACGCCTGGGACCATCTGCCCACGCTTGAGGAACTGGAGCGGCGGTATATCCAGGTCCTGCTCAAGCACGAGACCCGCAAGAGCCGCATCGCCGAGATCCTGGGAAAGGACCGGACAACCCTCTATCGAAAACTCCGGGATCTAGGGTTGGCCGACGGTTCCGATGAAGGATAGAGATGTGGGGAATTGCACCAATGTTGCAAATATCAACATTGTGAAAAAAGCTTCAAAACGATTAATGGTACATCTTTCAATATGTTAAGTATTGGCCTGGAAATTCCTTAATTGATGGTAGATATCCGGCCGTGCCGGACCCACCTCTATTCGGAGAACACAATGAAGAAACTCGCCGCCCTGCTCGTGGCCGCCGCGCTCATCAGCCCCGTCTTCGCCCAGGATGCCAAGAAGGCCGCCGCAGCCCCCAAGGCCGCTCCCGCCGCCAAGGCCGCCGCCGCTCCGGCCGCTGCCCCTGCGACCAAGACCGCCGCTGCCCCTGCCGCTCCCGCCGCCGAGACCGCAAAACCCGCCAAGAAGCACCGGACCAAGAAGTCCAAGAAGCCTGCCGAAGCCGCTCCTGCCGCCAAGACCGCCATGGTCCTGGGCGACGAGAAGAAGGCCGACGAGAAGGCCGTGAAGACCGAGAAGAAGGCCGCCAAGAAGGCCGCCAAGAAGGTCGAAGCCGCTCCCGCCGACAAGAAGGTTGAAGCCGCTCCTGCGGACAAGAAGGCCGAAGCCGCTCCCGCCGACAAGAAGGTCGAAGCCGCCCCGGTCAAGAAGCACGGCAAGAAGAAGGTCGTGAAGGAAGAGGCGCCGAAGAGCGCCATGCTGCTGAGCGACGAGAAGAAGGCCGACGAGAAGGCCGTGAAGACCGAGAAGAAGGCTTCCAAGAAAGCTGCCAAGAAGGCCGAAGCCGCTCCGGACAAGAAGGTCGAAGCCGCTCCCGCCGACAAGAAGGTCGAAGCCGCCCCGGTCAAGAAGCACGGCAAGAAGAAGACCGAAGCCAAGGAAGTGAAAGAAGTGAAAAAGGACGACAAGAAGGCCTAATCCCCTTCTTCTGCAGAAAGCGGGCCCTTCCGGGCCCGCTTTTTTTATGAGGATCCGGCCGAGGCGATGGCGCCTTGCCGCCTCGGCGGGATACTAGCTCGAAGAGCCTGTTATCCTCGAAGGAACGTCTCGGCCGTCGGAGGTTCTGTGTCCAAGCTCGATCTTGTCATGTTCGAGGAGGAGTTCAAGCAACTCCAGGACATCATTGGCCGCTTGCAGAAAGACGCTTCCGCCAAGGTGGTCTTTCTGGTGGACAAGAATGGGCAGCAGATCGCTTCAGCCGGGGAAGTGCAGAGCATCGACGCCACCAGCCTTGCTTCGCTCACCGCCGGGAACGTGGCCGCCACGGATGGCTTGGCCAAACTGATCGGCGAGAAGGAATTCAGCCTGCTGTTCCACGAAGGCGAAAAGGACAACCTGCACATTTCCATCGTGGGCAAACGCGGCATCCTGGTCGTGATCTTCGATCAGGGATCCAGCCTGGCCCTGGTGCGGCTGAGGGTGAAAAAGGCCTCGCGGGAACTCCAGGAGATCTTCGAGCGGGTCGAGACGCGGGCCAACGAGGAGAGCGGTCCCGGCACCAAGTTCGAGAGTCCCTTCAGCGAGATCACGGATGACGACATCGACAAACTCTTCGGCGATTAAAGATTGATGATGGACGAGGAACCCACGCCATGACCTTCATCAACTACGCCTCGCGCGAGATCAATTGCAAGATCGTGTACTACGGTCCGGGCCTCTGCGGGAAGACCACCAACATCCAGTGGATCCACCAGCAGGCCAACCCCGAAAAGCGGGGCAAGCTGGTGAGCCTCGCGACGGAGACGGACCGGACGCTGTTCTTCGATTTCCTGCCCCTGGACATGGGCACGGTCAAGGGTTTCAAGGTCCGGTTCCACCTCTACACCGTCCCTGGACAAGTCTTCTACGACGCCTCGCGGAAGCTCATCCTGAGGGGCTGTGACGGCGTGATCTTCGTGGCCGACAGCCAGCGACCCCGGATGGAGGCCAATATCGAGGCCATCGCCAATCTGGCGACCAACCTCAAGGACAACGGCTTCGACATCCGGACCATCCCCTACGTCCTGCAGCTCAACAAGCGGGACATGCCTACCGCCGAAAAGGCGGATGAGATGGAACGGCTCCTGCGCTTCCGGAACGAGCCCATGATCGAGGGGGTCGCCAGCCAAGGAGTCGGCGTGATTGAAACGCTCAAGGCCTGCGCCCGGCAGATCCTGATGGAACTCCAGAGGTCCTAGGGCGCCGCAATGAAAAAGGCCGCGCATTGGCGGCCTTTTCATCGCGTTATTTTTGGCTCCGGTGAGAGGACTCCGCTCCGCGCCGCACGAATGGCTGGCACGCCGCTTGTCGGCTCCGGCGCAGGCGCCTCCGCCGGCGGCGACCTGCCAGCAATTCTGTGATTCGAGCCCTCTCCCCTCCGCAAAAAAAGCCCCGCTGGCGCAGGGCGTTTTTTGGCTCCGGTGAGAGGACTCCGCTCCGCGCCGCACGAATTGCTGGCACGCCGCTTCACGGCTCCGGCGCATGCGCCTCCGCCGGCGGCTACCTGCCAGCAATTCTGTGATTCGAGTCCTCCCCCTCCACAAAAAAGCCCTGCTGGCGCAGGGCGTTTTTTGGCTCCGGTGAGAGGACTCCGCTCCGCGCCGCACGAATTGCTGGCACGCCGCTTGTCGGCTCCGGCGCAGGCGCCTCCGCCGGCGGCTACCTGCCAGCAATTCTGTGATTCGAGCCCTCCCCCCTCCGCAAAAAAGCCCCGCTGGCGCAGGGCGTTTTTTGGCTCCGGTGAGAGGACTCCGCTTCGCGCCGCACGAATTGCTGGCACGCCGCTTGTCGGCTCCGGCGCAGGCGCCTCCGCCGGCGGCTACCTGCCAGCAATTCTGTGATTCGAGCCCTCTCCCCTCCGCAAAAAAGCCCCGCTGGCGCAGGGCGTTTTTTGGCTCCGGTGAGAGGACTCGAACCTCCGACATCCAGATTAACAGTCTAGCGCTCTAACCAACTGAGCTACACCGGAACGGAAGTACCAGTTTACCTGGATCGGGTCTTCATTCAAGAGCCAACCGCGGATGGCGGCGCTCCTGAAAGGGAATGCCCAGGCCCGTCCGTCAGCCTTTGGCGTAGCGCTGCAGCTTTTCCGTATCCGTGATGCGGATGACCGGGAAGGTGCTGTGGATCAATTCAAGGTCCGAGAGCAGCCGGAGCGCCCGGGAGAAGGCCTCCCGGCTGGCGCCGATGCATTGGGCCAGGTCTTCCTGGGTCTCCTCGAATTCCACGAAGCGGCGCTCGGGATGCTTTTCGTGGGTTTCGAGGATGAACTGGGCTACCCGCTCGGGGACGCTGTGCAGGCTCAGGGCGTCCACCAAATCCACCAGGTGGCGCACCTTCGAAGCGAAATGCTGGATGAGGACTTCGGCGACCTCAGGCGTGGTGTGGGCGATGCGGTTCAACGGTTCCGCTGGGATGAGCCAGCAACTGCTGTCCCCTCGGGCTTCGGCGCTGGAGGCGACGGGGCCTTTGTCGAAAACCTGCACTTCCCCTACGCACTGGCCGGGTTTCATGAAGTCCAGGACTTGCATGTGGCCCCGTCCATCGGTGCGGAAGACCTTCAGGCAGCCCGTGGCCACCACGAACACGCCCGGAATCCGGTCGCCCTGCTGGAAGACCCGCTGGCCATCCTCGTAGCTCCGCAGTTCCGACTGCAGCACCAGTTCCTTCGCGATTGAAGGCGGAAGGCCTGAGAGAAAAGAGATGCTATGAAGGTTCAGAGCGGCGGTTGGCATGAGCACCCGTATCAACCAGTCATCTTAGCAATGGCCTGGAGCGAATGGGAGCAGAACAATTTGGAGGAGGGATTACTTCACCCGCTCCATGAAGGTCCGGTCCACCGTGTTCACGCGGATCCTCTCGCCGTTTTCCATATAGGGCGGCACTGCAACGATGATGCCGTTTTCCATCTTGGCGGGCTTGTAGGAGCCCGTGGCATTGGCATTCTTCATCACGGGATCCGTGTCCAGGATCTCCAGCACCACGCTGGGGGGCAGCGCGGCGGAGATGGGCTGGTTCTCGTAGAATTCAAGCTCCACCTGCATGTTGGGCGTGAGGAAGTCCAGGTCGTCGCCCAGGACGTCCTTGTTCACTTCCAGCTGCTCATAGGTCTCGTTGTTCATGAAGATCAGGTGGCCGCCGTCCTCGTAGAGGAACTCCATGACGTGCTGCTCCAGGGCGGCCCGGTCCACTTTTTCCGAAGATCCGAAGCGGTTCTCGCGGTTGATGCCGTCCTTCAGTCGCTTCATCTTGGTTTGCACGCGGGCCGGAAGGTTGCCCGGCGTCTGGTGTTCCACCGAGATCACGCGGCAAAGCTCGTTCTCGAAATTGATGATCATGCCCGCGCGGAGCTGGTTCGCATTGATGAACGCCATGGATTCCCCATTCAAGAAGCAAAGGCCCCGATTACAAGATCAGGGCCTTTGGGTGGTGGGCGTACCAGGATTCGAACCTGGGACTTCTACCGTGTGAAGGTAGCACTCTACCGCTGAGTTATACGCCCTGAGGCCCTCTAGAATAGCGGATATGCCCGTATTGTCTACAGGGATTCCTTGTAGGCCGTGGCGAATTGGGACGTATCCTGGACCCTCAGTCCGCAGAGCCCGACGCGCAGACCCTTGGGTATCGGGACCACAAAAACACCGCGGTCCTTGAGCCTGCCGGCCACGGCGGCGGGGTCCTCCGCGCCCAGCGTGACGAAGAATCCGCCCTGCCAGGCCACGCCCGGCAGCTTTTCCCCCCTCAGCGCGTCGCTGAGCGCCTGGGCTCGGGCATGGAGTTTTTCCGACCAGTGCCGGTGTTCGTCCGCCAGCCGGGCCTGGGCTTTCCCGTCCTTGGCCAATCGCACCACCAGGGATTGCGGCGCCCTGGGCGCGTTGGAGTAGATCCCCCGGCAGGACATGGCCAGCGCCGCCTGGAGCGATTCGTCCCGGGTCCAGGGGAATACCAGGGCTCCCGCCCGGGCCCCGTACAGCGTCAGAGCCTTGGAAACCGAGAGGGAGGCACCGACAAGCACCTGCCCCTCCGCGGCGAAGCGCGCGTAATCCTCCAGGGCTTCCAGCACCGCTCCGGGATTCGCGGCGTATTCCAGGTAGGCCAGATCAAGCAGCAGGGTGATGGGCCCCCGTTGGCACAGCTCGCGGAGTACTTCCATGATCGCCGCGCGGCCAGCGGGACTCATGCTCCGGCCCGTCGGGTTGTGGCAGGGGTCATTGAGCCAGATGAGCAGGCGCCTCTGCTTCTCCAGCAGCCGCCTGGCCTTCTCCATCAAGGCGAGGGGATCGAGGGCGTGGCCGGGTTCCGGAATCGGAAAGGCCTCCACGCGCGCTCCGTTTTCCTGGGCGATGGTGTCATAGGGACCCCAATAGGGCGCGAGGGTCAGGACCGCCTGGCCCGGCTCCAGAAAATTGCGGACGGAGAGGGCGAGGGCCCCGCTGCCGCCGGGCGTGGCGCAGCCGGTTCCGAAATGCGCGAGTTCGGGCCAGTAGCGCTGCGCCATGGCCGTCAGATAGGCCGGGTCTCCCGAAATGGGCGCGTAGGGTGCGATCTCCCTGGGGGTCAGTTCGCGCCACAGCTCCATCACGGTGTCGAGGACCACCATCTGGCCGTTGTCGTCCAGGAGCGCGCCCACGGTCGCGTTGATGATGGATTCGCCCTTCGCGGCCCGGCTCTGGGCCTCTGAATTCAGGGCGAAAATGGGATCGTCGGCGGGGAAATCGCGTCGGGTGGGCAGGAGATGGCGGAGCATCGGGTTTCCTTCGCTGGAAACTTCCAGCATAGCGATTCCTGCCGTCATGCTCAGAGCGTGTTTCAGAATGAGACGATGCCGCGCTGGGAGCGCCGGGCGAGCAGGGCAAGGCAGCCGACCACGGCGTATCGCCTATACGCCACGGGAGGGTAACGCAGCCCCGCGAAGCCCGCCGCCCCAGCCCGAAGGGACGGGGCCAGCCGCGCGCATCGCGGCGTCACGGGCCTTGAGCGTATGATCTATACGCCGCTGCGGCCCATTCCTTGCGCTGCATCGCGGCTGACCTCCGTCGCGGCACCGTTTCATTCTGAAACACGCTCTTAGGATGCATTCATTGGCCTGGACAGCTTGGATCGTCGGCGGCGGGTGGTTGGGCATGCTCGGCGTGCTGCGCCATAACGCGGCCAGGCTGGATCATCTTCCGGACGCTCCGCCCGATGCCCGCTCCCACGGCCCGGTCTGCCTCTGCATGCCGGCCCGGAACGAGGCCGATGAAATCGGGCCGGCCCTGGATTCCTGGCTGGCCCAGGACTATCCGGACCTCTTCATCCTCGTGGTGGATGATGGCTCCAGCGATGGCACGTCCGGGATTTTGCAGGAAAGATCAGAACGGAATCCCGGCCGCCTCCGGGTGTTGCGCAACGATTCGCTGCCGTCGGGCTGGCTGGGCAAGAACCATGCGCTGCACCTCGCCGTCCAGCAGCCCGAGGCTCTGCGCGCCGAATGGCTGCTCTTCGTGGACGCGGATGTGCATGCGGCGCCTGGGCTGCTGAGCCAAGCCTTCGCCTATCTGGAGGCCCGGCCGGCCGACATCCTGGCCTTGATCTTCGCGGCGGATGCCGTGGGAGTCCTGGAGCGGATCGCGGTGCCCCTGGCGGTGCCCGGTTTCCTGGTGCTGGTGCCGCCGCACCAGGTGCCGAATCCCCGGCATCCGGCCTTCGCGGGCATCGGTGCATTCACCTTGCTCAGACGCAGCGTCTACGACGCGGTGGGGGGGCATGCCGCGGCACCGCTGGAAGCCGTCGACGACATGATGCTGGCGCGCAGGATCAAGCAGGCGGGCTACGTCAACCGGATGGCCTGCGGCGGTCCCATGCTGCACCTGCGCATGTACCGGGGCCTGGCGGACCTCTGCCGCGGCATGCGCAAGAACACTGCGGCCTTGCCGGGCTGGTGGTTCATTCCCGCCTTGGTGCCGCTGCTGCTGGCGGGCTACCTGTCGCCGCTGTGGCTGCCCCTCGCGGGGCATCCCGTGCTGGGGCTCCTTCTCTGGCTGCTCACCCCGGCCATCGCCGGCGACGCCTCCCAGCGCATCACCGGGAAACCCATGGACTGGATCTGGGTCTTCTGGCCCGTGAATGGGTTGATCCTTTGCGTCGGGATGCTCTGGGCGTTCTGGGACCGGGTCCGCGGCGTGAACACCTGGCGTGGGCGGAAGGTGGTGCTGAAGGGCGGTTAGCGAGGGGGGGGGCCTGGGCAGAAAAAATTTCTTGTTTTTTTCGCTTTTTGCTCCATTCTTGTCCCATCGCACCACCGGAGTCGCCAGCGCCACCCGCCACACGGCTGTCTTTTCAATACCCCTCGCAGCGGTTCCGAGCGGAACCGGTTCATTCATACTTCATTTTTGCCCCGCAGGAGCGCCCATGGCCGCCAGCACCGAACAAGACGATCGCCTGAAAGTCCTCAACCGCACCTTGGCCGACATCGAGCGGGCCTTCGGCAAGGGTTCCATCATGAAGCTCGGCGACCGCATGTCCACCGCCGAGGGCATCGAAGTCATCTCCACGGGATCCATCAGCCTGGACTCGGCCCTCGGCGTGGGCGGCGTCCCCAAGGGCCGCGTGGTCGAAATCTATGGACCGGAGGCCAGCGGCAAGACCACCCTGGCCCTCCACATGGTGGCCCAGGCCCAGAAGAAAGGCGGCCTGGCAGCGATCATCGATGCCGAACACGCCCTGGATCCCGAATATGCACGCAAGCTGGGCGTGGATGTGGACAACCTCTTCATCAGCCAGCCCGACAGCGGCGAGCAGGCCCTGGAAATCTGCGACCAGCTGGTGCGCAGCGGCGCCCTGGACATCATCGTCATTGATTCCGTGGCGGCCCTGGTGCCGAAGGCCGAGATCGACGGCGAAATGGGCGACAGCCACGTGGGCCTGCAGGCGCGGCTCATGAGCCAGGCGCTGCGCAAGATGACCGGCACCATCTCGAAGACCAACACCTGCGTGGTCTTCATCAACCAGATCCGCATGAAGATCGGCGTGATGTTCGGCAGCCCCGAGACCACCACCGGCGGCAACGCGCTGAAATTCTACGCCTCCGTTCGGTTGGACGTGCGGAGCATCCAGAGCATCAAGGGCAACACCGGCGATCCGCTGGTGGCCGCCAAGGACGAGGACAGCTCGGTCATCGGCAAAAAGACCAAGGTGAAGGTGGTCAAGAACAAGGTCGCCCCGCCGCTCAAGGTCGCCACCTTCGACATCATGTACGGCGAAGGCATCAGCCGCACCTCCGAGCTGGTGGAGCTGGGCACCCAGCTGGAGATCATCCAGAAGAGCGGCTCCTGGTACAGCTACAAGGACTCGCGCCTGGGCCAGGGCGCCGAGAACGTGAAAAAGCTCTTCCTCGACAACCCTGAACTCGCCGACGAAGTCGAAGCCCAGATCCGCGAAAAGCTGGGGCTGAAGATCAACGGGAATTGATCCCGCCTCCCAGGACCAAGCTTTGCATTCGGCGCCTTAACGGACCGCCTGTCGTTTCAACTCCTTCGCCAGCGTCCTGGCCTGCGACGCATCCAACGCCGACAGCCTGCCGAGGGCCTGCTGCACCCCGGGTTCATCGTGGGCCTTGTCGCAGGCGCGGGCCAGATCGGCCCACCACTCGGTCCGGAATGGACTGAGCCCGAGGGCTGTGCGGTAGTGGCGGACTGCTTCTGCGGGCCGGCCGAGGCTCAGCCACGCCTCTCCCAGATGCTCCCAGCCTTCGGCATTGTCAGGCAGCTGCTCCAGACCTTGGGCCAGGGTTTCGGCGGCTTCCGCAGAGCGCCGCATATCCAACAGAAGCGCGCCGAGATTGAGCAAAGCCAAGCCGTAGCGCGGGCTGAGGGCCAGGGCCTGGCGGAAGGCAGCTTCGGCTTCCGGGAAACGGTTGACCAGGCCCAGGCTTGCGCCCAGGTTGTTCCAGGCCTTCGGCGATTCGCTTCTCAACTCCAGGGCCCGGCCGTAGGCCGCGATGCGCTCCTGGATGCGCTGTGGTTCCCGGCCCGGTTCCAGTGAATTCGCATAGGCAAACCAGGCATCGGGATCGCCCGGCGAATTCTGCACCCAGATCCGCGTGAAGGCATCCCAGGCGGGCTGGTTGGCCGGATTGGAGGCCAGCGTGTCGAGGAAGCCGGGCATCTGCAGGTCGGGCGCGATGGCTGTGGTAGCCGCCCGGGCCATTGGGTCATCCATCAGATCCCGGATCCAGCGCACGGGCACCGAGAAATGGATGGCACGGCTTTGGGCGAAGATGAAGGTGGTCAGACCCAGCAGGCGCCCCTGGGCGTCGAAGAGTCCTCCGCCGCTGGATCCTGGGGCGGTGGGGGCATCGCTTTGCACCACCTCGGCGCCAAGGTAGGCCCAGAGGCCGGTGATCCGCCCGGCCGAAACCTTGGGACCCTGTCCGGAGGGGAACCCGATGGCAGTGACGGGCTGGCCCAGGCTGGGCGCAGCCGGAGCCGGCGGCGCCACGGGCACCGAAAGGCCGGGCACCGCCAGCAGGCTCAAATCCCGACGCAGATCTTCCTTGCGGGATTGCACCTGCCAGGTCTGCGGGCCGGAGAGGATGCTCACGCTCAGCGCTCCCGCGGTGACATGGGCGTTGGTGGCCACGAGGCCCGGACCCACCATCACCCCGCTGCCCTGGCGCAGGGAACCATGGCCCTGATCGGCCACCACTTTCACGACGCTCAGGGCCGGAGCAGGCACCTCCTGGCCGAACAAGGCCGCTGTCCAGAACACAAAGGCGAGGAGCGAAGTTGGATGGAAGATCCGTTGTTTGAAACTGTCCATCTCGTCCCCCGGGCGGCTCATCGGAAAAGGCCGGAATCCCCTCCTATGATCTTGAACAAAATGATCCACCACGTCGCCGGCGGCCGACATAAGGGCCCGTAACACCTTGGCCAGGAAAGCGCTGGCCAAGGCGTAACGGGCCCTAATCGTCGCCCTGGACGCCGAGGGAGGCTCCTCGGAGATTCGCGGGCAGTGCGTTCTGGGTCTGGAGAGCATTGGCCGCGGCGGGGGTGGTGGGTTTCGGGGCGGGCTTGGCGGCCTTATCCTGGCCCATGGCCTTCATCTGCTCGGCGGTGGCGAAGACTTCCAGCCGTCCCAGCTGCTCCGCGGTGGGGAATCCCTCGAAACGGCTGCGGCGCGGACCCCAGATCGGAATCACCGTGCCGCGCAGCTCGTGGATGCGGGGCAGGGTCGGGCGGAAGTAGATGCCCAGGGGCTCTCCATCAGCCCGCACGAAGGCGATGAGATCCACCTCGGGCAAAGCGATGGCGCTGCCTTCGGTCCAGGTGGCGTAGGTCATCGTGCGGCCCTGGCTGTTCCGCAGGGTGCCTAGCTGCATGGGCCTGGCCATGCCCTCCACGGCCGGGTCGAGATCGCCATCCTGGGCCCGCAGCGCCTGCAGCAGATCCAATTGGCGGAGCTCCCGTTGCGGCTGGGCGATGGGGTGGGGATCCTGCATGTTGGCCACCACCAGCTTCTTTTCCACCTGGGTCAGCAGGGTCGCCAGCAGCACCCGATCGGCGGTGCCGATGATCTTCGTGGTGGCTTCCAGGAGCTTGGGCAGAAGCACTTGCGGCGCCACCAGGAGGGTGTCCGGGGTCGGGACGGCCAGAAAATGGTTCTGGCCCGGAAATAGGTGGTCCCAGAATTCCGGCAGCAGCAGCAGCGCGGACGGCCCCGCGAAAGGATGGCGGAAAGCGCTCTGGTAGATGCCGCTGGGCAGGCGGTCGAAGCTCGCGCCCTTGGCCTTCTCGCGGAGGTTGTACAGGGCCTGGTCGAGGATTTCGTCCATGCTGGTTTCGAAGAGCACGGCCCAGGCCTTGGTGAGCCGGTGGTCGCCGATGCGGACCCGCAGGGTGAGGCCCTCGCAGAAGGGCCGGTGGAAGAAGGCTTCGCGATCGCCCAGCCAGTGCGGCACCAGTTCCGGCAGCACCTCGTACTGGGCGAACTTCCATGGTTCAGGCAGCGCGACGCCCGCCCGGTGAAGCTCGGCCACCGCATCCAGGCAGGCCACACGCTCCTGCGAGCTGAAGTGAGCGAAATCCTTGATGAGCTCCGCCAGCCCGGGCAGATCTGAAGGCAGCGAACGCTCCGCCAGCAGGTCCCCCAGCTCGGGGCGGGGAGCCTCCTCGGCGTTTTTAAAGAACCTGGAAAACAAGGCCATGGCAGCAACTCATCCGAATCCTCCATGTTTGCGCGAATGGCGGCGCTTGTCAGCGCCTATTCTGGTATCCATGGTTTTGACGGACACCCTATCCCGCCCGTTGCGGGCCCTGCGCATCTCGGTGACCGACCGGTGCAATTTCCGCTGCCCCTACTGCATGCCACGGGAGGTCTTCGGGGCGGACTATCCCTTCCTGGACCGGAAGGAGATCCTCCGGTTCGAGGAGATCGAGCGGCTGGCGGCGATCTTCGTGGCCCAGGGTGTGCGCAAGGTGCGGCTCACGGGCGGCGAGCCGCTGCTGAGGAAAGGGCTCCCTGACCTGGTGGCGCGCCTCGCGCGGATTTCCGGCGTCGAAGACCTGGCCCTCACCAGCAACGGCGTGCTTCTGCCCGAACTGGCGATGGCTTTGAAAGCCGCGGGCCTGCACCGGCTGACCGTGAGCCTCGACACCCTGGATCCCGCCCGCTTCAGGATGCTCTCGGATTCCGAGATTCCGCTTTCCCGCGTCCTCGCAGGGCTCGAGGCCGCCCAGGCCGCGGGATTCGGGCCCATCAAACTCAATTGCGTGCTGCAGCGGGGCCTCAACGACGGGGAGATCCTGGAGCTGGCGGCCTTCGCCCGCAAGGCCGGGCACATCCTGCGATTCATCGAGTTCATGGATGTGGGCACGCAGAACGGATGGAAACTGGATGCGGTGGTCACCGCCGACGAGGTGCTGGCCAAGCTCTCGGAACTCGGAGAAATCGAGCCGATCCCAGAGTCCCTGGCCGGGCGCGTGGTGGAGCGCTGGCGCTACAAAGATGGATCAGGCGAATTCGGCGTCATCGCCTCGGTCACGAAGGCGTTCTGCGGCGGCTGCGACCGGGCGCGCCTCAGCGCCGAGGGATCGGTCTATACCTGCCTTTTCGCGGGCCAGGGCCTGGACTTGAAGACAGCCCTCCGTAACGGATCCAGCGATGCGGAGCTCGGAGCCCTCATCGCGAACGCCTGGAGACGGAGGGAGGACCGGTATTCCGAGCAGCGCGGCGCCGGGACCGCCAAAGCCCGCAAAGTCGAAATGTTCCATATCGGCGGATAGTCCCCGCGCGGAACCGGGATCACATGTTCAATTCCGCCCATGCTCTTCCGGGGAAATCGGGCGTGTCCAGATGGAACAGCCGGAGAAGCTGAATCATCTGCGCGCGGTGGTGGGTTTCTTCCAGGAGCATCAGGCGAAGGTAGTTTTCGGGCGTCGAGACATTTCCGAACTCGGTCTGGAAGGGCTTTCCAAGATCCGCGGTGTGGAGGTCCGCGAGCATGATCTGGCAGCGGCGGGTGTGGAGATCCCACGCCTGCATCAACTCGGCGGTGCCACCCTCCCCTTTCCAGGGTTCAGAGTCGAAGACCTGCTTCAGCGCCGCGGGATCGCGGTTCGTCAGGGTGCAAATGATGCTCTCCCGGATGAGCGCGATATGCGCGAGCTGCTCGCGCAGGGTCTTGAGGTGGGGCACGGGGTGCAGATCCCAGAGGTGGAATTCCGAGTCGGGCACGGCGCGGATCACGGCGGCGGTGTGGGCCGTGGCGACTCCGAAGGGCCGCAGCTCCATCCGGCTCATCCCAGGATTTCTTTCACGGATTTCAGGCAGGCTGCCCAGACCTCGTCGGAGGTCTCCTCCAGGAAGAACTCCACGGCGAGCCCTGCGGAATGGGCCTCCCCGTGGGCGGACCAGGCTTCGAAGAGCGCGTCCAGCTTGGTGGTGTCCATCTTCCCGCGGCGGAACTTGTGCGATTTCCGGACCCGGTCAGGGTCGGGCCCCCGCATGCTCACCCCATGCTTGGGCGACGCATGGAAATAGCAGACCTGGCACCAGTGGTCGGCGATGAACTGGTTGAAGTGCAGGAAGGCCCCGTGGGTGGATTGGGCCAGGTCCATCACGCGTTCCTTGCCTTTCCATGCGTCGGTCCACCGGCCGAGGAGCAACTCCAGCCGCCGCCGGTCTGCCGGATGGCGCAACGAGGCGCGGCCTGCGTCCAGGAAGTCTTGAAGGGCGGTCGCATTTGGATCCAAGGGCTGCTCCGGACCCCTAAGAATGGCTCCGATCGGAGGAGCCGTCCACCGCCAACCCGTTTGTCCGTGGCGCTGGCCGCCCGCTCTATACTTCTTCAAACAACCATGTGAGTCCATGCGCCTGCCTTGGTATTCAAAATCGCCGCCAGCCATGCGGGAGCATCCCGTCCTCGCGTCGCTCGCCATCCTCGCGTGCGGCCTCGGCCTCACGATCATCATCGCCGTGCTGGGCCATCACTACGCCAAGGACCGCATCCAGGCCCGGGTGGACCGGCAGGTGCAGCGCACCTACCTGTCCATGCAGGACCACCTCTTCACCTACGAGGGCCTGCTGCGCGGGGGACGCGGGCTCTTCGAAGTGCGCGAGAAGATTGCGGAGGACGAGTGGCGCCGCTTCGTGGAGGAACTGGATCTGCCCCACCGCTACCCTTCGGTGAAAGGCCTTGCCTATATCGAGCGGGTCCCAGGCGGAGCGGGCGAAAAATTCCTCATCCGGTACTCCGAACCGGCGCTCCTGAATCCCCACGCAGTCGGCTACGACATCGGGATCCACCCGGAACAGCGCGGCGCCGCGGTCCGGGCTATGGAATCCGGCATGAGCGCGATCACCGCGCCCATTTATTTCAACGAGACGGAACCCGACCGGCCGGCCTTCGGGCTGCTGCTGCCGGTGTACAAGCCCGGCACCATGGCCTTCACCACCGAAGCCAGGAAGGCCGCGCATGTGGGCTGGATCTCCGCGGCGATCTACCTGGACACCATGATGGACGAGGTCATGCGGGAGATGGATCCGGATTTCGCGACCCAGATCATCGGCGGCAACCACCCGGTGCGCGGCAGCTTGGCCTACCAGCACAACATGGGCTCCTTGAATGGCCATCGCGGCGCCACGCCGGCGCGGCAATTGGTCTTCAAATGGGGGGACCGGGCCTGGGCGGGGCGGGTGATCCCCTTGCCCAGCTTCGACCAGACCGCCGACTACCGCTGGCCGCTCTGGGCGCTGGTCGCCGGATGCACCATCAGTTCGCTGCTGGCGGGGCTGGCCTGGTCGCTCATCTCCACCCGGGCGCGGGCCGAGGCCATCGCGAAAAGCATGACCCTCACCTTGGAGGACGCCCTGCGCCGGCACGAGAGCCACGTGGAAAACACGCCGCTGGCGGTGATCGAATGGGACCAGGAACGGAAAATCCGCGCCTGGAATCCGGCGGCCGCCCGGATTTTCGGATACACCGAGACGGAGGCCCTGGCCCGGGGGATGGTGGATTTGTTGGCTCCGCCCGGAGGCAGTGCAGGCCTGGAATCAGCCCTGGAGCAGGCCGCTGGATCCAAGGCCGGCACGCACCGCACCCTGGAATGCCGGGCGAAAAACGGCCAGACGATCATTTGCGGCTGGCATTGCGCGCCCCTTCTGGGGGCGGAGGACGAATTCCTGGGCGCCACCACGCTCATCGAGGACCTCACCCAGGCCAGGCAGCGCGAGGCGGCGCTGCGCCAGGGCCAGAAACTCGAGAGCCTGGGCCTGCTGGCGGGCGGCATCGCCCACGACTTCAACAACATCCTGACCGCCCTGCTGGGGAACCTGGATGCGGCGGTCGAAGCCACGGATGAGCGGTCGCCCGCCATGGAGCACCTGCTCAAGGCCATCACCAGCGCGGAGCGGGCCGGGGATCTGTCCACGCAGATCCTCGTCTACAGCGGAAAAGGAGCCTTCACGACCCGGGAAGTGCTCCTGAACCAGATCGTGGAGGAAATGACGGAGCTGCTGGAAGTCTCACGCCCGCCGCGCGTCAACCTTCGGTTGCAGCTCGCGCCGGACTTGCCCTTCATCCAGGCCGACCCGGTGCAGATGCAGCAAGTGGTGCTGAACCTGGTCCTCAATGCGACCGAAGCCATCGAAGCCAATCAGCAGGGAGGCGATGCCGAGGCCAGCATCACCCTCACGACCTCCCACCGCGTGTATTCGGATGTGGAATTGGAAACGGCTTTTTCGGGCCAGGACCTGCTGCCCGGGCCCTATGTGTCGCTCCGCGTGAAGGACAGCGGGTGCGGCATGGATGAGGCGACCCTCCCCCGCATCTTCGATCCCTTCTTCACCACCAAGGCCACGGGCCGCGGCCTCGGCCTCTCCACCCTGCAGGGCATCGTGAAGGCCCACCACGGAGGCATGTGGGTGAACAGCAAACCCGGCGCGGGAACCACCTTCAACCTGCTCTTCCCGGCGGCCGAAGCCATGCCATCCATGCCCAGGAAGCAAGGGGAGGGCCATCACGAAAGCCAAGGCGCCGTACTGCTGGTGGAGGATGAGGAAGCCATCCGCACCATCACCGCCCTGGCCCTCTCGAAGGCCGGGTTCGAAGTGCTCACCGCTGCGGATGGCCTGGAAGCCCTGAGACTGTTCGAGGCCAATGCGGAGATCATCCGTTCCGCCCTGGTGGACAAGGTCATGCCGGGCATGGGCGGCGCTGAATTGATGCAAGCCATGCGGGCGCGGAAGCCGGGGCTGCGCGTCGTGCTGTGCAGCGGCTACAGCGAATCCGGTTTCGATGAGTCGGATCCGGGGATTCCCTCCTCCGCGGCGGATGCTTTCCTGCAGAAGCCCTACCGCACCGCGGACGCGGTGGAGCTGATCCGGAAATTGATGGGGCCGGCGGTCAAGGGCGAGGTGTCGCAGTGACCCCGCTGGCCGGTCAGGACTGGAGATAGACCTCGGCGCCCTTGTCCACGAAGGCTTTCGACATCTCCTCCAGGCCCTTGGCCACGGCTTCATCATCGCTCAGGCCTTGTTCGGCGGCGTAGCGGCGCACATCGTCGGTGATGCTCATGGAGCAGAAGTGCGGACCGCACATGGAGCAGAAATGGGCGTTTTTGGCGCCCTCGGCTGGAAGGGTCTCGTCATGGAATTCCCGCGCGGTGTCAGGATCCAGGCTGAGGTTGAACTGATCCTCCCAGCGGAACTCGAAGCGGGCCTTGGAGAGCGCGTTGTCCCGGGCCTGGGCGCCGGGGTGGCCCTTGGCGAGATCGGCGGCGTGGGCGGCGATCTTGTAGGTGATGACGCCGTCCTTCACGTCCTTCTTGTCCGGAAGCCCCAGATGCTCCTTCGGCGTCACGTAGCAGAGCATGGCGCAGCCGAACCAGCCAATCATCGCCGCGCCGATGCCCGACGTGATGTGGTCGTAGCCCGGCGCGATGTCGGTGGTGAGCGGCCCCAGGGTGTAGAAGGGCGCCTCGTCGCAGACTTCTAGTTGCTTCGTCATGTTCTCCTGGATCAGGTGCATGGGCACATGGCCGGGCCCCTCGATCATTACCTGCACGTCGTGCTTCCAGGCGATCTTGGTCAGTTCGCCCAGTGTTTCCAGCTCGCCGAACTGGGCTTCGTCGTTGGCGTCGGCGATGGAGCCCGGACGCAGTCCGTCGCCCAAGGAAAAGCTCACATCGTAGGCCTTCATGATGTCGCAGATGTCCTCGAAATGCGTATAGAGGAAATTCTCCTGATGGTGCGCAAGACACCATTTCGCGAGGATGGAACCGCCCCGGCTCACGATGCCCGTCACGCGCTTGGCGGTGAGCGGCACGTAGCGCAGGCGCACGCCGGCATGGATGGTGAAGTAGTCCACGCCCTGCTCCGCCTGCTCGATGAGCGTGTCGCGGTACAGCTCCCAGGTGAGATCTTCGGCCTTGCCATTGACCTTTTCCAGCGCCTGGTAGATGGGCACCGTGCCGATGGGGACCGGGCTATTTCGCAAGATCCATTCGCGGGTTTCGTGGATGTTCTTTCCGGTCGACAGGTCCATGACCGTGTCCGCGCCCCAGCGGGTGGCCCAGGCCATCTTTTCGACTTCTTCCTCGATGCTGGAGGTCACCGCGGAGTTGCCGATGTTGGCGTTGATCTTCACCAGGAAATTGCGCCCGATGACCATGGGCTCGATTTCCGGGTGGTTGATGTTCGCGGGGATGATGGCGCGGCCGCGAGCCACCTCGTCCCGTACGAATTCAGGCGTGATGCGGCTCTTGATGCTGGCGGCATCCAGGCCCAGGTTCTCCCGGATGGCGATGTACTCCATCTCAGGTGTGACGATGCCCTGCCGGGCGTAGTGCATCTGGCTCACGTTCCTGCCAGCCTTGGCGCGCAGGGGCTTGCGTTCGGCGTGGAAACGGATGGCATCCAGATCCGCATCGCGTTCGCGCAATTTACGGTAGAGGCTCGTCGCTCCAGCCAGCTCCTCCACGTCGCCGCGGCCCAGGATCCAGTTCTGGCGCAGGGCCGGAAGCCCTTTGGCCACATCGATGCTGGCGCGTGGATCCGTGTAGGGGCCCGAAGTGTCATAGACCACCACAGATTCATTTTCGATGAGCTTTCCATCGAAGTCCCGGGTGGGCTGGCAGGCGATCTTCCGCATGGGGACCCTGACGCCCGGAGCCTTGCCATCCACGAACACCTTTTCGGAGGCCGGGAAGGGCCGCAGGCAAGTCTCCAAGGCGGATTCGGTGATGGGGCTCTGATCGGACGACGGCATGGGGACTCCTAGGACCAGGCAAGGCCAGATGGATGGCCAAAGGCCAGTGGAGCAGTTTATCCCAAGCGGCCTTGGGCCACCCGGTTGTGGAACCGGCACTGGCACAGCCGCACTTATGGCGGTAGCGTTAGATTTGGGCTTCCGGAGTACCCATGGGAATGCTTAGGACAGTGGCGGTCATGGTTCTGGCGGGTGGAATGGCCTCCGCCTTGCAGGTTCCGGAAGATCCGGTGCTGAAAGCCAGGAGCCAGCGGGCCCAGGCTCTGGGCATCTCCGAAGGGGACCTTCCCCCGGTGCCCCGGACCATCTCCGAGCCGCCCCCGCTGCCGCCCCCCGAAACAAACTACAAGGACACGCGCAAGGGCAAGGCCGCGCGCAGGGGCCGGTCGGTGCGGACCGCCAAGAGCCGCCGCGCCGCGAAGAGCAAGGTCCGCGCGGCCGCGCAGCCTCGGAAGAAGAAGCAGCGTTGATGCGCGACCTGTGCCGGGCGCGCCAAGCGGGCCGATGATGCGGATCGGCCTCCTCACATCGGGCGGGGACGCACCAGGCATGAACGCCGCCATCCGCGCGGTGGTGCGGCAGGCGGATGCGCTGGGATCCGAGGTCATCGGCATCCGCAACGGCTTCCAGGGCCTGGTGAACCAGGACTGGAAGCCTCTGCTTTCCAGGGCCTGCGCCAATATCCTGCAGCGGGGCGGCACCATCCTGCACACGGCCCGCTGCGAGGCTTTCCACGATCCGGCGGTGCGGGCGAAAGCCGCGGCGGATCTGCGCCGCGCCGGCATCGAGGCCCTGGTCATCATCGGCGGGGACGGTTCGTTCACCGGCGCGGAACTGCTGAACCGTTTCGAGGGAATCCGGTGCGCGGGCATCCCCGGCACCATTGACAACGATCTGCCGGGAACCGAGCGGACCCTCGGGTTCGACACGGCGCTCAACACCGCGGTGGAGGCCATCGACCGCATCCGCGATACCGCGTCCAGCCACGAACGGCTCTTCCTCGTCGAGGTGATGGGGCGGCGCAGCGGCATGCTGGCGGTGCACACGGCCATCGCCTGCGGCGCCGAAGCAGTGCTGTACCCCGAAAGCGAAGAGGACAACTACGAGACCCTGGTGCGGCAGCTCAAGGCCAACTGGGACCGGGGGAAGCTCAGCTCCATCGTCGTGGTGGCCGAGGGCGACCAATCCGCCGGAGCGGCCCACCCCATCGGCGGCGGAGCGGCCTTCAGCATCGGCGAGCGGCTGAAAAGGGAGCACAACCTGGATCTGCGCGTGGTGGTGCTGGGCCACATCCAGCGCGGCGGCAGCCCTTCGGCCTTGGACCGCATCTGGGGCAGCCGCTGGGGTTGCGAAGCTGTGAACCGCCTCGTGGCGGGCGAAGACGCTTTCTACCTGGGCACCCATGCGGGACAGATGGTGGCGAGGCCGCTTTCCCACGTCCTGGAATCCCGCCCGGAACCGCCCAGGGAACTGAGTTCCATGGTGCGCGTGCTCTCACGCTGAAAACTGCCGACGGGATAAAGGTCCATCATGCGAAACCCACCCCAAAAAATAGCCGTCGTGATGGCCGGAGGCAAGGGCACGCGCTTCTGGCCCCGTTCACGGTCCTCGCGGCCCAAGCAGTTCCTGGCCATCGTCGGGACCGAATCGCTGCTCCACCAGACGGTGCGCCGGCTGGACGGCTTCTTCGAGCCGCGGCACATCTTCGTGGTCACCACGCGCGAACTGGCCGAAGAGACCCGCGCGATGCTCCCCGAACTGCCGCCGGAAAACATCCTGGTGGAGCCGGAGGGCCGCAACACCGCGCCCTGCCTGGCCTTGAGCCTGGTCGAAATCGAGCGGCGGATCCCCGAAGGCGTGATGGTGGTGCTCAGCGCCGACCATTGGATCGGAGACACGGAAGCCTTCATCCAGGATGTGGAAACCGCCGTGGACCATGCCGCCCGCAAGCGGGAGCTGGTGGTCTTCGGTATCAAGCCCACCTATCCCGAGACCGGCTACGGCTACATCGAGGTGGGCGCAGGCGATGGCGGGGCGGTGCAGAAGGTCCTCGCCTTCCGGGAAAAACCGCCCATGGACCTGGCGCTGGAATACCTCGAATCAGGCCGCCACTACTGGAACGCGGGCATGTTCGTGTGGACGCTCGCGGACTTGCGCGAAGGCCTGCTCCAGCACTGCCCCGAGGTGCTCGCACCTTTGGACGAATGGACGCGCCAAGGCGCCGACGAGGCAGCCCTGCCGGGCATCTACGGGCGATTGCCGCAGCTTGCCATCGACGTGGCGCTCATGGAGAAGGCCCGGAATGTGGCGCTTGTCTCCACGCATTTCCGCTGGTCCGATGTGGGCTCCTGGCCCGCCGCCATCGAATTCCAGGAGCCGGATGCGAACGGCAATGTGGTGCAGGGCCAGGCCATCCTGCTGGATGTGAAGGACTCCGCATTCTTCGGCGGCGCCCGGCTCATCGCCGCCAGCGGCGTGAGCGACCTCATCGTGGTGGACGAGCCCGACGCACTGCTCATCTGCCATCGCGACAAGGCCCAGTCCGTGAAACAGATCGTCGACCGGTTGAAGCGGGAGGGCCGGGAAGACCTTCTTTAATAACGGTGAGCTATGAGGAGTGCGTCCAGGCGCACCAGCTGGTGCGGTCTTCGACCACCACCCTTGCAGGGGGAATCCCGGAATTCGATTGAACCCGGGAGGCTTCGAACTCGGCCTTCACGCGCCATCCACCATAAAAGAGCATGGCTGTGGCCAGCGTGATGACCCCGACCCGGAAGGTCATGGCGGCCTTCCTCCCCGTCAAGGCGGGAAAGCGGCGATTCAGCCAGGGCGCGGCCGCGCCGACCATCGCCGCGCCATAGAGTGGAAAGGAAAAGGGATGCAGGCCCCAGGCTTCATGGAATTGGCCATGGGAGATGGCGCAAAAGGCCCGTGTGAGCCCGCAACCCGGGCAGGACAGTCCCGTGAACGCATGGAAGGAGCAGGTGTCGATTCCGGGGAAGCCCGCCGCGGGAAGCAGAAAGCTTGTGGCCAGGATCGCAAGGCTGATCAGCGATAAAAAAACCGCGCCGTCGGGGAAGCGGAGCTTCCCGTCGGCGCGGCGCGGAATTGAAAAAAACATGTCAGACCTGGAAGGCGGCCTTCACTTCGGGCTTCAAGAGCACGATGAGGGCCCAGATTCCGACGGGAAGCCCGAGGAAGCAGCAGCAGGGATGCCCGCCGAGGCAAGGAATGATGGCGAGGATGGCGGAGGCCATCGCAAATCCCCAGCTCTGGAGCGCTTTCATTTTCATGGCGCCAAGGAAGATGACCACGTCGACGATGACCCATAGAATCGCCATGATGATGCCCACGGCGCCGGACATCACTTGGAACATCTGCTGATCGCCGCCATAGCGGCCCATGTTCGCGGCGTTGAAACCAGTGCCTAGGAGGTTGGCCAGCAAAGCCAGCAGGGAAAAGCCCACGCTTAATCCCGCCACCACCATCAGGGCGATGGCCGGGGCCTTGACCCGCTCCATGGCCGCCGCGCGGTTGCTGTCCGGTTCATAGTTCATGGGGACTCCTGCGGGTTGCTATCGGTCCACCTTGATGACTTCGGATTTGGCGATCATGTCGCTCAAGCTGATGCGTTCCTCGCCCTTCACCGCCAGGACGATGAGGTTCAGCGCGAAGAAATTGCCCAACTGCCGCAGAATGGCGGGGCCGATGGGAAGGCGGCCATTGGGTTCGCCCAAGGGCACAACCCGGAGCTTCTGCATTTTCTTGCCAATGCTCGCGCCGTTCTTGGAAACGCAGAACGGGATGAAATAGAACATGTAGGCCAGCTGGACAGCAAGGTGGATGAGGGTGAGCGCGCATCCGGCGATGCAGCCGAGGAGCGGCACGAAGGCCAGCACCATCTGGATGATCCAGAAGGCGATGGCGATCACGATGGAGGGCACCATGTCGATGAGCGTGGCCACGAGGCGCTCGCCCAGTTCACCCCGCTGGCCGGTGGGAACGGCATCATCAGGAATCGGTGGAAGGTAAGCATCGAGCATGGCTATTCCTCTTCAAGCAAGCTTTAGGGCTGACAGATTGAATTGACGATGGCTAGATAAAGAGGCCTAGGCCTTGGAGCAGGTGGCGGTCTTGTCGATGATGCTCACGATCTTGAAGAGCATGGGCATGGAGTATTCGTTTTCGGGAATGGCTTCCCCGCTCTTCAGGCGTTCGGCTGTCTGGTAGGCGTCGATGATGCTCAGGATGGAGATGATGACGCCGGGCAGCAGGCAGAGGATGGAGCCAATGATGCAGGCGATCAGGGTGAAGAGCCATTTCCGCTGCTGGCCGTTGATGACCATGTGGCCGATGCCGAAGACCAGCCAGGTCAACAGTGCGGCTACTACGGGATTCGCATCGGGTTTGCTGATGGTGTTCTGGCTCATGGTGCCTCCGGGGAACGGGCGCTTAGGCCCAGGGTTGGAAACGGGCTATCGGTCGACCTTGATGACGATGGTTTTAGTGATCATGTCATGAACCGCCTTGCGCTCGGCGCCGAAAATCAACAGGTACCCGAAGGTGAAATTCGCGATATGGCAGATCTGGCGGATGAGGGCCTGGCCGAAGGTCAGGCGGCCGTGCGGGTCGTCTTCGGGCACGATGCGCAGTTTCATCATCTTCTTGCCGATGGTCGCGCCGTGCTTGGAGACGCATCTCGGGATGAAATAGAGGAAGTAGCCGAAGACCGCGACGATGTAAAAGATCATGCCCAGGCATCCGGCGATCATGCCGAGCGCAGGCACCTTGTTGGCCACGATGCCTACCACGAAGGAGAAGATGAACATCACGATCATGACGGGGATGATGACCACGCTGTCGATGATCACCGCGATGAGCCGGGTCACGAAATCCCCGCGTTCGCCCGTGGGCTGGGCATCGTCGGGGATGGGCGGCAGGAACTTGCCCAGGAAACCCGAGGACTGGGGCGCCGGGACCGGGTGGTAGCCGCCATGGGCCACCGGAGCCGGAGTGGGCGCCGGGTAGGGCCGGGCGGGGGTGGAAATGGGGAGGGGGACTGAGCCGGGCCGGGCGGCGGCGCCCGGATCGGTGAAATGTCCGAATTCAGGGGCCCTGGATTCGGGCATGTGCTGCATGGGGGCCGGCGTGGTGGCGATGGGCGACATGGCCGGGGGCGGCGGCGGTGCCGGGGATGGGGGCGGCGGGGGCACCGCAGGCGGGCCCGCAGGCACGCCGTGGGTCCCGTGCACCTGCGCCATCTGGTCCGGGCTCATGCGGACGGTCCCGGTGGAGGGGGGTTCCATGCGCTGCACGGCCACCGTGGCGTTTTCCTGGGCGGGGTCCATGAAGGTGATCTGGATCTGGCCGAGGGTCACCCGGTCGCCGTCCCTCAAGGGCGAGGTCTGGACCCTGCTGCCGTTCAACAGCACGCCATTGCTGCTTTGCAGATCCTGCACCTCGTAGCCGTTGGCGGTCAGGCGGATCACGCAATGGTGGCGGGAGATGCTCGGATCCGCCAGGCGGAGGGTATTGTCCAACTCCCGTCCTATGTGGACTTCATTGTCCACCATCTCGAATTCACGGACCCCCGCACTTTCGTGCACAAGAAGTTTGGCCATGATGTCCTCTGAAAAGCTTTAGTTTCACGCTGAAGTGTAGTTGGGCTGCGGCAAGGATGCAAAGGGGAAGGGCACTTTCATCAGAGCCCCCTGGAGGGTCCCGGCTCCAGCCCTGTTTCAAAGGCTTGACCGCGGCCCATATACTGCACCAATCTGGCGGAAACGAACCCCCGACCCGGAGGCAGCATGGTCCTCTTCAATGCGGCCACCAAAGAGCTCACCGCCAAGATCGTGTACTACGGCCCTGGACTCTGCGGCAAGACCACGAATCTCCAGAAGATCTATGATTCCCTGCCCGGCGATGGCCGCGGCAAGATGCTGAGCCTCGCCACCCAGACGGACCGCACGCTGTTCTTCGATTTCCTGCCCATCGAACTGGGCACGATCCGCGGCATGAAAACGCGCATCCAGCTTTATACCGTTCCCGGCCAGGTGTTCTATGACGCCACCCGGAAATTGGTGCTGCGCGGCGCCGACGCCGTGGTGTTCGTGGCGGATTCCCAAGCCCCGGCCCTGCTGACGAACAAGGAGAGCTTCCAGAACCTCATCGACAACCTGAAGGACCAGGGAACGGATCTGGAGAAGATCCCCCACGTCATCCAATGGAACAAGCGCGACACGCCCAATGCGTTGCCGGTGGATGCCCTGGACAAGGAGATCAACCGCTACCAGGCGCCCACCTACGAGGCCTGCGCCATGAAGGGCGAGGGTGTGCGGGAAACGCTCTCCGGGGTCGCCAAGCTGGTGCTGAAATACCTCGCGGACAAGTATGGCGGCGGGGTGGTGGAAGCCCCGGCCCTCGCGGCCATGGCGGCCATGACCGCTCCGGCGCCCGCACCCGCGCCCGATGCCGCGCCTCCGCCCAAAGAAGAATCCAAGCCCCTGGAAGTGGAAGAGCTTTCCGCGGGCGAGATGATCGAAGAGCTGGAAGAGACCCCTCTGGCCACCATGGGTGGCGGCCTGCCGGGCGACGCGGCCCCCATCCACGTGCCCCACACTCCCAATGTCAGCACCGTGGAGGTTCCCGTGGTGCTGGACCGAAGCCTGTTCAGCGGGGATTCGCCCGTGGAGATCCGGCTGAAGCTCTACATCAAGTGAGCCCCAGGCCGTGAGCTTGGCGCCATGAGCCGTTATTCGAAACAACGCATTTTCCTGGGAGCTGAGGCCGATGCGCTCCTGCGCTCCAAGCGGGTGGCCATCGTGGGCCTCGGAGCCTTGGGTTCGGTCATCGCACCCTGGCTGGCCCGCGCCGGCGTGGGGCATCTGGCCCTGATCGACCGCGACATCGCGGAGCGCAGCAACCTGCAGCGGCAATTGCTCTACACCGAAGATGATCTCGGCCGGCCCAAGGCGGAGGTGGCCGCGGCGAAGCTATCCCGGGCCAATCCTGAAATCGAGCTGCGGCCCCTGGTGGCGGACCTCACCTCCGGGAACGCGCGGGAACTGCTCGCAGGCTACGACCTGATCTGCGATGGAACCGACAATTTCGAAGCGCGCTTCCTCATCAACGACATGGCCATTCTCACCGGCACGCCATGGATCTACGCCGGGGCCATCGGCGCCGAAGGCGTGGTGTGGCCGATCTGCCCGCCCCGCACGCCCTGCCTGCGCTGCCTCATCGAAGAGCCGCCGGCCTTCGGCGACGTGGATACCTGCGACACCGCGGGCGTGCTGGGTCCCGCCGTGGGAGTGATCGCCTCCTGGGCCTCCCTGGAAGCCCTGAAAATCCTCACCGGCAAGGAACCTTCAGCCGAATTGGCGCGGTTCAATTTCTGGGATGGCGAGCGCCAGTTCCTGCGTCCGCCCCGGACCCGCTGCCGCTACTGCACCGAAAAGACCACTGAATTCCTGGACGCCCGCTGGACCCTGAAAGCCTCGGCGCTCTGCGGCCTGGAAGGCGTGCAGATCCGCGTGAATCCCCCGGGCGACCTGGACCTGGCCGCCCTGCAGCCCCGATTGGAGGCCCGCGGCGGGCGGTGGAAACGCAGCGCCCTGGCGCTGAAAGGCCGGGAGGGCGATTGGGACATCACCCTTTTCCGCGATGGCCGCGCCTTGATCCACGGCCCCGCGACCCCCGAACGGGCGAGGGGCTGGTACACCGAAGCGGTGGGATGCTGATGCGGGCGCTGATCGCCTCCCGCAATCCCGGCAAGCTGCGTGAATTGGCGGGGCTGCTGCCGGGCATCGAGCTGATCCCGTGGCCGGTGGATGCGCCGGAAATACCCGAGGACGGCGCTTTCTTCCGCGACAATGCAGGCCAAAAAGCGGCCTTCGCCCGGGCCTGGTGGCGGAGCCACGGCGTGGAAGACGTCGACGCCGTGCTCGCGGATGATTCGGGGCTATGCGTGGATGCGCTCTGGGGCGGTCCCGGCGTGCTTTCCGCGCGCTTCGCGGGCGGCCTTCCGAATGACGAGAAGAACCGCGCGCTGCTCCGGATGCTGCCGGCGGGCGCCGGCAGGACCTCCCGCTTCGTGTGCGTCCTGGCCCTGGCGCCGGTGCCGGAAGCCGAGCTGCTTTTTTTCGAGGCCTGCGTCGAGGGCTCCCTGGCGATGGAACCGCGCGGGCAGCGGGGTTTCGGCTACGATCCCATCTTCATTCCCTCAGGATTCGACCGCACCTTCGGGGAGCTGCCGGACGAGGTGAAGGCCCGCCTCAGCCATCGGTCAAAGGCGGCCCTGGCTCTGCGGGAAGCTCTGGCAGCGGGGCGCTGAACCCGCCCTCTCGGAGCGCGATGGCCCGCTGGTAGGCGAGCAGCACCGCGGTGCGCACCCGCAGGTAGCTGCTGTCGGTGACCTTGGAATTGAAGCTCAGGGTGGACACCACGTACCACCCTCCGGCGGGCAGTTGCTGCGGGGCGCTGATCTGGATCTTGGGCGGCAGGATCGCCGAGGAGCTGCCCTCCCGCAGGTCCAGGGAAATTTTGTCAGACCAGGCTTGGAGCGGCCCCAGCAGCAGGGCCGCAGCCTCTTCGGTCTCGGCGGTGACCCGCCCGTAGAGCGTGAAAAAGAGCCGCATCTGGGGCGGCTCGATATTCGAGTTCAGGAAGCCCGCCATGCTGGCGATCTGCTGGAAATCCTTCTGCAGCGCGAGCAGCTTGGGACTGGGTTGAAGAGGTTGCCGGGTCGCCATCCCTTCTAGAGTGTCACGAAGGGCCAGATGATTCGCCAACAAAGCGGCGCCGTGCCCGGCCATGATGGTCTGGTGATTTCCCTTTTCCTGATGAGGCACGGCCCCACGGAGGCATCCAGCCTTGGCGCGCCGCTGGGCCGGCTGGACCTCCCCGTGAGCGAGGCCGGGCTCCAGGCCTGGCCCGCCATCAAGCAGGAACTGCTGGCCTCGGGCATCCAGCGGGTGCTCACCTCAGACCTGGCGCGGGCAAGGGTCCACGCGCTGGATCTGGGCCTTCCGACCCTGGTGCTGCCCGATCTCGGCGAACAGGATTTCGGTTCCTGGGAGGGCATCCCCTGGCACGAGATCAAAGGCTCGGAACCCTTCTTCGCCAATCCGGTGATGGGCACGCCGCCCGGGGGCGAAAGCTTCGCCCACTGCGCCAGCCGCGCCCTGCTGGCCTTCCAGGGGGTCATCGAGGGCGAGGCGCCCACGCTGGTCTTCGCCCACGGAGGGCCCTTGAGGGCGATCCTTTCACATTTCATGGGGCTGCCCCTGGAGCGAGCCCTGGACCTGGCCTGGCAGCCCTTCGGCATCTCGAAATTGGAGATCCATGGCTCCAACCGCGCGGTGCTGCGGTACCACAACCGCGCCATGCCCACCGGGGCGCACCGGCACCCATGAGCATTGATCGCAGGCTTGCGGAAAAGCCCCGATCCTGAAACCCTGGTTCCGACAACGTGTGCTGGATGCACGGGAAGCCGGTTAGATTCCGGCGCTGCCCCGCAACGGTATGCACCCCGCGATACAAATCATTTCGCGGGAGGCCCGGCCCGGAGGCGATCTTCCGGGACCGGCTGGAGCCACTGGCGCGACGCGCTGGGAAGACTCCAGGGAGGTCGTGCGACCCCTGCCGTGTGCGAGCCCGGAGACCGATCCAGAACCAAGACCACCGCCGAGGGAGCGGAGGGATCGCGCCCACCCGGCGCAGCCCTCCCTTTCCTCCGCGATTCATGCGTGGAGGCGTGAATGAAGGCAACCCGAATCCTTTTCATCCTGGCTCTTGGAGCCAACCTATCGGCGGAGACAGTAGAACCCGCCGATCGTCCCAAACCCAAGGCCGACGCGGCCGCGACGGTGACCGTAACTGCGGAAGCCGCCCCGGTTGATCTGGCAAAAACTCCGAATCCAGTGAAAGTGCTGGATGGAGATGCCATCCGCCGCAGCGGCGCGCAGACCCTCGGGGATCTCCTGGCCCAGTTCTTCCCAGGCCAGATCCAGGCCTACGGAGGGCCAGGCACCGTCGCAAGCCTGTACCTGGGGGGCACGCGCGCGCGCGATGTCGTGGTGCTTCTGAACGGCATCCGCATCACCGATGCCTCCGGATTGAGCGCCGACTTCGGCACCATCGGCCTCGAAGGCATCGAGCGGGTGGAAATCCTGTCAGGGCCCGCCTCCACGCGCTACGGGAGCGACACCCACGGTGGCGTGGTGGCGCTCTACTCCGCGGGCCCGTCCACGCAGGGCCTAAGTGGCGAAGCCTTGTTGGGCCTCGGCACCCGAGGCGTGAAGCAGGGGCGGCTGAGTCCTGCTTTCGGGTGGGGCAACGGTTGGGTGCGGCTGGACCTGCGCACGGCCGGCGAGGAGCAGAGCACCGAAACCACGAGCCCCTTCCGCAGCAGCGGGGCCGCATTGAACTTCGGCCAGCAGGTTGGTTCAGAGGGCCTGGCGACCCTCACCTACCGCAACCATTCCCAGGGAACGCCACTTCCTTACGATGCTGATTATCCGCTTCCGAATTATGAATTCACGAAGGTCTACAGCCCGGACCGGGAATCCACCCTGCGCAATGAACAGCTCATCGGAAGCTACCGGCAGAATGTCGGCGATGCACTGCTGGCGGAATTCAGCGTGGGCCAGAGCCTGCAAGACCGCGTGGAACCTGGATATGGAGCCTACCCGGACCGCTACCACAGCCAGCGCAACCAGGGAGTCGCGATGCTTTCGTGGACACCGTCCGCGGGTCTCCGATTAAGCGGGATGCTGGATGCCAATGATGAAGTCTCCACCAAGCCCAATGGCGACCGCGCCGAAGGAAGGCACTTCGCTCTGGGTTTGGAGAGCGCCTTCGACCTGACGCATTCCATCCGGATCGTGGCGAGTCTGCGGAACCAGAAGGATCGCATCGCCTATCGCTTCGATGATGGCAGCACGGTACCGGAGCGATCGAGCAGCGCCACCGTCGGCAAGCTGGGCATCAACTGGTCGGTGGCCCCGGACGCCCGGGTCTTCGCCTCCTTTGGAACCAGCTATAACACGCCGGATTTGTACCCTCTCACTTTCAACTTGAGCAAAGGATTCGGCGACCTGCAGAACGAAAAGAGCAGGACCCTCCAGGTGGGCGCCGCGGTTGAACATGGGCCTTGGTCCGCAAGGCTGGAAGCCTCACGCACAGCCTACGACACCGTGGTTTATTACGTCCCGCTTCCCTGGCCGAATAGCCACTATGAAAACGGGACCAACCTGAGAGTCCAGGGCATCGAGGGATCGGCGTCGTTCAGATCCGTCGGCTGGATGATCCAGGCTTTCGCCCGCAGCCAGGAAGCCCGCAACGTGAGCCAGCCGGAGGAAAAACAGCTCACCACCGGCGGCGCCATCGGACGCCCTTTCTTCACGGGTGGACTGCGTGGTTCGGCGGCTTTCGGCGACTGGGATCTGTTCGCTCGCTGGTCGTGGGTGGGGTCCAGCTACCAGTACTTCGACGACCTGGGTGGCGTGAGCGGCGCCCGCACGCACTTCAACGACCTGGGGCTGGGCGCCACCCGCAAACTGGCGCAACGGCTCAGCCTGGAAGCCCGCGCCGAGCACCTGCTGCAGCCACGGTGGACCAGGGAGGACTGGCTCGAAGGCCGCCGATTCCGTGAAAACGACGCCTACCTCGTCCCCACCTTCCCCGCGCCCGGCCCCACGCTCACCGTGGCCCTGCGCTACCGTTATTGAAATGCGCCTGCTTCGTCATTTGCTTTTCCTTGTCCTGGGCGCCGCGATGCTGGCGGCGCCCCCGAGGCGCGTGGTCAGCCAGACCGTGGGCACCGACGAGCTGCTGCTGGCCCTCGCGGATCCTCGACAGATCGCGGCCCTGAGCCATCTCGCGAAGGATCCGATCTTCAGTCCCGTGGCCAAGGAAGCCGCGAAATACCCCGTTCTCCGCACCAGCGACGCGGAAAGCATCCTGAGGTTCCATCCGGATCTGGTGCTTCTCGCGAGCTACACCCGCGCCGAGACCAAGGCCCTTTTACAACACGCGGGTGTGAAGCTGCTCGTCCTCGAAAAATTTGAGGGCCTGGAGGATCTCTATGCCAATGCGCGGGCCATCGGTACGGCTCTGGGTCACCCGGACCGCGCCGAGGCGGCGATCCGGGACTGGCAGCAGCGTGTGGCCGCGCTGCAGAAAAGGTTGCAAGGCGCCCGGCCGGTGCGGGTTCTGCCCGCCAGCACCTTTCCCTTCACGGCGGGTGCAGACACGACCTTCCAGGATGTCTGCGAGCACGCCGGCGCCCTGAACGTCGCCGCCGAAGCGGGCCTGAGGGGGCACCAGCCCACGCCCACGGAGAAACTGCTCACCTGGAACGCGGAAGTCCTGGTGGCCAGCGGCGAGGAGGGGGCCAGGGTCATCGCACGGCTGCGGGAACTGCCCTCCTACAAGTTCCTGCCCGCGATGAAAGCCGGCCGCGTGGTGCTGGTGTCAGGGCCGCGCATGGCCTCCACGGCCCAGGCGCGGCTCGATGCCTATGAGGAGCTCGCCCGCGCTCTGCATCCGGAGCGCTTCCAATGAAGCGGTCGAGGGCCCCCGCGTGGCTGTTGGCGATGCTGGCCCTGTTGGCGGCCGCAGCCTTCGTGGCATCCCTGGCGTTGGGCGAGGTGCGCCTGGCGCCATCCGAAGTCCTGGGTGTCTTGATGGGGCGTGGCAATGGCCTGGCCCGCACCGTGGTGCTGGATTTCCGCCTGCCGCGCGCCCTGGTGGGCATGGCGGTGGGTGCGGGACTCGCGGCCTCCGGCGTCCTGATGCAGTCCTTCTTCCGCAACCCCCTGGCCAGTCCGGGCCTACTGGGCGTGAGCACCGGCGGCGCGTTGGGAGCCGTGGCAGCGCTTGCCATGGGCTGGGCGTCGAACTCGGTTTTCGCCCTTCCAGCCGCCTCCATCGCTGGGGCTTTTCTCGCCACCTTCGCGGTCATGGCCCTCGCCAAACGCGAGGCCAGCGCCGAACATCTGCTGCTGGCGGGCGTGGCGCTCAATGCGCTCTTCGGCGCGGCCACGAGCTTCATCCTGAACCTCACCGCGGGGCAGTTCGAGGTCACGGGCCAGATCGTTTTCTGGATGCTGGGCGGCCTGGAAAACCGCACCTGGGCCCACGTCTGGATGGTGCTGCCGGGGACCGTGCTGGGCTGCTTGCTGCTGCTGCCCTATGGCCGCGCGCTGAACCTCCTCTCTCTGGGCGAGTTGGGGGCCCAGAGCCTGGGCGTGAATGTGCGGCGGCTCCAGTGGGAGATCATCGCGCTCTCGACGATCCTTACGGCCCTGGCCACGGCGGTGGGCGGCGTCATCGGCTTCGTGGGCCTGGTGGTGCCCCACGTCCTGCGCCTAGGGCTAGGCCCTGACCATCGCCGTCTGCTGCCGCTTTCCATGATCGGCGGCGCGGCCTTCGTATTGGCCTGCGATCTCATCACGCGCTTCCTGCCTGGCGAACTGCGCCTGGGTGTGGTGACGGCCCTGATCGGCGGACCGTTCTTCCTGTGGATGCTGCGGAGGGGCCCGACTCTCGGGTTCCGCAGGAAGCCCAGGAACGAGCCACTTGATGTGGCTCGTGATAGTGGTGGACCGGCATGATCCGCGCGGAAGGCATCACGCTGGGGGCGCGCCTTCGCGATGTGTCCTTGCACCTGCCCAAGGGAAGCCTCACCGCGGTGGTGGGTCCGAATGGCGCCGGCAAGTCCACGCTCTTGCTCGTGCTTGCGGGCCTGCTCAAGGCCGAGGGTTCCATCGCCTGGATGGGCGAGGATCTGAACCGCATCACCTTCCCCGAACGCGGCCGGCGGCTGGCCTGGGTGGGCCAGGATCTCCAGGCGGACTTCGCGTTTCCTGTGCGCGAGGTGGTGGCCCAGGGGCGCCACACCTTCGGGGACGATGGAGAATTCGTGGACGAGGCCATGCAGGCGCTGGACATCGCCCACCTTGCGGACCGGCCCGTGACGCGGCTCTCCGGGGGCGAGCGCCGCCGCGCCTTCCTGGCCCGCGCCCTGGCCACGGATGCGAAGATCCAGCTCTGGGACGAACCCACCGCCAACTTGGATGTGCGCCATGGCCTGGATGTGCTCCAGCTCGCCCGGAAGCTGCGGGACGAGGGCCGTGCGGTGCTCATCTCGCTGCACGACCTCCGCGCGGCGCTCTGCTTCGACCAGGTGCTGGTGCTGGACCAGGGCCGTCTGGCCGCCAGCGGCAAACCCGAAGCCATGCTCAGTCCGGAACTCATCCAACGGGTGTTTGGGGTCAGGGCATACATGGGCCAGGAGATGATCCTGGAATTGCCATGAGGAACATCGCTGTTTAGGGTGTGAAGCGTGGTCCTTCACCTTCTTGGGGGTGGCGTTGCCATGCGCTGCAGGTGGAGTTCGTGGAGGTAGACCTCCAAATTCGGGTATCCGGCAACTCCAAGTTTTGGCAAGGAAAGCGTGGTCGCCTGGCCATCGTCGGGGTTGTTCGGATTCAAGCCGTTGCTCTGCTCCCAGGCATCCGGCATTCCGTCCCCATCCGCGTCCGCGGGCGCGGCCGGAGGCACCGCCCAATCAAAGAGCAGGGCATCGTTGTATGGGTTCTGGTCCCGTGGCGCGGGGTCGAAGACGCCGGATTGGACCGGCTGCATCAACCGCCGGTCCATCCGGTCGCGGGGGAAGGCGCCGGCGTTCTGATGGATGTGGGCCCGCACCTGGTTCGAGGAGAGGTAGGCCGGAGCCGGGAAGGCGTGCCGGACGCTCCGGGCGAAGGCCGGGGGCAGTCCTGGGTCCGGGTAGGGAAGCTGTCCTGGATTGCCGAGGGTGGCCGGGTAGTCGTTGCAGCAATAGAGCAGCTGGTAGTCGCGCCGCGCGGGATAGAGGTTCAGCTGGTTGTCATTGAAAAAGGTGGCGGTGGCTCCACCGGGGGAATTCACAGGAAAACTCATCATTCCGAACGGGAATTCTGGCCGTGCGTAGGCGTAATTTCCGATCCAGTTCAAGGCGTAGTAGATGGGTTGGCCGGTGTCCGCCCCGCTGACCGTGGTCTGGTTCACGTCCACGTAGAAACCAGGATCCCAGAGCAGATTGTTGGACAGTTCCAGGCTCAGCACGCTGGCCCCGGCCTGGGGGCTCTCCCGGCTCAGCTCCGGCATCCGGCCCAGCAGGCGGTTCCAGACATTCCGGACGATCGTGATGCGGTCGAGCTGGAGGCCGGCAGAAGGCACGGAGTAGTTGAGGAGCATTCCGCCCAGGTTGGCGTGGCCTCCAAGGGTTTCCGCCAGGATGGAATCCTGGATGGTGATGTCATTGCACTGGGAGACCTGCACGCACTCGTCCTCGGCATTGGCCATGGAACAGTGGTCCACGATTCCGCGGCGGGTGGAGAGGATGCGCAGGGCGTCATCGTATCCGCCGTTGGCGGGTCGCATCCGCAGGTGCCTCAGGATCCAATTTTCCGCTTTGTGCGTGGCGGGGTTGGCGAGGCAGGCAGGGTCCCCATCGCAGTATGGATCTTCAGTGGTGTGGAACTGGCGGACGATGATGCCTCCAGGACTCGTATGGCCCGCGATGGTGACATCCCCCCGGGTGAGCTGGATATCGCCGTCGATGAGGCCGCTGACCTTGAACAGGATGTAGCGGGAGCCGGCCTGATTGCAGGCCCATTGGAGCGAACCCTCCGTCGTCCCGTGTGGATCATGGGCCAGGGTGGTCACGTAGATCACGCGCCCTCCCCGGCCGCCGGTGGCGGTTCCGCCGAATCCCTCCGCGCCGGGGAAGGCGGCGAGCATTGGAACGCTTCCCAGCACCGTGAAATTCATGGTGGTAGCCACGGTGCCGCCGGGCGTGGTGACGGCGATGGGGCCGCTGGTGGCGCCCACGGGTACGGTGGCCGTGATCTGGGCCGCTGTGTCAGCGGTGAAGGCGGCGCTGGTTCCGTTGAATGAGACAGCCGTGGCCCCGGTCAAGCCTGTTCCTGTGATCGTCACCGTGGCGCCCGCTAATCCCGAGGCCGGGCTGAACCCGGTGACGGTCGGAGGCGAGGGCAGCACCGTGAAGGTCGCGATGCTGGTGGCAGTGCCGCCCGGCGTCGTCACCGAGATGGCCCCGCTCGTGGCGCCCGCCGGAACCGTGGCGACGATCTGGACCGGCGTGTTGGACGCCACCGCCGCGGCCAGCCCGTTGAACCGCACCGATGCGCCGCCCAGATTCGCACCGCTGATGGCGACCGTCCCTCCCGGCGCAGCGGAGGTCGGGGCGAATCCGCTGATGGCCGGCGCGGGTGTCTGAACGGGGGGAACCGTGTCGCCTCCGCCACCGCTGCAGGACAACCCGAGAGCAAGGCCGAGGCCGATGCAACCCGTGAGGAAGGCGCGGAAGCAGTTGATTTGCCGCATGGCGACCTCCTGGCGATTGTCCATCCTACGGGTCCATCCAATCTTATGGGTGTGAAGTTTGGTTAAGCCGCGGTTCAAAACAAGCAGCCACTGGAAAAAAGTTTCCTTTCAACCGTGGACTCCCGTCAGCCGCCGGCCGCTGACGTTCAGGGAGCAGGCCGGGATGCCTGGCTTCCACGGGGCGCTGTCCACCGGCTGGCGCTATCGGATTTCCAGTAGCGCGCTTTCGCTGGAAACGCCGTTGGAAGGCGTCAGTTCCAGCCGCTTGGCGGAAGTCTTGATGGCCACGCCGCCGCCCCGGGCGAAGCTGAGCACGTCGCCAGTGCCGGCGTCGCGCACCATCACCAGCGGATGGGCGTTGGCGTCCCAGACCAGGCGGACTTCGCCTTCGCCGGAGGCCCAGGCTTGCGGCATTTGAACCGCGCCGCTCTTCAACGGCAGCGCCTGGCTGCTCCAGCGGACGGCGTCAACCCCTGAGTCCCCGAGCAACCTCAATTCAGCCAAGGCAGCCATCGGAATTTCCTTTGTGGGGATGGCCGCCAGGAAATGCCGGTCCACACTTCCAGGGATGTCATCGGCCACCCGCGACAACGGCAGCCAGCGCTGGAAGAGCAGGGTGCCCGAAGCATCGCGGCCCTCGATCAGGCGGCTGCCGTGAGGGGCTTCGCCGCGCTGGGGGGTGGGTTCCAGTCGGACCCGCAGCGCAGGATCCAGTTCGGCATGGCTGTTGTGGATGCGGCCGGAAACCAGCAGGCAATCCTGGGCGCTGGCCGGCGCAGAACCGAAGGGGCTGGCCTGCCTGAAATCCAGGATGGAGTGGTAGACGTAGTCGCTGATCCAGACCGGTGAGCAATAGCCCATGATGTCCGTGTAGACCGCCGGGTCCTTGATGGACATGGCCGCCACGTCGAGGCCATAGATCCCGATGAGGCCGCCCGCATACGGATAGCCGGGATCCGCATCGGCGGCACCGCCGCAGGGAGAATGGAAGCGCCCCAGGTTGTGGCCGGTCTCGTGGGTGAGCACATCGAAGTAGAGGCCTCCATCCGCGTAGCCGCTGGTCTTGTCCCAACCCAAGGCGCTGCGGTGCGTGCTGGAACCGGAGGCTGGAACGTAGCCCAGGCCCGCCACGCCGCTGCCGTAGCTCACGTTCAGGGCGCCGAAGTAATAGCGGGTCGAGGCCTCGACCAGGCGCTTCGCCTCCAGTTCGCCCAGCAACGCGCTCCAGCCGCTGCCGTCCGAGGCCAGGACCTGGGAAGTGGTGTAGGTGGCGCCCAGCAGCACATCCATGCCCGCCGCGATGGGAAACATCTTCTGGAATTTGGCGTACCAGCTGGCCAGGTTGCCCGAGGTGGCGTTGCCGGTGAGGCCGCTTTGGGTGATGGGGATGAGCGTGCCGTGGAAGGTTTCGAGGGCGCGCACGTCCAGGGCCATCGGGGTTCCCGTCGAAGGCCAAAAGTTGTTGGTCTCATCGGCTTCGGCGATCGCGTTGGCAGGGTCCACGTCGATGAGCAGGCCCAGGCCCGGCTGGGTCGCCGCGCCGGAAAGCGGGTAGTTCCAGGACTGGTTCAAGGAACCTTCGGATACAGCCGTCGGCGCTGTGGAAAGCGTGGGCGCGATGGTCTGGGTGTCCGTCAGCGTGGCGCCGCTGTAGGTGCGCACCCGCACGGAGGGCGCCGTGATGCCCGCCTGGTTTCCCAGCACGAAAATCCGCAGGACGCTGGCCTTTCCACCCACCAAAGGCACGGCGCCCGCATAGTTCTGGGCGCTTTGGGTCACATAGGCGCCATCAATGAAGAGGTCCGCCGTGGGCCCGCTGGGTGTGACCGTGAAATTCGCCGCGGAGGTCGCCGTGCCGCCGGGGGAGGCAACGCTGATGGGGCCTGAGGTGGTGGCGGGCACCGTGGCGGTGATCTGGGTCGGGCTGTTGAGCGTGAAGACCGCTCCGGCTCCGTTGAAGGCCACATCAAAGACAAGGGAAAAATTCGTCCCGGTGATGACCACGGAAGCGCCCACGTGGCCTGAGGTTGGATTGAACCCCGAGATGGTGGGCGCTGGCGCTGTCACGATGAATGCGCTGGCGGACGTTGCCGTGCCGCCCGGGGTCGTGACAGTGATGGGCCCCGAAGTGGTGGCAGGCACCGTTGCGGTGATCTGCGCCGGGTGGTTGATGGTGAAGGGCGCGCCCACACCGTTGAATTTCACCGCGGAAGCCGACGTGAAATTCGTGCCGGTGATGACCACGGACGATCCGATGGATCCGGAACCGGGGCTGAATCCTGCGATGGTGGGCGCGGGCGGCGTCACGATGAACGAGCTGCTGGAAACCGCCGTGCCGCCGGAGGTGGTGACGGCGATGGGCCCGGAAGTGGTCGCGGGCACCGTGGCGGTGATCTGCGAAGGGCTGTTGATTGTGAACGGAGCGCTGACGCTGTTGAAGGCCACTGCGGAAGCCCCGGAGAAATTCGTCCCGGTGATCACCACGATGGACCCGACGCTTCCCGAAGCGGGGCTGAACCCCGTGATGGCGGGCGCAGGCACGGTCACCGTGAACGAGCTGGCGGACGTCGCCGTCCCCCCCGGGGTGGTGACAGTGATGGGGCCCGAGGCGGTGGCGGGCACCGTGGCGGTGAGCTGCGTGGAATCCTCGATCGTGAAGGACGCGGCGATGCCATTGAAGGTCACCGCGGAAGCCCCGGAGAAATTCGTCCCTGAGACCGCCACCGAAGTTCCCACCACCCCAGAAGTCGGATTGAACCCCGTGATGGTGGGCGCCGGAACCGCCACGATGAACGATGTGGAAGATGTGGCCGTGCCGCCGGGGGTGGTCACGGCGATGGGCCCGCTCGTGGCGCCCAGGGGCACGGTGGCTGTGATCTGGGTGGAGCTGCCCACCGTGAAGGAAGGCGCATTGGTTCCGTTGAACGAAACCGCCGTCGCACCTGTGAGATGGGTGCCGGTGATGCTGACGGCCGCCCCCACCAATCCTGAGGTTGGGCTGAAACCGGTGATGCCCGGAGACGGGGGCAGCACCGTGAACGTGGCAATGCTGGTGGCCGTGCCGCCCGCGGTGGTCACGGAAATGAATCCGCTGGTGGCGCCACCAGGCACCGCGGCGACCACCTGGGTGGAGGTGTTGGAGGAAACTGTGGCCGTGATTCCGTTGAATTTCACCGTGGCGTTTTCGAGGTTCGACCCGGTGATGGTGACGGGGGCGCCTGGAACGGCTTGCAAGGGCGCGAAACCGCTGATCACCGGCGCGGGCGTTGGTATCGGCTGGGTGCCGCCTCCTCCCCCGCTGCAAGCCATGAGCAGGCCAAGGGCTAAAGCTACGCAGCTCCTGAGAGCCGAACTCAACCAAGTCGCCGGTCGCATGGCAGCCTCCCAGACGCAAGGCCAGTATAGGTTTCTAGGCGGGATCAGCTAGGTGGAGGCGGAGGTTTGGCTGGACCGCACATTGTCCAGGCCTGGAAGCCCGGATCCATCAAGCAGAAGCCGGTCGGCTGGCGCGCGGCCGTCCTTAGGAATTGTTCCGCTGCCGCAAATGGCTGACCACGAACCAGACCACCCCTGCGAGCAGCAGGATTCCGATGGCCAGGTCGAAACGGTGGAAATAGGCGCCCAGGGTCGTCCAGTGCTCTCCCAGCTTGAAGCCGAGAAAGGCCAGGCCCAGGCACCAGGGGAGCGATCCCGCGAATGTGTAGATGTGGAACCGCGTGCGGTTCATCTCGGCGATGCCTGCGGGCAGGGCGATGAAGGTCCGCACCACCGGCAGCAGCCGCCCGATGAACACCGCCGCGCCGCCATGCCGTTCGAAGAAACGGTGGGCCATCTCGAGGTGGCCCCGGTTGAGCCAGATGTACTTTCCGAAGCGTTCCACCGCCGGATGGCCGCCCCAGGCGCCCACCTCGTAGGCGGGGATGGAGCCCAGGTTGCAGCCCAGCGCCCCGAACACGCCGGCGATGAGGATCTGCGTCGTGGGGCTGCCGGCTCCGAATCCGAAGAGCGTCAGTTTGTCCTGGTAGGCCAGGTAGCCCGCGAAGGGCATGATCACTTCGGATGGGATGGGGATGCAGGCGCTTTCGATGCCCATCAGCAGCATCACCCCGAAGGGCCCCATGGCCGCCATGACGGAAGTCATCCAGGCGACGATGGGAGCAAGGATTTTGGAAAGCATGGTGGGTTGTCCGAAGTTGGGGAAAAAACTGGAACCGCGAAAGCCGCGAAAACACGCGAAATCAAAATCGAGTGGAGCCAAGACTCAAGCGTATCAAGGGCAACGCCATTCACTTGGAAGAAAATGGCCGCGCTGTACCTCGGCACAACCGAGTGATTCAGGGAAAACCATAGGGATTGTTTCTCGCACCCATGGCATCCATTCTTTTTTCGCGTGATTTAGCGACTTTCGCGGTTGATTCATTGAAGGCAGGAGGCACGCCCCTTCAATCTTCAGGCTTTCCCGCTGTTTGCGTCACACTGGAAGCATGACCGCTGATGCCCTGGATCTTCCCTTCACCTACGTGGACACCCCCGAACTGCTGGCGGAGGCGCTGCCGGTCTGGTTCGCCGCGGGGCTGTTGGGCGTCGACATCGAGTGCAGCCTGACGGGCAACCATCATTGCGTGCTGGCCCTGCTCCAGATCGCCACCCACGACCGGGTCTGGCTGGTGGATCCGCTGCCGCTGCCGGACCTCATGAAACCCACCCTCGAAGCGTTGAAGGAAGTCCCCTGGATCGTCCACGATTTCAGCGGCGACGGCATCGTCTTCAAGCGCGTCTACGACGTGGTCCCGGATTCGGTGCTGGACACGATGCTGCTTTCGAAGGCCCTCGGCTATCCCCAGCCCGGCCTGAAGACCATGGCCAAGCTCAAGCTCGGCCTCAGCATTCCCAAAGAGGAACAGGATTCCAATTGGATGATGCGTCCCCTGCGCGATACCCAACTGGTGTACGGGGCCCGGGACGCGGCCTTGATGCTGCCGCTGCTGCGCACCTTGGCGCTCGAAGCGGAGGAGCGGCGCGCTGATCCGGAAGTGGCGAAGCGGCTCGCGCAGCTGCCCATCGAAATGCGCGGCATCTTCAAGCGCATCCGCGCCTACAAGAAACCGCAGGTGGACAGCCTGGTGGAGAAGATCCAGGCGATGGGGCTGGGGCCGCGCGCGGAAGCAAAAGCCCAGGCCCTGCTGGAGCTGCGGCACAAATGGGGCAACGAAGGCGATGTGGCCGCGGTGATGGAAATGGGCATGCGCTGGATCCTGGCGCGCATCCAACATCCCCCAACATCGCGGGAGGCCCTGGAGCGCACCATCCCCAATCCCCGCTTCCGCCGCAAGCGGCTGGAAGCGCTGTGGGAGATCCTGGGCGAAGCGCAGATCACAGTGCACAGCGAGGATTGAGGCGGGCGATCAGCCATGGGCTGACAAGAGCCAAAGAGAACGCGGCCAAAGGCATAGCTCAAAGCTCATGCCCGTTTCAATAGCCCCATGCATTCCACGTGGTGGGTGAGTGGAAACAGATCCAGCACCGCTAGGTCCCTGAGTTTCCAGGCGGGACCCAGGCGGTGGAGATCGCGGCAGAAGGCGGCGCCGTCGCAGCCCACCAGCACCATGGTTTCTGCCCTGGCGGTGAGGAGTTTCGCTGAGACTTCAGGCTCAAGGCCCGAGCGTGGCGGATCTAAAAGAATCACGTCCTCCGCATCGCCCAGGTATTCCGGCAGCCATTTTCCGATGTCCGAAGCGATGCAGTCCGAGGGCAGTTCCAATCGCTCGAGGTTCCGCTTCGCCCATTCCACCGCAGCGATGTCGTATTCCACGAGCACCCGGCGCTGAAAACGTTTTCCCAGCAGCGCCGAAAAAAGGCCCACGCCGCCGTAGAGGTCGAACAGCGTGCCACCTCCCAGATGCCAGCCTTCAAGCACCGATCGGAAGGCCTGGACGGCCCAGGGCGGGCTGACCTGGAAGAAGCCACCGGCGCGGTGCCGCAAGCTGAAGTCCTCGAAAATCTCGCTCATTTCTGACACGTCCCGATGCCATCCATCAGGATCCAGGAGCCAGACATGGCCTTGTTCATCGATCGCCACCACGCGCCCCTCGGGTGTTCCCGTGGCCAATTCCCAACGTTGAGGCCGTTGAGGCAGGATCTTTTCCTGGATCGCTTCCCGGAGGCGGGGAATCGCATTTGAGAGCGAATCGGCGGCGATGGGGCAGGCCTTCACCGGTACGATCTGGTGGCTGCCGCGGCCGTGGTAGCCCAGGGCCGTGCCGTCCCAATGGAGCTGGATGCGGTGGCGGCGAGCCTCCGCCGGGGCCGGCAGGTAGCGCCAGTCCTGGATCCCAGGTAGCTGCCGGTGCAGCAGGTCGGCGATCATGGAGCGTTTGAGCTCCGCGGCCGCCCCGCCCGCCTCCCACAGATCGCACCCGCCGCAGGTGGCCGCCACCGGGCACCCGGCCGGCACGCGCCGGGGGTCCCTCTTGATCCACCGGAGCACCTGCCCTTCGCCGTGGCGGGCCTTCCAGCGGACTTCGGCCTCGACCTCCTCCCCGGGGAACAGGGCCAGCGGCGAGCTGAGCAACAACAGGCGGCCATCCTCGGCCCGGGCCATGCCCTTGCCGCCCCAGGCCAATCTTTCAATTTCACCGCGCCAAATTTCGCCTTGCCCCTTTGGCTTTCGGTATTCTGTGAGTCCTTTTCCGGACCCATGACTCGTGCGTTTCACTGTTGCCATGCCTCCAGAGCACCGTAACACCCTCCAGGAGCGCCTGGGCAGGGAGCTTCGCTCGGCCATGGAATGGAAGGACCAGGGCCCTGCGGATGTGGTCGTGGGCGTCGAGGGAGCTGGTGCCCTGGCTGAATGCGCTGCGTGGCCGGGCCAGGAAGGCGCCCTGGCGCTCATCCAGGCGGGCTATGAGCGCATCCGGGACCGGGCCCGCATGGGCCGCCTGAACGAGGTGGGACGCGCCCTGGCCTCGGAACAGAACCTGGACCGGCTGCTGGACCTGATCCTGTCCCAGGGCCGTGAATTGCTGCGCGCCGAAGCAGGCTCGATCTACCTGGTGGATGACGGCGGGAAGGAATTGATCTTCGCCCACACGCAGAATTCGAAGCTGGATATGCCCTACCACCGCTTCCGGATGCCCGTCACGATGTCGACGCTGGCGGGCTTCGTCGCGGCCACCGGCGAGTCCCTGAACATCCCCGATGTCTATGCGATACCCGGCGACTCGCCCTACAGTTTTTCGGACTACTTCGACCGCCAGAGCGGCTACCACACCCAGAGCATGCTGGTGGTGCCCATGACGGACAACGAGGGCAAGGTCCTCGGCGTGCTGCAGTTCATCAACCGCGTCTGGGAGGATGGCGCCCAGCACGGCGTGGTGCCCTTCCAGCCGGAGCATCAGAACCTGGCGCAAAGCCTTGCGGGGCAGGCCGGCGTCGCCGTCAAGAATGCCGCGCTGCGGCAGGAGATCGAGCTGTTGTTCGAAGGGTTCGTCAATGCCTCGGTGACCGCCATTGAAAGCCGCGATCCCGTGACTTCGGGCCATTCCAGCCGCGTGGCCAGCCTCACCGTCGGCCTTGCGGAGGCCATCAATGCCACGCCCAACGGGCTGTATGGGGAAACCTTCTTCACCGAACGGCAATTGCGGGAAATCCGTTACGCCAGCTTGCTCCATGATTTCGGGAAGGTCGGCGTGCGGGAGCAGGTGCTGGTGAAGGCCAAAAAGCTGGATCCCCTGAAGCTGGAACTGATCCTCCAGCGCCTGCGGCAACGGGATCTGGAACAGGCGCTGGCCCTGCTGTCGGAATCTTGGAAGGGCGGAGAGCACTTCGATCCGGCCACCTGGGAATCCATCATCCGGGACCGCCAGACCGAGACCGATCGGCTCATCGCGTTGGTGCGGCAGAGCGATATGCCCACCGTGCTGCCGGAGGAAATCGCCGACGGCCTCGGCCTGGTCGGCGAGCTGGAATTCACTCACTGGAGCGGCGAGCGGCGGCAACTGGTGGAGCGCTCCGACCTGAACTGCCTGCGCATCCGCAAAGGCTCCCTTTCCGATTCCGAGCGGCTGGAGATCGAGAGCCACGTCACCCACACCTTCCGCTTCCTCAAGCAGATCCCCTGGACCCGGGACCTGGAAGGCGTGCCGGAGATCGCCTTCGCGCACCACGAAAAGCTGGGGGGCCGAGGCTATCCGCGGGGGCTCCAGGCCCCCGCCATTCCGGTGCAGAGCCGGGCCATGACCATCAGCGACATTTTCGACGCCCTCACCGCCCAGGACCGGCCCTACAAGCTCGCGGTGCCCTTGTCCAAGAGCCTCAACATCCTGAACGAAGAAGCCAATGACGGCAACGTGGACCGCGTCCTGCTGGATCTCTTCATCGAAGCCAGGATCTTCGAGCGCACCGCGAAGACATGAGCATCCGAACGGTCCTTGCCGCTGATCTCGATCCAATCCGGGCCAATGCGTGGCTCACGGGGAGCATCGCGCCGCGGCCCATCGCCTTCGCCTCGACGGTGGATGCAGCGGGCACGCGCAACCTCGCGCCGTTCTCCTTCTTCAACGCCTTCGGCTCCAATCCGCCCATGTTGGCTTTCGCGCCCAACCGCCGGGGCCGGGACGGCACCACCAAGCACACCTACCGGAACGTGGTGGCCACCAGGGAATTCGTCATCGCCACCGTGAGCCACGGAATGGTGCAGCAGATGAACGTGGCCTCGGCCGAATACGAAGATGGCGTGGACGAATTCCTGAAATCCGGCTTCACGCCCCTGCCCGCTACCTTCGTGAAACCCGCGCTGGTGGCGGAATCGCCGGTTCAGATGGAATGCCGGCTGCACCAAGTCCTGGAGCTGGGCAGCGGACCAGGCTCCGGCCTCATGCTCATCGGCGAGATCCTCTGCTTCCACGCGGACGAAGCGATGCTGACGAACGATCTACCCGATACGGGCAAGCTCGATCTTGTGGGCCGCAACGGAGGGGCCTTCTACACCCGCGCCTTCGGCGCCGCGCTGTTCGAGATCGCCAAGCCCGCCGGCAAACCCATCGGCTACGACCGGCTGCCCGAGGTTCTGAAGTCCAGCCGCATCCTCAGCGGCAACGATCTGGGGCGGCTGGCAAATACGGCGGAGATGCCGGACCTGAGTTCACCGGAATTCCGGTTTGGTGATCCCCTGTCCAGCCAGGAACTGGAAACCGCCATCCACAAGGCGCTCCAACGCGAAGACATGGCCGAGGCCTGGCGGCTGGTTGGGCTGCGGTTGCGCTGCTGATCAATCCGTGGATAAGGCCGCGGCGGCGCTCGCATCGCCTTCGGTCTTCGTATGCACGATCCGCTGGGGGATGGGGCTGGCGATGCCTTCTTCGCGGAAGCGCTCGATGATGCGCTTGCGGAGCAGGCGGGCCACGTCGAATTGTTTCCCTGGCGCGCTCTTGGTGAGGGTGCGGATGGTGCAGCCGTCCTTGCCGAAGGCCTCCACGCCCCGCACGTCCGTGGGCTCAAGCACCAATTCCGGCCTGGCCTTGCGCAAGTCTTCGCCGATGGCTCCGATCAGCGCGAAGATGCGGTCGAGATCCGTGTCATAGCCCACCTCGACATCCACCAGCGCCTTTGAGAATTCCTTGCTGAGCACCACCACCCGGTTGATGGATCCGTTGGGAACGTAATGGGCGCGGCCCTCCACATCGCGGAGCTGGGTGATGCGGAGCGTCATGCGCTCCACGGTGCCGACATGTTTCTCGTCGATGCTGATGAGGTCGCCGACGCCGAACTGGTCCTCCATGAGCAGGAAGAATCCCGAGATCACGTCCTTGACCAGCGATTGCGCGCCGAAGCCCAGCGCCACCCCGGCGATGCCCGCCCCGGCGATGAGAGGCGCGATGTTGACGCCGAATTCCTGCAGGGCCATCAGCAGCAGGAAGACCAGGACCAGCACCCGGGACGCGTTGTTCAGCACGGCCGAAAGCGTTTCCGCGCGGCGCTCGGCTTCGGAGGTGGTGCTCTCGTCGCCATCGTCCACCGCCCGCCGGACGGCCTTCCCGATGAGCTTCACCATCCACAGGAACAGGGCGCCGACCAGCAGCACCATGGCCAGGTGGTAGACCTTGGCCCAGCTGCCCGCATCGAGCCAGCGGGATAATCCTTGAAGGGTGGCGATGGGCATGGATCGGTTCCTGGGGTGAGGGCTATGGGCTATGGGCTATGAGCTAGAAGCTAGAAGCTAGAAGCTAAAGGCGCCTGGGGCGTCTTCAGCTTAGCGCGGCCGAAGGCCGCTTCTTGTTCGGCTCATAGCTCATGGCTCATAGCTCATGGCCGCAAGCTACTTCCAGGACGCCCAGTAATCCGGGTTCTCCACCAAGGCAGCGGCGGGTGTGGCCTTCAGGGGGCGGTAGGTATCCAGCATGACCGCCACCTCGTCCGTGCGGTCCTTGGTGCGGCTCAGGGGGATGGCTTTGGGGTGCGGCCCATGGTGGATGCCCTGGGGATGCCAGGTGACCATGCCTTGGCCGATGCCGTCGCGGCTGAAGAAATGGCCGTCGGAGTAGAAGAGCACCTCGTCGTAGTCGATGTTCCGGTGGTAGAAGGGCACGCGCATGGCGCCTTCCTCTTCCTCGAAGGGGCGGGGCAGGAAGGAGCAGATGACGAAATTCTGCGCCATGAAGGTGGTGTGCACGCTCGGCGGCAGGTGGTAGCGGTGGCTCATCACCGGGCGGATGTCCTTCACGTTGATGCGCCACACGGTGAGGTCGCCTTTCCAGCCCACCGCATCCAATGGATTGAAGGGGTAGAACACCTTCGTGATCTCGTTTTCGCGCTTGATGTGGACGGCCCATTCGCGTCCTGTGCCTTCGGCATATTCAGCCAATTCCGGCGTGTCGATCATGGCGGGATCGAAGAGCGCGTTGGGGCCCAGCGCGCCCCGGTCGGGGATGGTGATTTCACTGAAGGACTCGATCAGCAGGTAGCGCTGCACCTCGTCGTGGGGCCGGAACCGGTAGGTGGTGCCCCGGGGGATGACGAGGTAATCGCCTTTCGCGTAGTCCAGGTTCCCGAAGTCGCTTTCAAACCTGCCGCCGCCGGTCTGGATGTAGAAGACATCGTCCCCATCGGCGTTGCGGTAGAAGAAATCCATGGGGCCAGGCGCCACGTAGTGCATCGCCACGTCCTGGTTGTGGAGGATGCAGACCGGGGCGAAGGCCGGTTCCCGCGAGCCGGACATGGACTCCAGCAGCGCGCCGGCGCGGGCCTGCTGCAGCAGCGCATCGCCTTCCACGGCCGGGTCCACGGGGAAGATGTTGTTCAGGTCGTAGCTGTGGGGCGCGAGGGGCCCCTCGATGCGGGTCCACGCCGTGGGTGGGTGCAGGCGGTAGAGGTGGGTGGTCCTACCGAAAAATCCCTGCCGCGCATGTTCTTCCTCGAAGGTGCCCTCGGGCAGGTCCACGTGGGCCTGGCGCGTGTGGCGGCCCTTGCGGAGGGGGAACAGCGGCGTGGTTCTCTTGTCGGACATGGGGCACCTCGGGTTCGCGCTTTCGAATCATAGAGTGTCTCATTTCGGCCGTTCACTTTGCTTCGGCTATTCGCCTTGCATGAAGGGATACCGGTAGTCGGTGGCGGGGACAAAAGATTGGCGAGTCGAGCGCAGCGAGAGGACAGGACTAGATGTCCTGTCCGTGCGAGCCGATCGAGACCGGCCCTTGGTCACACTGCAAATCATGTCATTCGCCCTGCATGAAGGGATAGCGATAGTCAGTCGCCGGAACGAAGGATTGGCGAGTCGAGCGCAGCGAGAGGACAGGACTAGATGTCCTGTCCGTGCGAGCCGATCGAGACCGGCCCTTGGTCACACTGCAAATCATGTCATTCGCCCTGCATGAAGGGATAGCGATAGTCAGTCGCCGGAACGAAGGTCTCCTTAATTGTCCGCGGGCTGATCCAGCGCACGAGATTCAGGATGGACCCGGCCTTGTCGTTGGTGCCGGAGGCGCGGGCGCCGCCGAAGGGCTGCTGGCCCACCACCGCGCCGGTGGGCTTGTCGTTGATATAGAAATTCCCGGCGGCGTTGCGGAGCAGGTCCATGGCCTGCTGCACGGCTTTGCGGTCCTGGCTGAAGACCGCGCCGGTGAGGGCGTAGGCGCTGGTCTGATCCACGGTGTGCAGGATCTCCGTCCAGTGGTGCTCGTCGTAGACATGCACCGTGAGCACGGGGCCGAACAGCTCATCGCGCATGGTTGCGTACTTCGGATCCTTGGCCACGATCACCGTGGGCCGCACGAAGTAGCCGATCGAGTCATCGCACTGGCCACCCACCAGGATGCTGGCGTCGCTGGAGGCTTTCGCTGCTTCGATGGCGTCCTTTTGCGTCTGGAAAGAGCCCGCGTCGATGACCGCGCCCATGAAATTGGAGAAGTCGCCCACGTCGCCCATCTTGATGCTTTCCACCTGGGCCGCGAGCTGGTCCTTCACCTTGGGCCAGAGGTTGGAGGGAATGTACACGCGGCTGGCGGCGCTGCACTTCTGCCCCTGGTATTCGAAAGCCCCGCGCACGATGGCGGTCACCAGCGCCTGGGGATCGGCGCTGGGATGGGCCAGGATGAAATCCTTGCCGCCGGTCTCGCCCACCAGCCGGGGATAGGCGCGGTACTTGGCGATGTTGGCGCCGATGGACTTCCACATCCCGTGGAACACGGAGGTGGAGCCCGTGAAGTGGATGCCCGCCAGGTGGCTGTCCGCGAGGACAGGATCGCCGATCGACCGGCCCGATCCGTAGACCAGGTTGATGACGCCGTCCGGCAGGCCCGCGGCCTTCAGCAGTTCCATGAGGAAGTGAGCGCTGTAGACGGCCGTGGAGGCGGGCTTCCAGATGACCGTGTTGCCGCAGAGCGCCGGCGCCGTGGGGAGATTGCCCGCGATGGAGGTGAAGTTGAAGGGCGTGACTGCGAACACGAAGCCTTCGAGGGGCCGGTGCTCCAGGCGGTTCCACATGCCCGCTTGAGAATCTGGCTGTTCCTTCAGGAGCTGCTGGTAGAAGGCCACGTTGAAGCGGAAGAAATCGACCAGCTCGCAGGCCGAATCGATCTCGGCCTGATGGCAGGTCTTGCTCTGGCCCAGCATGGTGGCGGCGTTGATGGTGTCGCGCCAGGGCCCCGCCAGCAGGTCCGCGGCCTTGAGGAAGACCGCCGCGCGGGCGTCCCAGGGCATCGCCGCCCATTCCTTGTGGGCGTGCATGGCCCCGTGGATGGCGAGTTTCACTTCCTCGGCCCCGCCCATGTGGTAGTCGCCGAGCACGTGCTGATGGTCGTGCGGCACCACTGCCTTCCCCTTTTTTTCCGAATGGATGTGGTGGCCGTTGATGACCATCGGGATATCCAGTTTCCCGGAGCCCATCTCCTTCAGTTTGGCCTTCAGGCCCGCCCGCTCTGGTGTTCCCGGCGCGTAGGTCTTCACGGGCTCATTGATGGGAGTGGGGACTTTGAAGATGCCGAGGGACATGGGGGCTCCAGAAAACGATCATTGTAGGGCGGGCGGAGTGTGATCTAAGCCATGAGCTATGAGCGATCAGCTATGAGCCATGAGCCATGAGCTATGAGCTATGAGGGTCGAGCCGACAGCCACCGGGCCGGTTCAATGGTGGCATCGGGGCGCGGGAAAAACAAAATCGGCGCCCCCGGGGGCGCCGATTCTCAAAGTTCGTGGCTCGAAGCCGAATTACATCTGATCCTTCAGGCCTTTGGCGACCTTGAAGACGACCTTGCGGCCGGCGGGAATGCTGATCTTTTCGCCGGTCTTGGGGTTGCGGCCCATCTTGGGCTTGGTGTCGCGCACTTCGAAGGTGCCCAGGCCGAAAAGGTTCACGCGGTTGCCGGAGAGCAGCACCGCCACGACATCGTCGCGCAGGCTGTCGATGACGGCTTTGGCCTTGGCTTTGGTGAGGTCGTGGCTCTCGGCCAGCTTGGCGGCGAGCTCGGCGATGCCTGCGGTATCCGGCTTGGTGGTGGTTTTGGTCATGGATGCTCCTTGAAAAAGGTCCGAGAAAGCCTGGGGAATTCCACCCCCTGGGCTCCAGGAATGGGTCAGGAATCGGCCACGCTGATCCGTTCGCGGATCGGCGGCCGGGTGATGGATGGATCTACTCGGCCTGGGCGGCCACTTCCAGGTTCAGCTTGGCGATGACGCCCTGGTAGAGACGGATCTCGACCACGTAGGCGCCCACTTCCTTGATCTGCGGCACCACGATGGTGTGGCGGTCCACGATGAAGCCCTTGGTCTTGAGCTGGTCGGCCACTTCGGCGTTGGTGACGCTGCCGAAGAGGTGGCCGGTGGCGCCGGCCTTCTTGGCGAAGGAGAGGCTGATGGCGCTGAGCTTCTCGGCCAGAGTCTGGGCATCGGCCAGTTCCTTGGCGCGGAGCTTCTGGGCGCGCTCTTTTTCAAGCTCGATCTGGCGCTTGTTGCCCGCGGTCACGGGCAGGGCCAGCTTGCGGGGGAGGAGGAAGTTGCGGGCGTAGCCGTCCTTCACGGTCACCACGTCGCCGCGCTGGCCGAGCTTCGCCACGTTGTCGATCAAGAGGATTTCCATTGCTGCTCCAGGATGGATGGCCAGCGCGTTGTGCGTTGTTCCCGCTTGGTTAGGTAGGAGACCAGGCTCCGACCAGGATGGCTGCCCCGGGTAGGCCCGTTCCAGGTGGAAACCCGGTCCGGGTGGGGAGCCTCCGTTCCCGCGATGGGTTGAGGCCGTTCAAACGAAGCGCTTAGTCTATCCTGATCCTGTCCGATGCCCAAGCAGGAATCCTGGGGAGTCCAATGGCCGAGTTCACCGAACGCCGCGACAACCGCCGCATCGCGCTGGGACCGGGGCATACGATCCGGTTCCGGGTCGGCGGGCGCATCTTCAAGGACATCCGCATCACGAACATCAGCGGGAGCGGCCTTTTCGCCACCGTGGACCGGGGCGAGGCCGGACTCTTCGAGAAGGGCGTGCTGCTCGAGGACCTGGTGCTGGACCATCCCCTCCTCCCCAAGGGCCACATCCGCGCCCAGGTGGTCTATACGCTGGGGCAGGCTCCCGAGACTCCCGCCATGGCCTTTGTGGGCATGGGCATGCATTTTCTCGAGATGCCCAAGAAAACCCAGGAAGACCTGAACAATTTCGTCGCGGCGGCCATGGGCGAGGCGTAGGCGGCCGCACGTCTCAAGTCTCAAGTCTCAAGTCTCAAGTCCCAAGTCGGAAGCGAGCTATTTTCTTCCGAAGAATCCGAGGATGGCGGTGGCCACGTCTTCGAGCATGGCTTCGTTCATCTCGGGGTAGACCGGGATGCTGAGCACTTCCGCGGCGGCCGCTTCGCTTTCGGGGAATTGACTCTTCTTGTAGCCCAGATCCTCGAAGCAGGGCTGTTCGTGCAAGCAGATGGGATAGTAGATGGCGCTGCCGATGCCAAGCGCTTTCAGGTGGGCTTGCAGGGCATCGCGCCTGCCGCCGGGCACGCGGAGCGTGAACTGGTTGTAGATGTGGCGGCCGTCGGGCACCACTTCCTGGGGCATCCGGGCCTCATCGGGCGCCAGGTCCTTCATCCGGCGGTGGTACCAGGCGGCATGCTTGCGGCGGCCCTCGTGCCAGCCCTCGAGCATCTCCAGCTTGGCCCGGAGGACCAGCGCCTGCACCTCGTCCAGGCGGCCGTTCATGCCCACTTCGTGATGGACGTAGACGGGCTCCATGCCGTGGACCCGGAGGCGGCGGACGCGGGCATGCAGGGCTTCATCGTCGCGGATGACCGTCAGGCCCGCATCGCCGAAGGCGCCGAGGTTCTTGGTCGGGTAGAAGCTGAAGGCGGTCATCTCGCCGAATTGTCCGGCGTTCAGGCCCCAGCCTTTGGCGCCCATGCTCTGGCAGGCATCCTCGATGACGGGGATGCCGAACTGGGCCGCGGCTTCGCAGATGGCGGGCATATCCGCCAACTGGCCGAAGAGGTGCACCGGGAGGATGGCCTTGGTACGGGGCGTGATGGCCGCTTCCACGAGCGCGCCCGTGGTGTTGAAGCTCTGGGGATCCAGGTCCACGAACACCGGCTTGGCGCCCAGCCTCGACACCACGCCCGCCGTGGCGAAAAAGGTGAAGGTGGGCATGATGACCTCGTCGCCGGCCTTCACGCCCAGGGCCATGAGCGCCACCAGCAGGGCGTCCGTGCCGCTGCTCATGCCCACGCCGAACTTGGCCCCCGCGTAGGCCGCGATCTCGGCTTCCAGGCCCTTCACGTTATCGCCCAGGATGAAGCTGGAGCGGTCGATGAGCCCGCCGATGCCGTCAAGGATCTTCTGCTTCACGGCCTGGTTCTGGATGGAGAGATCAAGCATCGGGACGGACATGGGAGCCTCCAAAATCTGGAACCGCGAATGGCGCGAATGATCGCTAATTAATAAAACAAATGAAGTTTTTATTCGTGTTCATTCGCGTCATTCGCGGTTCCAAGCTGTTCAGTCTGGGGCCGCATCAATGGGAAAAGGATCACATCCCGGATGCTCGCGGCGTTGGTCATGAGCATGGCCATGCGGTCGATGCCGACGCCCAGGCCGCCGGTGGGCGGGAAGCCGTGCTCCAGGGCGTTGACGAAGTCCAGGTCCAGCATCATGGCTTCGTCGTTGCCGCTTTCGCGCTCGCCCATCTGGGACATGAACCGGCCCAACTGGTCCACGGGATCGTTCAATTCTGAATAGGCGTTCGCCAGCTCCATGCCGCCGATGAACAGCTCGAAGCGGTCCACGAACATGTCGTTGCCTGCGAGCGTCTTGGTGAGCGGGCTCAGTTCGATGGGGTAGTCGATGATGAAGGTGGGCTGGATGAGCTGTTTCTCGGCGTGGTGCTCGAAGAGTTCGCCCAGGAGGAGGCCGGGGCTTTTCTTGTCGACGTCGTCGAAATGGGCCTCCTTGGCGAGGTACACGATGTCCTCGGCGCGCTCCAGGCGCTCCCGGTCGATGGCTCCGTATTCGGCGATGGCGTCCTTGAGGCTGAGGCGGCGGAACGGCGTCGCATAGCTGATGGTGGCGTCGCCGAAGGGACGGTCCAGGCCGCCGCAAAGGGCCGCCATTTCCGCGAAGAGGTTCTCCGTGAGCACCATCACGTCGCGCAGGTCCTCGCCCGCCGCGTAGGATTCCATCATCGTGAATTCCGGATTGTGCCGGGCGCTCAGGCCTTCATTGCGGAAGTTGCGGTTGATCTCGTAGACCTTGCGGAAGCCGCCGACGATGAGGCGCTTCAGGTAGAGCTCCGGCGCGATGCGCAGGTAGAGCGGCATGTCCAGGGCGTTGTGGTGGGTGATGAAGGGCCGGGCCGTGGCGCCGCCGGGGATGGGCTGCATCATGGGGGTTTCCACTTCCAGGAAGCCCTGCTGCTCCATGTAGCGGCGGACTCCCGCGAGGATCTTCGAGCGGAGCACGAAGGTCTGGATCACCTCGGGATTGCTGACCAGGTCGAGGTAGCGCTGGCGGTAGCGGAGCTCCTTGTCCTGCAACCCGTGCCACTTCTCCGGCAGCGGGAGCAGCGCCTTGGAAAGGAATTGCACGCGCGAGGCCCGCACCGTGAGTTCGCCGGTCTTGGTGCGCATGAGCGTGCCGGTGACGCTGATGAAGTCGCCCATGTCCAGCAGGCGCACCACCTCCCAGTCGGTTTCGCTGAGGGCGTCCTTCCGCATGTAGATCTGGAGTTTCTGGCCGCCCTCGCTGATGTTCAGGAAGGCGGTCTTGCCGCTGTCGCGGTAGGCCATGATGCGGCCCATCACCGACACCGTGCGCGGCTGTTCCTCCAGGGCGGGGCCGTCGTGGTTCCCGTAGGCCTCGATGACCTCGCCGATGCCATGGCTCCGCTCCGCCTTCCGCGGCCACACGTCCAGGCCCAGGGCCTTGAGCTTCCCGAGCTTTTCGAGGCGGACCTCGCGGTATTGATTGGGGTTCATTGGATCTCCAGACCTGGATCTGCCAGTTTAGCGCGATGGAACGATGGGTCTGAGGGGGGATTCTGGGTTGAGAGTTGAGAGTTGAGAGTCGAGGAGTCGAGGAGTTAAAAAGTTAAAAAGTTAAATAAAGTTAAAAGGCCGAGGGGCTTCTTGACTTTTCGACTTTTCAACTTTTTAACATTCGACTGATTAAAACCGGTAGCCCGCGAACAGCGTGAGATCCGGAGCGAAATAGCTGCCGGCCTCCTCGCTCAGGCCGAACCGCCAGTGCGGAAGCCGCTTGTGGCTCACGGTCCAGTGCTGCTGCATGCCGTCCTTGTCCACCCGGACCAGGTCCAGGTGATAGGGGTTCTCGATGTAGCCGACGCTCAGTTCCACGCCCAGGCCGCCGAAGAAACCCTCGCCCTCGCCCTGGTACCCGCCGCCCAGCCAGGCCCGGGTGAAAGAGCGCTGCGTGAGCACCGCCTTGAAGGGGCTGTCCTTGGGGAGGCCGAAGAACACGCGCTCGGCCTGGGTGAAGGCGTGCCAGCGCCCGGAGCGCTTCCAGAGCGCGCCGCCCACGAGTCCATCCGCGCTGCCGGTGCCGGTCAGGTTCTCGCGCTTGCCCGTGGGCAATTGCACCGAGAAGCCGAAGCGTCCGCCGGCGTCCCTGGTCCCGAAGGGCCTCACCCAGGCGAGGTCAGGTTCCATGAACACTGTGCCGGGATCCTCCAGGTCCACGACCACCACGCCATCCCGCTCCATCCGGTAGTGGAACTGGTATTTCGGGGCGAGGTTGCGGCCGCCCTGGGGGATGCTGAGCGCGTCGTGATAGCTGGTGAAGGCCTGGTCCGCGATGCCGCCGGAGCGGGCCACGGCGCGCAGGCGCAGGTTGATGAACCCGCCCCAGAGCGGCGCCGCCAGATCCGCCGTGAGCTGCCACTCCTCGCCATCCAGGATCGCGTGGGTCCGGGAATCGCCGCTGACGGCGCGGTCCGGGCGGAGGAACTGAGATGTGGCTTCCAGGGATAGATGGTTCCGCCCCTCCGGCAGCGGGTCCGGAAAGATCTCCATCCAGGCCACGCGGTTGGGCCTCGGCGTCGGCGCCCCGCCTGGGTCCTGGGCGGCGAGCGTTCCGCACAGAATCGCTGCCGCCGCCAGGCGGCCCGCAGGCTTCACCGGATCTCCTGGACCAGCACGATGCCCAGGTTTTCACCTGCCAATGGTTCCGCCAACAAGGAGCGGCCTGCCACGACGAGGCGGACCGGCTCCGCCGCACGGTTTTCGGCATCCGGCGGGGCGATGGATTTCCACGCGGTTTCGGCGTCGGCGTCCCCGCCCCAGATCTTGCGGCCGCCCTCGGCGAGGCCCGCCTCCAGCCAGCCCGGCGTGGGTTCCACCACCAGGCCCGTGGCCCGGTCGGCAAAGGCCGCGATGGATTTCAGTTTCCGGAAGCCCGCGCGGTAGCGGCCCATGCTGAAGGCCGCATCCTTCTGGAAAGCCGCCAGTTCATCCTCCGCCCTGATCTTGCCGCGCCACAGGCGGTGCGCCAGGATCGCCGTGAAGAAAAGGGCCGCCAGGATCGCCAGCAAACCCGCATCGGGAGTCCGGGAAAGCGCGGGTACTTGAGCCAGTGTGATGGTGGTCACGTTTGGGTGCTCCCATGGAAGGCTTAAAGTGTAGCAAAACCGCGGGCTGGAACGCCCCATGCCGCCCCCGGGGAACAGCCGAACCTTGGCCCCCGCATGGGCCGCGCGATAGACTTACAGGCTTCAAAAAAACGGGAGGGACCATGACCAAATTGATTGAAAAACTTCGAGAGAAGATCGAAGCCCAACGACCTCATACGGCGGCCCTCGTCAAGGAGCATGGCGATGTGGTCATCGACCACGTGACCATCAGCCAGGTCGTGGGCGGCGCGCGCGACGTGAAATGCCTGGTGTCGGACATCTCCTACCTGGATCCTCTGGAAGGGATCCGGCTGCGCGGCAAGAACATTCCGGAGACTTTCGCGGCTCTGCCCAAGGCGCCGGGCGACGAATATCCGTCGGTGGAATCCTTCTGGTATTTCCTGCTGACCGGCGAGGCTCCGGACGCCGAGGCCGTCGCGGAAATCAAGGCGGACTTCAAGTACCGCGCCAAGGTCCCGGCCTATGTCTTCGACGTGCTGCGGGCCCTGCCCAAGGACACGCATCCCATGGTGATGCTCTCCACGGCCGTGCTTTCCATGCAGCGCGAGAGCAAGTTCACGCACTTCTACCACCATGGCTTCAAGAAGGACCGCGCCTGGGAGTACATGTACGAAGACGCCACGGACATCATCGCCAAGCTGCCTGAAATCGCGGCCTTCATCTACCGCCACAAGTACAAGGGCGGCGACATCATCGGCCCCGACACCAAGCTGGATTTCGGCGGGAATTTCGCGCACATGATGGGCTTCCCCAAGCCCTACGACGACGTGGCGCGCATGTACTTCATCATCCACTCGGACCACGAAGTCGGAAACGTCAGCGCCCACACCACGCACCTGGTGGGCAGCGCCTTGAGCGACGCCTACTACGCATTCTCCGCCGGGCTCAACGGCCTGGCGGGACCGCTCCACGGCCTGGCCAACCAGGAGGTCCTGGAATGGGTCCTGAAGTTCCAGGAAAAGCTCCATGGCGCCGAACCCACGGAGGAAAACGTCCGCGTGGCGCTTTGGGACACGCTCAACGAAGGCCATGTCATTCCGGGCTACGGGCACGCGGTGCTGCGCCGCACGGATCCGCGCTACGAGGCCCAGCTGCAGTTCGCGCAGAAGCACATGCCGGACGATGCGGTGTTCAAGCTGGTGCAGATGATCTACATCGTGGCGCCGAAGGTCCTCACCGAGCAGGGCAAGACCAAGAACCCATGGCCGAACGTGGACGCTGCCAGCGGCATGATCCAGTACCACTACGGCCTGCGCGAGTATGACTTCTACACCGTGCTCTTCGGCGTGGGCCGCGCCCTCGGCGTGCTGGCGAACCTGACCTGGGACCGGGCCCTCGGCTACGCCCTGGAACGCCCGAAGTCGGTCACCACCGCGATGCTCGAGAAGTGGGCCGTGGATGCGACCGTAAAGGCATAGCGCCAACGAAGCAGTTCCGGGACCGGGCCATGGCGGGAAAAGCCTTCCGCCATGGCCCGGACTTTCTCAGGCCGGATAGCGGGCGGCCAATGTTTTTTTCACACAAGAACTTGATCCATTCCCGGTCTGGCGGATACTCGGGTGAAACCTCGAGGTCCCCATGTCCAAGATCTTCCGGCCCGGATGGGCCCTGCCCTTCCTGTTGGCGGCCTCGACCGCTGCCGCCCAGTCCGTCACCTCGCCCTTCGCGATCATCGCGGAACAGTCCCGGACCGCCATCTCCATCCAGGGAACCGGGGCCCGGGCCGTGGGGCTGGGGGGAGCTTTCATCGCCCTGGCGGACGATGCCAGCGCGGTGTCCTTCAATCCCGCGGGCCTGGCCCAGCTGCTCTCTCCGGAATTCAGCCTGGTGGCGGAATCCCTTCAACGGGAGCAGAGCTTTTCCCGCTTCAAGTCCGGGGAGCAGGATTTCGACGATTCCTCCTTGAAAGACTCGGCTTTCCACCCGCTTTTCTTTTCGGCGACCATGCCCTTCAAGCGAAGCGGGCGGAACGTGGCGGTGACCTTTTCCTTCCAGCGCCTGGTGGATTTCGACTTCAACTCGGACCGCAACCTGACCTTCCGCAGCGCGGTTCCGGGCAGCACGGTGCGGCGCCTCACGAATAGCGTGGATCAGAAGGGCTCCATCGACGTCTACAGCCTCGCGGTGGGCGCCGAACTGACGCCCAGGCTCCTGGCGGGGGCCTCCATCAACCTGCTGCGGGGGCAATGGTCCTTCGACAGCCGCCAATCCCTTGGGGATTCCGAGTCGGTCTTCGACATCATCCAGGACAATAAATTCCGTGGCGTGAACCTGAACGCCGGCCTGTTGTGGCGCTCGAAGCATGTGAACCTGGGCCTCACCTACCGGTCGGGGTTCCGCGCCGAATACATCTTCAGCGGCCGGTACACGGCCCTGGACGACCAGGGCGGAACCCTGGTCCAGCCAGCCCAGGATGGCCTGCTGGACCTGAACTGGCCCGAGACCATCGGCTTCGGCCTGGCGTACAAACCCTCGGACCGCCTGACGTTCACTTACGACTCCGTGAAGACCCGCTGGTCTGGCGCGACCTTCCGGGGCAGTTTCACCACCCACCACCCCACGGATGGAGATGTGAAGGATTTGTCCCTGGACGGAGCCAATTTCTTCGATTTCCTGACGACCTCCCGGACCGCGGACACCACGGATCGCAGGGGCGGCCTGGAATGGATCGCCTTCCTGGGCGATTCGGTGGTCATCCCCGTGCGCATCGGCCTTTTCCAGGAGCCCCAGCCTTCGGTGGACCGCGGGACCGGCCAGCAGCGGGTGCTGAAGGGGCTCACCTTCGGATTCGGACTGAAGTACCGGTCCGTGACCCTGGACCTCGCCTTCAAGGATGCCAAAGCGGAGAATGACGCCTCCAAGGTGGTGCTCCTCGGCGGCGGCACGCCGATCCTTGCCTCGGGGCACGAAGTCCTGCGCGAGCGGCGCCTGTACCTGACCGCCATCTTCCAACTCAGCTCCGCGCGGGCCCAGAAGGCCGTGCAACGGTTCTTCGTGGGAAACTGAACCGATCATGCCCTTGCGAACCCACAGACTCCGCAGCCTCGCCCTGACCCTCTGCCTTCCGGCCCTGGCCCAGGACGGAGGAACCTTCCACGAGGCCTATGCGGATGGCGCGGCGGCCCTGGCCCGTGGGGACTCTGGCGCAGCCGTGCGCCTCTTCCAGCGGGCAATCGCGCTGGAACCGAGGCCCGGGAACAAGGTGAAAACCTACGGCTTGAATTTCATCACCTACCATCCTTACCTGCGCCTGGCCGAAAGCGCCCTGGCTGCCGGGAACCTCGAGCTTGCGGCGAAGGCCCTGGCAGACTCCTCCCGCTTCGGCGTGGAACCCGGCGCGGCGCGGGCCGCCCTGCAGCATCGCCTGGACCAGCTCCGGGCCGCGGCAAAACCGCCGGAACCCCGGCTGGACGCGAAACCGGAACCCAAGCCCGACACCACCAAATCCGGACCGCTAAAAATTGTGGAAGCGCAGAAGCCCGAGCCGCTCCATCCGCCTTCCCTCCGCGAGGCTGGCACCGAGGCGGCGCGGGTGGCCAAGGCGGAACCCAGGAAGGACCTGGAGTCGAAGAAGGCCGCCACCAGCCCCCCGGAGCCGGGCGGGCTGAAACCTGCGGCCGTGACCCCGCCGCCTCCTGCGACTGCGCAGCCCTCCGTGTCCCAGGGCGTTTCCACGCCGGCGGAGGCCGCACCCGCTCCTGCGCCTGGACCGATCCGGACCCCATTCCCCTGGTCCATCGCCCTTGGCCTCGCGGGCCTGGGAGCCTTGGGCCTGGGGGCGGCCGCCTGGAGCCGGCGCAGACCCAAGCCCGGAGCCCGCGCCAACCAGGTGACCAAAGGCAGCAATCCCTACCGTGTGGACCTGGAAGCCAATACTTCAGGCCAGGACGATGCCACGCTCCGCAGCAATCGTCCCGTCGGGACGCCCGAGCCCACGAACCGGCACGTGGGACCCTACGTGATCCTCAAGACCCTCGGCCGCGGCGGCTGCGCGACCACCTTTCTCGCGGTGCACGAGCGGGACGGCACGGAAGTGGCCGTCAAGATCCCCCACCCTCACATCATTCTCGACCATGATTTCCTCGCGCGGTTCCGCCGCGAAGCCGAACTGGGCACGGTGCTGGAGCATCCCCGCATCGTGCGCATCCTCGATCCGGGGCCCAAGGACGGAGACCCCTGGATCGCCATGAGCCTGGTGCGCGGGACCACGCTGGAAGGCTATCTGGCGCAGCACAAGGGACCGATGCCCATCGCCGAGACCGCGCATATCGCCGCGGACGTGGCAGAGGCCATCGCGTTCGCCCATAGCAAGGGCGTGGTCCACCGGGACCTCAAACCCGCCAACATCATGCTTGGCGAAAATGGCGCCATCGTCATGGATTTCGGCATCGCGCGCTTGACGGATTCCTCCATGACGGCCACGGCGGTCTTCATCGGCACGCCCAACTACGCCGCGCCCGAGGCCATCGTGAATCCGCGGGTGGGCCCGCCGGCGGACCGCTACGCCCTCGGGATCATCCTGTTCGAACTCCTGACGGGCTCGGTGCCCTTCACGGGCGAGACGGGCTTCCAGGTGCTGGACCTCCATCGCTCCGCGCCCCTGCCGGACATCCGGGCGTTGCGGCCCGAGGCCCCGCCCAGCCTACTGAGGCTCGTGGAGCGGCTCTGCGCCAAAAGGCCCGAAGACCGCCCGGAAGATGGCGAAGTGCTCCACATCCTCACGGAGCTGAAAGCGCGGTTCCCTCTGGAAACGGGGCCGGGCTGAGCTGCCGGAGAATGACCCAGCCCTATAGGATCCGCTTAGCGGCCTCCACCACATGCTCGGCGGTGATTCCGAATTTCTCGAAAAGCGTCTCCGCCGGGGCCGAGGCGCCGAAGCGGTCCAGGCCGATGCAGGCGCCGCCATCGCCGGTGAAGCGGTGCCAGCCGAAGGTGACCCCGGCCTCGATGGAGACGCGCGCCTTGATGGCCGGGGGGATCACAGCATCGCGGTAGGCGGTGTCCTGGGCGTTGAAGACCTCCCAGCAGGGCAGGCTCACCACGCGGGCCGGAATGCCGGTGGATTCAAGGATGGCGCGGGCTTCGAGGGCCACAGGAACTTCGGAACCCGTGGCCAGCAGGAGCACTTTCGGCGTCGCGCTGGCCTCTTCCAGGATGTAGCCGCCCTTTGAAGCTCCGGCGGTTTTCGCCGCATCCAGCACGGGGAGGTTCTGGCGGGTGAGGGCGAAGGCGCTGGGGCCGTCGGTGCGCCGCATGGCGTGCTTCCATGCTTCGGCCGTTTCATTGGCGTCGGCGGGACGCCACATGTGGAGGCCCGGGATCATGCGCAGGCTCATGGTCTGTTCGATGGGCTGATGGGTGGGGCCGTCCTCGCCCACGCCGATGCTGTCGTGGGTCCAGACGTAGGCCACGGGCTGCTTCATCAGGGCGGCCAGGCGCACGGAGGGACGCATGTAGTCGCTGAAGATCAGGAAAGTCGCACCGAAGGGCCTCAAGCCCCCGTGCAGGCTCAGGCCGTTCAAGGCCGCGCCCATGGCGTGTTCGCGCACCCCGAAATGGAGGTTTCGTCCCGCGACTTTCCGGGAGTAGCTGGCGGCGCCCTTGATGACCGTCTTGTTGGAAGAGCCCAGATCCGCGGATCCGCCCAGGAAGTTTGGAACCCCCTGCGCCAGGGCGTTGATGATCTTGCCCGAGGCATCCCGGGTGGCCATTTTTTCACCCGCCGTGAAGACCGGCAGCTGGGCCTCCCAGCCGCTGTCCAACTCCCCCTTCATCCAGCGTTCGTAGTCGTCGGCCAATTTCGGGTGGGCCTCGCGGTAGGCCTTGAAGCGGGCATTCCACTCGAACTCGAACAGCGCGCCCCGTTCCAGGCACACTTCCCATCTTTCGCGGGCCTCGTCCGGGACCACGAAGGAGGCGCCGGGATCAAAGCCCATGATCGTTTTCGTGGCGGCGATTTCGTCTTTGCCGAGCGGCGCGCCGTGGGCGTCGTGGTGGTTCTGCTTGTTGGGGGCGGGGTAGCCGATGATGGTGCGCGTGATGATGAGGGTGGGCTTGCCGCAGGGTTCGTGGGTGGCTTCGTGGAGCGTGGATTCCAGGCCGTTGAGGTCCTCGCCGGTGAGCACGTTCAACACGCGCCAGCCGTAGGCCTCGAAACGCTTGCCCACATCCTCGGAGAAAGCCAGATCCGTATCGCCCTCGATGGTGATGTGGTTGTCGTCGTAGAGGCAGACGAGCTTTTCGAGCCCCAGGTGTCCGGCGAGGCTGGCCGCTTCCTGGCCCACCCCTTCCATCACGTCGCCGTCGCTCACGATGGCGTAGGTGCGGTGGTTCACCACCTCGTGGCCCGGCCGGTTGAAGTGGTCCGCCAGCCAGCGCTCCGCCATGGCCATGCCCAGCGCGTTGCCGATGCCTTGGCCCAGGGGGCCGGTGGTGGTCTCCACGCCGACCGTGTGGCCGAATTCCGGGTGGCCGGGCGTCTTCGAATCCCATTGCCGGAAATTCTTCAATTCATCCAGGGACAGATCGTAGCCCGTGAGGTGCAGCAGACCGTAGAGCAGCATCGACGCATGGCCGCAGGACAGCACGAAACGGTCGCGGTCGAGCCAGGCGGGATTCTTGGGGTTGTGCCGCAGGAACTTGGTCCACAGCACGTAGCCCATGGGCGCGAGTGCCATCGGCGTGCCCGGATGCCCCGAATTGGCGGCCTGCACCGCGTCCATGGCGAGGCCCCGGAGGGTGTTGATGGCGAGTCTGTCGGCGGTGGCGGGCATGGAGGCGTCCTCAGATTAGAAAAGGAAATGGGATCCACAGATTTCACAGATTCCACAGATTAATAACAAATTGGGTCACATCCGAATTTGAGCCGGGGGCGGTTTTCCGCTTGCTGAAGGTTTTTTAAAATCTGTGGAATCTGTGGAATCTGTGGAATCTGCGGATAAAAAGCATCATTTTCTGTGGATCATGCTGGCCTTCACGAAGGCCGTGAACAGCGGATGCGGCGCCAGGGGCTTGCTCTTGAATTCGGGATGGAACTGGCAGGCCAGGAAGTAGGGATGATCGGGGATTTCAACGATCTCCACGAAGGTCCCATCCGGGCTCAGGCCCGTGAAGGCCATGCCTTTGTCTTCGAGCGGCTTGCGGAATTCGGCCTGGTTGAATTCATAGCGGTGGCGGTGGCGCTCGCTGATCTCCGCAGCGCCATAGGCGCGCTCCGCGAAGCTGCCCGGCTCCAGGTTGCAGGCGTAGGCGCCCAGCCGCATGGTGCCGCCCAGTTCCTCCACATCGATCAACTCGCGGAGCTTGAAGATGATCTTGTGCCGCGGCTTGTCGTCGAACTCGGTGCTGTCGGCGCCTTCCAGGCCCACGACGTCGCGCGCGAACTCGATGGAAGCCATCTGCATCCCGAGGCAGATCCCGAAGAAGGGGACTTTCCGCTCCCGGGCGTAGCGGATGGCCTCGATCATGCCGCGGGTGCCGCGGATGCCGAAGCCGCCGGGCACGAGCACGCCGTTGCAGTCCTTGAGGACCGAATCGGGATCCCCGGCCTCCAGCTCCTCGGCCTCCACCCACTGCAGATCCACCTGGGTCTCCAGTCCGTAGCCCGCGTGGTGGAGGGCTTCCGTCAGGCTCTTGTAGCTCTCCTTGAATTCCACGTACTTGCCCACCACCGCGATGCGCACGCTGCCCTTCGGATTGCGGATGCGGTGCAGCAGGTTGTTCCAGGCGGCCAGGTCCGGCGCCTCGTCCGGCAGGCCGAGCAGATACGCGACCTTGGCATCGAGGCCTTCCTCGTGGAGGTTCAAGGGCACTTCGTAGATGCTGGTGGCGTCCTTCCCGCTGAACACCGCGTCCGGCGTCACGGAGCAGAAGAGGGCGATCTTGTCCTTCAGCTCCCGGGGAATCTCCTGCTCCGCGCGGCAGAGCAGCACGTCTGGCTGGATGCCAAGCGCCCGCAGCTCCTTCACGCTGTGCTGGGTGGGTTTCGACTTCAATTCGCCCGCGGCCCTGATGAAAGGCACGTAGGTCAGGTGCATGTTGATGGCGTTGGCCTTCATGTTGGCGTCGAGGCCCGCCTCGAGCTTCCATTGGCGGATGGCTTCCAGGAAGGGCTGGCTCTCGATGTCGCCCACGGTGCCGCCGATCTCCACCAGCACCACATCCACGTCCTTGGCGACCTTCCTCATGGTGGCCTTGATCTCGTCCGTGATGTGCGGGATCACCTGCACGGTCTTGCCCAGGTAGTCGCCGCGGCGCTCCTTCTGGATCACGGTGTTGTAGATCCGGCCGGTGGTGATGGTGTGGTTCCGCGTGGCGGGGACCGATGTGAAGCGTTCGTAGTGGCCCAGATCCAGATCGGTCTCCGCGCCGTCATCGGTGACGAAGACTTCGCCATGCTGGAAGGGCGACATGGTGCCCGGGTCCACGTTCAGGTAGGGATCCATCTTCATGAGCGTGACTTTCAGGCCCCTTGCCTCCAGCAGCGCTCCGAGGGAAGCCGCGGCGATGCCCTTGCCCAGGGACGACAGCACGCCGCCCGTGACAAAAATGAATTTCGCCGGAACCGGCCCGAGGTCCTTGGTTGTGAATGCGTTCACATTTCCTCCGGAGCTTCGATGCCGATCAGGAACAGTCCCTGGCGCAGCGCCCTCGCGGTGGCCACACACAGTGCCAGCCTCGCCTCGCGGACCTCGGGCGCATTGTCAGCGGCGAGGATGGGGCAGTTGGTGTAGAAGCCGGAGAAGGACCGGGCGATGGCGAGCAATTGCCGTGCGATGGACGTGGCCATGAGCTGTTCGCGGGCCACCCGGATGGCGGAGGGCAGGCCCGCCAGTTCGAAGAGCAGGTTCTGGGCTTCGGGCGTTTCCAGGCCCTGCAGACCGCTTGGAACCTCGCAAGGTGGGAACGGGACCATCGCGGTTTCGCGGCTGTCGTGGGGACCCGGCGAAGCCAAGGCGGACCAGCCGCCTCCCGCCTTCCGCAGCACCGACATGATGCGGGCGTGGGCGTACTGGACGTAGGGCCCGGTGTCGCCGTCCAGCGCGATCACGCGGTTCCATTCGAAGGTGACGGGCTTGATGCGGTCGTTCATGGCATCGAAAAAGATCACCGCGCCCATGCCCAGCATTTCAGCCACGGCGGCCTTGCCGGGCAGGTCCGGATTCTTTTCATCGATGATGGCGGCCACGCGCTCAGCGGCTTCGTTCAGGACGTCCTCCAGGAAGATGACGTTGCCCTTCCGCGTGCTCATCTTGCCTTCGGGCAGCCGGACCAGGCCGAAGGGCGTGTGGGTGAGGCGGCCCTTGAACCACGGATCCAGTTTTTCCATGCAGGCGAAGATCTGCTTCATGTGCAGGATCTGCTCGCCGCCGATGACGTAGATGCAGCGGTCGAAGGCGTAGGCCTCTTTGCGGTAGGTGACCTGCGCGAGGTCGCGGGACGCATAGATGCTCGCGCCATCGCCTTTCTGGACGACCATGGGGGTTTCGATGCCCACGTCCGAAAGGTCCACGATCTTCGCGCCACCCTCGCCTTCTTTCAGCAGGCCCCGGTCCGTGAGCCGCTGCAGCACAGCGCCCAGCATGGGTTCGTAGAAGGCTTCGCCCTGTTCCAGCGTGTCGAAGCCCACGCCCAGGCGGTCGTAGATGCGCTGGAATTCGGCCAGGGAGATGTCCCGGAACCACTTCCACAACCGGCGGGCTTCCTGGCTCCCTTCTTCCAGTTCGCGGAACCATCGCCGCGCCTCATCCCGCATCTCTGGATTTTCTTTTTCTTCATCGTGGAACCGCACGTAGAGCTGGAACAGCCGGAACAAAGGCGTGCGGCGCTTCTCGGGAATTTCGGCCGCCCAGCCGAAGTCCTGCGTAAGGTCTGGATTATCCTTTTCCGCCCAGGCCTTGTAGGCCGCCAGCAGCGTTCCGAACTGCGTGCCCCAGTCCCCCAGGTGGTTGAGCCTCACCACGTCATAGCCCAGGAAGCGGTGCACCTGGGCCAATCCATGGCCGATCATGGTGGACCGCAGGTGGCCGATGGTGAACAGCTTGGCGATGTTCGGGGAGCTGTACTCCACGATGATCTTCTGGCCATTCTTCTCGCCGGCGCCGTAGGGCGTGCCGCTGAGCAGGCCGCCGAGGACTTCCTTGGCCCTGGCCTGGGGGTGGAGCGACAGGTTCAGGTAGGGCCCGGCGGCGACCAGCCTGGCGCCCTCGATGCCGAGGTCGATCTGGCCCGCCAACTCCGCAGCGATCTGGTTCGGGCTCTTGCCGGAGGCCTTCGCGGCGCGGAAGCACGGAAAGGCGATATCGCCCAGCTCCCCGCTCTTCGGGCGTTCGAGGGCGATGTCCTGGCCGGGCAAGCGCTCCGCCAGGGCATGCTCAAAGACTTTCCGGATTCGATCCATTGCCGCCCACCCTCAATTCCTGAGTCTGGAGCCTATGGGCCTCCTCCAGTTTCTCGAAGCGGGGGCATCTTGGGAAGGGGATTTTCGGCCATGAGCCTGGAGTCATGAGCTTTGAGCTTTTTTATGCGCGACTTTGGCGCGATCCGCTTTTCGCTCGCGGTTCATGGCTTTTTTCCCTTGATCCAAACCCCCTCTGCGATAAGATAGTCATTCGCGCTTCCGGAGTTTTCGCTCCCTGGAGCAGGAGATTGAGCATGTCCGACCACAAATCCGCCGCCAAAAAAGCCCGCCGCGACGTGGAGGCCCGCCTCCGCAACCGTGGCAACCGCTCGCTCATGAAGACCGAGGTCAAGAAATTCCTCAGCGTGCTGGCCACCGGCAAGAAGGCCGATGCCGCCGCCGCGCTGCCGGTCATGCTGGGCATCGTGGACCGCGCCGCCAAGAAGGGCGTCATCCACAAGAACGCCGCCGACCGGACCAAGAGCCGCCTCACCCTTAAAGTGAACGCCCTGGCGTAACGGCTAAATCAATTCACCCTCAAGGACCCGCAGCGCTGGGTCCTTTTTTTTATGTTCTTTCGGCCTGACTCCGCATCTTGGGATCAAGCCCAGGCCTCGGGGATTCGGATGGGGCCTTGGGGCACACGGCTCCAATGGAATTCCGCCAACAATTCCGCGGCGCTGCGGGGCTCCGGTTCTTCCAGGCACCCTAGGCTCCAGCCCAGCCAGCCGATGATTTCACCGGCGCCGATGCCGCGTTGCCGAAGGGCCTCCACCCCCAGCGCCCCGGCGCGTTTGCCCAGGCGGGACCCGTCGGGCGCCATCACCAGGCCCAGATGGGCGTAGGCCGGACGGGGAAGCGAGAGAGCCTCCTGCAACCGGATCTGCGTGGCCGTGACCGGGCGCAGATCAAGTCCCCGCACAATCTCCGTGACCCCTTGGGCGCCGTCGTCCACCACCACCGCCAGGTGATACGCGAACCGGCCATCGCGGCGGAAGAGCAGGGGATCGCCCGTGAGGGCCGAGGGATCATCGCGCTGGGGTCCCAGGGCCGAGTCCAGCCATTCCAGATCTCCATCCGGCAGACGCAAACGCAGGGCGGCTTCAATGCCCTCCCATGGGCGATGGCGGCAGCGGTTCGGGTAGGGCCGCAACCCGTCCTCGCCATGGGGCGCCGAGGCCAGCATCTGGAGGTCCTTGCGGGTGCAGCGGCACGGATAAAGGCGACCCAGTCCATGCAAGTCGTCGAGGGCCGCGCGATAGGCAGCGCTGCGATCCGATTGCCAGGCCACGGGCTCATCGCTTTCCATTCCCATCGCTGCGAGATCACGCAGCTGCTGCTGTCCAAATTCGCGGCGGCACCGCGGCCCGTCCACGTCCTCCATGCGGACGATCCAGCGCCCGCCCTGGGATTTGGCCGAGAGCCAGGAGGCCAGCGCCGTGCGCAGGTTCCCCAGGTGGAGGACTCCAGTGGGCGAAGGCGCGAAGCGGCCGGTGGTCATAACCTCCAGGATACGGGAGCCTCAGGGAACGGTCCGCACCACCGGCGGATGCTGGGTCACCGCGGCCTGGATGAGCGGGGCGAGCTGCAGCTTCAGGTTCTCGCTGGGCAGGAAGGAGAGCGCCGCATCGGGCTGCTGGCACATGATGATGGCCGCCCAGTTCTGGCCATTGCCGACTTCGATCCACGGCGCCCAGCCGAACTTGCCGGTGCTGCTCACGCGCTGGATGGGATTGGCGGTGGAAGGCGCGGCGCCATTCTGCGTCTCCACCCAGTTTCCAAACCCGTAGTGATTGGTGCGCTGGAGCAGCGCGTAGGGCGTGTAGGCGATGGTGGTTGCGGGGCCGAAAGCATCCAGGCGCCGCTGGTTCGCCAGGTCTTCGCTCATCAGGCGCGCGCTGCCGTCCAGGCCCTTCCGCAACTGCATCATGAGGAAGCGCGTGTACTCCAAGCCCGTGCAGGCCAGGCTTCCCGCAGGGTTGGGATTGGCGCCGCCGCCATAGGTGCTCAACGAAGACCAGCCCAAGGGCACGCGCAGATTCTCATCGAAAAGTTGGCGCCAGCTCTTGCCCGTGGCCACTTCCGCCATGCGCGCCGCGATGCGCAGGTGGGTGCTGCCGTAATAAAACGTGGAACCCGGGGCGGTGGCCACGGAGCGCTGATCCTCGTAGATGCGCGTCACCGCTTCATCCAGCGTGATGGTGGCGGATTCCGAAGACAGCACCTCGCTGTTGATGCCGCTGGTGAAGCTCAGCAAATGGCGGAGCCTGATCTCCCCCATGTTGCCGCTCCAGGGCTGGCCATCGCGGTCTTTCAAAATGTCCTTGGCCTTGGTATCCAGGCTCAGGACGCCCTTGTCCACGAGCTGCAGCAGCACCGTGCCCGACACCATCTTGGAGGCCGATGCCACGGCGGTGTAGGTCTGGTTTCCAAATGCGCCGAAGGTTTTCGAATAGACCACGCCATCGGTCGTCAGCACTTCCACCGTGAGCCCCGCCGGGGCAGCAGGGAGATTGGCCATGGCCGGAGCGCCGGGGAATTGGGATTGCGCTCCCTGGATGGCAGCGGTTACGGAGGACCAGGGGTCTGCTGCAGGTCCGCCGCCGCTGGGGCCGCCACCTGTGGAGCCGCCCCCACAGGCGAGGCCAAGGGCGACGAGCAGTGGGAGTAGGCTGCGGGGCATGAGGACTCCGGGGGATTCTACCTCGGACCCAGGAATCGCATTGAGGTTGAATCAACGCCTGCAAGTTCGCAGATGCCAGGAATCGCTCATTTTCGCTCAACGATTCGACGGTTTTCGCTGCGAGGCGGTCCCCATGAAGCATGCCTGCATTTCAACCAGGCCACTGGTGGTTCGTGATCTGCGCTCGCCGATATCCCCCAGCTCCAGCAAAGCATCCACATCAGCCCAGTTGTAGGCCATCCCCCGCAGAGCGTCCATCCGAATCCGCTCGAGTTCTCTTCCAGTCTCGCCCCATCGGCGGACTAGATCCCGCTGCTCCTCGCGCGTCGGGCCCGTCATGGATGCTCCTCAAGAAGGCGCTTCGCCCGATCCAGGATATCAGGCGCTTCTTTCAGTTCGCACAGGTCTGCAAGATGCTGGAGGATGTATTCCGCATCAAGGCCGGCATTGCGGACCAGTATGCTTTCGGCATCCACCCAGTCGCGCGGCCGCGAGGCGAAGGCCTTCATGATGAAGAGATCCTCTGCCGTGCAGCAAGGCAGGAAGAGCCCTGGCGCGAATTCCACCACCTTCGCGCGCCGGATCATGTCGGCCTCGAAGGGCAATGCGCCCAAGGAAATATCCACATCCTTCCCATTCGACGCGCGGACCAGCAACACGCGGCGGGCCATGGCGAATGCGTGTCCGTCTGGAATCCGAGATTCGAAACGGTCCAGAATCGCAGCCACATAGCTTTCTTCTTCCCCCCACCTGGCCAACACGGTCATGTCCGCGTCCAGTGTCGTGCGGGGCTCGCCCCAGCGCTGCACAGCCAGTCCGCCGATGATGCAGAACTCCCAACAGCGGGAGGCCATGAACTCCGAAATTTCTTTCGCCGCTTCAAACAGGCCGTTCATCGTTCCTCGCTCTTTGCTTTGCGGCCCGATTGGACCTTGCTGGCGCCGTTGATCACGAGTTGAATTCTCTTCGATCAGAGGTCTTTGTAAGCATCAGCCGCCCCGGTATTGATCTTCACCGGGGTTGGCATTCTGAGCAGTGATAAATAATCCAACCTGATTATCCCCCAACCTCAGCCAGTCGTTTTTCAAGATCAAAAGTTCATCCACAGATTCCACAGATGACACAGATTTACAAGTGCCGTCGGCCCGGAAGGAGTCATCATCCCCCTTCTGCTCCGCATGGGCCAACCGGTTTTCAGGGCGGCGGCGGACTCGCGCCTTTGGTGCGGAAGCGCCGCCGCCCTGAAAACCCGCCCGACGAAGTCGCGCGGCCCCGGCCAAGCCGGGGCGGCCCATGCTACTTGCCGGGAGCGGGCTTCATTTCTCCACGATCCGCGTTATTCAATCTGTGTAATCGGTGGAATCTGTGGATTCAAAGTCCTTTTCTCGCATTGTCGTCAAACCATTCCAAGCTGAGGTTCGGGGATAGCCAGGGAATCCAAATTAGACGCCCTACTTCTTCGGCGTACCGCAAGGATAGGTCCCCTTATCATCCCGCTCCGGCATCCCCACCGTGGTCCCGCGCTTGGCGACATCCCTCGCGGTGGTGGGCGTGCCGCTGAGGCGGCCGCGGGTGGCATACTGGTCCCGGAGGCTCTGCATCAGCTCTTCGCGGCGCTCGGCCAGGCGTTTGAGCGGGCGCGGCTCCGTGCGGGTCAGGATGTAGGCGGTGAGCAGGGGCAGGGCGATGGTGGAATCGGTGTAGCAAACCACGGCGTCGGGCAATTGGTCAGGATCGATCTTGCCCCAGGAGACGGCTTCGGCGGGCGTGGCGCCGCTGAGGCCGCCGGTGTCGGGGCGCGCGTCGGTGATCTGCAGGAAGTAGTCGTGGCCGCGCTCGTCGATGCCCAGGACTTCCTGGATCTGGGGCTCGGTCTGGAGGATGAAATTCTTGGGGCTGCCGCCGCCGAGGATCCACACGGCGCTCTTGCCGCCGTTGAGCTTGGCATCCAATACGATGGAGGCCGTCTCGTTCACGTCGGCGTTCACGTCGAACATGAGCTGATTGCCCTCCAGCGCCACCGCCGCCACGTTCATGCCGATGCTCGAGTCGCCGGGGCTGGACGTGTAGATGGGCACGCCGCACTGGTAGGCCGCGGACAGCACCGACAGGGTGCCGAGCCCCAGGGCCCGTTCGCGCTCATGCAGCGCCTTGCCGACATGGTAGTGGAATTCCGCGGTGCTCATGGCCTTCTGGAAATGCGGCGCGCGGATCAGTTCGCGGTAGAACGCATCGGTGTCCAGCAGCACCGTGTAGTCGAACAGGATGTCGTAGATGCGCACCACGCCTTCATCCCGCAGCACGATGTCGCTGGTGAAGGGATCGCCGCGATGCAAAGCGAGGTCCAGCGCGAAATGCGTGTCGTGGTAGAGATTCGCGCCGGTGGAGATCATCCAGTCGATGACGCCGGCCTGGATGAGTGGAATGAGACAGGAACCGCCGAGGCCCGCGGGTGTCAGGGCCCCCGTGAGCGTCACGCCCAGCGTCACATTCGGTTGCAGGATCTTCCGGGTCAGCAGGCGGGCGGCCTCGCCCATGCGCCCGCCGTTGTAGGCGAGAAATGTTTCGTCGATGAGATCCGCCGCGCTGATGCCCTTGCGGATGCCGACCGGCGCGATGCGTTGGCCATTCAAGTACTGGCTGGGTCCTTCGTGCTCGTGCGCGTCTTCAGGCATGGGATTCTCCGGGTTTTCATTCTGACAGCGGAGGCGTTCTCTAAAATATGGATCAGCTCAGAAAATCAGGAATGCGGGTTGGATCAACATTCAAGAACCACGCGGAGGATAGCGGAGGGAAGCGGAGGAACTAATGCCAATACCGAGTCTGGAGGTTTGCGGCCCTTCACTTGAAGCACGGGTCACCCTCAAAACCATTCAGTCCATGAGGGAATTTGTTTTCCTCCGCTACCCTCCGCCCCTCCGCTACCCTCCGCGTGGTATGCATTTTTCTTTTTTTCAAAAAGGAAACGCCCCGAGGTAGGGGCGCTTCGTGAGGGGACGTTGGAAGGATACGTTGGAGGGGATTCAAAAGCGGGAGTCCCCACTCGGGGGGCTGGTTTCTTTAGGTGGGGTGAGAAGTGGCGGGAAGCCCCGAAGGGCACCTCAACACCAAGGATACGCCGAGCGGCGTGGAAGTTCCAGGCAACTCACTTCGCGATGGGCAATTCGAACAGCTTGGGATCCATCACCGCCGGGGCCCAGTGGTCGAAGTGCAGTTCGGCTTTTGCGCCTCTGGGCTCCACCAGATCCATCCGCACGAGCACCGAAGCGCCCCGCTGCGCCTGAGGCGCGGCGAACAGCGCGGTCTTGGCGAGTTTTCCGCTGGGAAGGAAGAACTCGGCCTTGAGCGGCCGCGCCCCGCTCCTGGCCACCCAGAGGCTCGCGGTGCGGAAACTGGTGGAAGGCCGTTTGGCCGCCAGCGACAAGCGCCAGCAGGGCGTCCCATCGAGCGCATCCTCCGCTTTCTCCTTCACCGAATAGTCCTCGGCGAAGCGCGTCCGGGCGATGTCTCCGCCGGCCGCTGGACCCAGCAGCCGTTGTTGCGGCGTGACCTTGATGGGCCGTTTGGTGCCCGGAAGCAGCAGCCACATGGCATCGCCCAGGACCAGCACCGCGCGGCCCTTTTCTTTTTCGGAAAGCCCCTCCACCCGGGCGTCGCCGTTCTCCCGGGCGCTGACCTTCCAGCGCTGGGAGGCCTTGGCGCTCTTCAGTTCGATCTCGACGGTGAAGGAGGGCCAGGGATGGCGCAGCCGGTCCACCTGGGCGAGCAGTTCATCGTTGCTTTGGGCCATCAGCGGCGCGCAGCACAACAGGAGGGGAAGCATCCGCATCAGGCGCGGCCGTAGTTGTCTTGCAGGCGCTCGATGTCGGCTTCGTCGAAGGTGCCCAGGCTGATCTCCAGCACACGGACGGCATGCGCCGTAGACGCGTCGCAGCTCAGGCGATGGGTGCTGCCGGTGGGCAGCCAGAGCTCCTGGCCGACGGCCGGCCGCAGCGTTTCGCCATCCAGTTCCACCACCACGCCGTCGTCCAGGGCCACCCACAGCTCCCCGCGATGGGCGTGCCGCTGCAGGCTCAGGCGCTGCCCTGGAGAGCAGGTGAGGATCTTCACCGTGCAGGGCGTGTTCAACACGAACTGGTCGAAGGAGCCCCAGGGCTTGTCAACGTGGAGTGAGGTCGGCTTATCCATGGTCCTACACCTTACCTTCATGACGGCCAGTTCGGGCTCCCGCGGCTCCGCCGACCACCCCCCGATCGCACTGTCCACTGGACAGTGCTCCCGTTCGCGCTTTGCGCTCACGGAGGGGGCCCCGTCCCCAAGGTTTGTCAACGTGGAGTGAGGTCGGCTTATCCATAGCCATCAAGCCTAACCCAGGTTCAGCGTCACGTCCTGCCAGGGCACTTCATAGGGGACCACGTTGTGCTCGATGCCCTTGAGGGCGACCGGAGCCATTTTGATGAGCGACCCGGTGCCGATGATCTCCGCGGTGCGGGGCCCCACCACGATCTGTCCGGCCTTGGCGACGCTGCTTTCCAGGCGCGAGGCCAGGTTCACCGTGGAGCCCATCACCGTGTAGTCCATGCGCTTTTCGCAGCCGATGTCCCCCGCGAAGGCCTCGCCGCTGTTGATGCCGATGCGCATCATGAGCTCGGGATAGCCGTCGGGCCGGTTGTCATTCAGGAATTTCAGTGCTTCCTGCATGGCGACGGCCGCCTCCAGGGCCAGCCGCGCATGGTTGGGTTCGGGCTGGGGAGCGCCGAAGAAGGCCATGATGGCGTCGCCGATGTACTTGTCCAGGGTCCCCCCGCGGGCGAATATCTGCTCGGTCATGGCTTCGAAGGTGCGGTTCAGGATGTTGGCGAGCTTGAGCGGCTCCATGCCTTCGCTCATGCGGGTGAAGCCGCTGATGTCGGCGAAGAGCACCGTGATCTCGCTGCGCTGGGCTTGGAGGGCCGGAGATTCGAGGTTCTGGCTCGACTTGAGGATCTGGCCCACCACCGCCGGGGAGTGGTAGCGCTCCAGGCGTTGGCGGAACCGCGTTTCGCGCTCGCGCTGGATGCCCACGGCGGCGAAGTTGGCCATGGCCGAGAGCAGGTGCTCGTCCTCTCGCCGGAAGCCGCCCTTGCTGAGCGACGATTCCAGGTACACCACGCCCAGCGACTGGTCGTCCACGATGAGCGGCGCGCACAGGGCCGACGTGATGCCGTGGATCTTGATGCTGTCGCCGGCGGCGAAGCGGGGATCGATGCGCGCGTCCGTGGTGAGGATCGTCACCCGGTCCTTCATGGCCGTTCGGGCGATGGTCCGGCTGATGGGGGAGCTGTTGGCGCCGGGCTTCTCTTCCCAGACGTATTCGGGCAGCAATTCGCCGTCCTGTCCGCCCAGGAGGATGAATCCCCGCTGGCAGGGGATCTGGGCCGTCACGAGGCTCATCACGGATTCCAGCAATTCTGCGAGATCCGAGGCCCGGAGCAGAGTCCCGGCCATGGAGGCCAGGCGCTGGAACAGGGAGGCCGCGCTGGTGGTGTTCTGGTCCGCCTGGTGCTGGGCCAGCATTTTTTCCAGGGACGCGTGGGGCACCATGATGGAGCCCGAAGCATCAAAGGCCCGGTCCTCCAGGGAGATGCCGGAACGGACGCTTTTGGGGGCGGTGAGGGCGTTGAGCGCATTCACCGCGTAGGAGCCGGTTCCGGTGGGACCAAACTTGGCGCTGGTGATGGGCGCGGGATCCCCATCCCCCACCCACTGGACGGGCACTTCGCCCATCAGGATGAGGTCCCCCTGCTTGAAGGGCGTGGGACTGTTCACCTGGACGCCATTCACGGTGGTTCCGTTCAAGGAACGCAGATCCATCACGTGGGGCTTGCCGTCCAGCAGGAAAAACCTGGAATGCACGCGGCTCACGGCGGTGGCCATGATGCGGATGGTGGCCGCGTCGCCACGGCCGATGGTGACCCCCTCCTCGGTCAGATTGACCGGGTGCCGGACACCCTCCACCATCAGCGTGAGTTTCATGAACCTGCCCAGAAAACTGGTCCAAAGAGTAGCACAGCGGGGCCAAGAGCCTGCTGAATGCGGCGAATTTCCAAAAGGAGAATAGGCATTTCCACGATAAGCTGGATGGTTCGGCCGGAGCCATGCATGCGCACCTTGTCCACCACAGTGGGATTCATGTCCCTGGGCTGTCCCAAGAACCTCGTGGATAGCGAGGTCATGCTGGGGCATCTGCGGCTCAAGGGTTATAGGATCACCAGCGAGATGGAGAAAGCCGACGTCCTGGTGGTGAACACCTGCGGATTCATCGACACCGCGAAGAAGGAAAGCGTGGACGCCATTCTGGAAGCCGCGGGGATGAAGAAGACCGGGGCCTGCAAAAAGCTCATCGTGGCGGGCTGCCTGGTGGAACGCTACCGAGATGAACTACTGGCCGACATCCCCGAAATCGACGCCTGCCTGGGCACTCGCGACATCGAGCAGATCGCCGAGATCATCGGCGCCGGGGACCAGGTTTTCGAACCCGAGCAGAATCCCAACTACTTGTACGACGAGCACAGCCCCCGGCTGCTCACCACGCCCAAAGCCACGGCCTATCTGAAGATCAGCGAAGGCTGCGACCACACCTGCGCTTTTTGCATCATCCCGAAATTACGGGGCGGCCAGCGCAGCCGCAGCATCGAAAGCGTGGTGGCCGAGGCCCGGAATCTCGTGGCCCAGGGCATCCTGGAAATCAGCCTCGTGGCCCAGGACACTACGGATTACGGGCGGGATTTCGGCGATCCCGACGGCCTTGAAAAACTCATCCGGGCCCTGGGTGGAGTCGAGGGCCTGCGCTGGTTCCGCATCCACTACGCCTACCCGAACCGCCTCACCGAAGGCGTCATGCGCGCCATCGCAGAAACCAGAAATTGCGCCAAGTACCTGGACATGCCTTTGCAGCATGCGGATCCCAAAGTGTTGAAGGAAATGGCCCGGGGCGGGAGCCGCACGAGCTTCCTGAAACTGCTTGCGAAGTTCCGTTCCATCTGCCCGGAGATTTCCATCCGGTCCAATTTCATCGTGGGCTTCCCCAGCGAAACCGAAGCGGCCTTCGAGGAATTGCGGGCCTTCATTCAGGAAGCGCAGTTCGACCATGTGGGGGTCTTCACCTACTCGCCTGAGGAAGGCACGCCCGCCTTCGCCCTCGGCGATCCGATCCCCAAGCGGACCAAGGCCAGCCGCAAGCGAAAACTCATGGAATTGCAGCAGAAGATCGCCCGGGCCAAGAACCAGGCCCGGGAAGGCCAGGTCATTGAAGTGATCGTCGAGGGTCTCCACGAAGAGACCGAATTGATCCTCAAAGGCCGCCACCAGGGCCAGGCCCCCGAAGTGGACGGCAACGTCCTCATCGTCGGCGGGGAACCCGTCATTGGAAGCATCCAGAAAGTCCGCATCACAAAAGGCCATGCTTATGACTTGATCGGCGAAGTGGTGGAGGGCGGCATCGAAGAGGCCGTAAAAGCGTTCGAATCCGGCGTGTTGGCTTCCCGCTGAATCGGTGCCGAGTCCCGTTACACTTCACAGATGCTGGAACTGAGGGACATTACCCGCGCCTATGAACTGGGCGGAGAAAAGGCCGGCGCCTTCGGCGTCAGTTTCAGCGTTCCGGCGGGATGCCTCGCGGTGTTGGCGGGGCCTTCGGGCAGCGGCAAGACCACGCTCCTGCAACTGGCCGGATTGCTGGACGAGCCCGATGCAGGCGAGGTTTTCCTGGAAGGCCAGCCCGTCTCAAGGCTTCCCGAAAAAGCCCGCTGCGAACTGCGCCTCCGGCGCTTGGGTTTCGTGTTTCAGGCATTCAACCTGGTGCCCGTGCTTTCGGCCCTGGAGAACGTGATGCTGCCGCTCCAATTGCAGGGCAGGAAGCCTGAAGACGCCCATCATCTTGCGGCCGAAGCCCTTGACCGTGTGGGCCTTTCCGATCGCCTGGGGCATCGCCCGGGCCAGCTCAGCGGGGGCCAGCAGCAGCGGGTGGCCATCGCCCGGGCCCTGGCGCCGGGCCCGGTCCTGGTCCTTGCGGACGAGCCCACGGCCAGCCTGGATCACGCCCACGGCGGGCCGCTCATGGACCTCATGGCGCAGCAGTGCCGCGAGTCCGGGGTGAGTTTTCTCGTGGCCAGCCATGATCCCTCGGTGATCAGCCGCGCCGATCTAGTATTCCGGCTGGCCGACGGCCAACTTGTGGCCACGGAGCAGGCGCCGGTGATCGCATGATATTGGCCCGCCTGGCTCTTCGCAATGTGCTGCGGAACCGCCGCCGCACGGTGCTGACGCTGCTGGTGGTCATCGCCGGGTTTATGGCTTTGAGCCTTGCGGGTGGCTTCATGGCGCAGACCTTCGACGGTCTCAGCCAGGCCGCCATCCGGGGCGGCATCGGGCACATCCAGTTATTGCATCCCCAGGCATTGGAGAGTGATGAGGGCCAGAGCCTCGAATTCGCCATCCCCGATGGCGAAGCGCTGGCATCGCGGCTTCGCAAGGATCCAGCCATCGCCGAAGTGCTGCCGCGCATCCAGTTCATGGGGCTGCTCAGCAATGGTCCCAAGAGCGTCGCCTTCCTGGGCGCCGGCGTGGATCCGGTCCGCGAGCCGCAGTTCATGGCGGTGCTGGAAAGCTTGAAAGATGGGGCCAAAGCCAATGGTGGAGCCGGTTCACGCTGGCTTTCCGGCGCGCCGGGCAGTCGCGACGTGATCCTGGGCGTAGGCCTAGCGAAGAGCCTCGGCGCGACCGTGGGAAGTTCGCTCACCCTCATGTCCACCAACAAGGATGGCGGGCTCAACGCGCTGGATGTGGAGGTCGTGGGGCTCCAGGACCTGGGCTTGCGGGAACTGAACGAGCGGGTGCTGACCGTGAGCCTGGATACGGCGTCCTCCCTGGTGGATGCGGGCCCGGCGCGGTCGCGGCTCTCCATCCTGTTGAAGCGTCCCGAAAACACATCCAAGGAATTGCCGCGCATCCAGAGCCTCGCGGGCCAGGATGCGCGAGCGCTCCCCTGGTTCGAGCTGGCCAGCTTCTACAAGCAGGTGAAGCTGCTCTACATCGCCATCTTCGGATTCATGGGCCTGGTGCTGTTCCTGGTCGTGCTGCTGGCCACCGCCAATACGCTGCTGATGTCCGTGATGGAGCGCGTCCGGGAATTCGGGACCCTGAGGGCCATGGGCCTGCAGGCGCCGCAGCTCACCGCGCTGCTGCAATGGGAGGGCGCCCTGCTGGGCCTTTGTGGCAGCGGCCTGGGTCTGCTGCTGACCTTGATCTTCCGCCTCGCGGTCAATGCGCTGCACTTGCAGATGCCGGCTCCGCCGGGCACCAGCCACGGCTATGAACTGAACATCCATCTCGTGCCGATGGTCTACCTGTGCGTGTTCATCGGCCTGCAACTGACCCTGCAGTTCAGCGCGCTGTTTCCGGGGCTCAAGGCCGCGAAACTGCGGATCGTGGAGGCGCTGCGGCATGTCTGAGTCTCAAGTCCCAAGTCCCAAGCCCCAAGGTGCGGGTTCCAGCGCGGCATCCTACCTAGCGCCCCGCTGGGCCTGGTGGGTGGCCACGGGATTCGGGAGCGGATATCTGAAGCCCGCGCCCGGGACCTGGGGCAGCCTGGCGGCTCTGGCGGCCTGGTGGCTCCTTCTCCAGCTTGTGGGTTTCAGGATGATCGAGCAATGGGCCTCGCTGCACGGACGCCTCACGATTCCGATGGCCCTTGCGCTTGGGATGGCGCTCCTGGGCATCACGGCCTCGGACCGGGTGGTGCGGGAAACGGGGTTGAAGGACCCGGGCTTCATCGTCGCGGATGAATGGGCGGGGATGTGGATCGCGCTGATGCCGATCCTATGGCATGCCGGTTCCCTGCATCCCGGGTGGGGGCTGCTTCGCGTCGTGGCGCCCTTCGCGCTCTTCCGGCTTTTCGATATCTGGAAACCCTGGCCCTGCCATCAACTTCAGGTGTTGCCTGGGGGCACCGGCGTGGTGATCGATGACGTGGCCGCAGGCATCTACGCCGCCGCAGGAACCTACCTGTTGGATGGCTGGCTCGTCCTGCATCTGCCGGTTCTGCGGATCGCCCCATAGGACCTTTCTTGCATGATCGAGGGCCGTTCGCGGAAACTGCAGGGGTCCATGATCGGCGAGTGAACGCGGAGTCCCATGAAAGTCAGCATCATCACGCCCACGTTCGAACGGGAGCATTTCGCTGAAAAGCTTTACGGCTGCTTCGCGGCCCAGTCTTTCCCCGACAAGGAGCTGCTGGTGCTGGACGACAGCCCGGAGCCCTCGCCTTTCTTCACGAACTGCGGCGATCCCCGGGTCCGCTACTGGCATCAACAGACGCGCATGGCCAACGGGCAGAAACGGAACATCCTCGCGGGCCGGGCCACCGGCGAGGTGATCGCCCACTTCGATGACGACGACTACTACGCCCCCCCATACATCGAGACGATGGTCCAGCTTTTGGCGGGGCACGACCTCATCAGCCTCAGCGGGTGGTACCTCTACAGCCTGAAGCACCGGTTCTTCGGCTACTGGGACAAGGCCAATCCACAGCAGGAGCACTACGAATTGAGCCCCGAGGGGCTGCGCCATTTGATGTTCAAGGGAGTCACGCCCGAAACGGTGTTCGCCCACGTGCTCGGCTACGGGTTCACCTATGTCTACCGGAAGCAGGCCTGGGAGGGCGTTTCCTTCGACGACGCCCACCACGGTTCGGACTTCCGCTTCGCGCAGGCGCTGTTGGCGCAGGGGCGGGACATCGCCACCTTCCAGGACCAGCAGGCCCTGGTGCTGCACACGATCAGCACCAACAACGTGTCCGCTGTGTTTCCGCAATACCAGTTGCCGGATTTCCTGCTGCCGATGATCTTCGGCGAGGGCATCCGGCGCTACCTGGACGTGAAGCTGCCGGGCGAGCAGGATCAGCCTTGATCTTCTTCGCGTTGGAAAGTCAAAGAAGCCACGAAAGGGACAGGAACAGGACAGGAAATTCTTTCCTGGTTATCCCCCAATCTCGGCGGAGGAAGCGTGCCCGCGAAGGGCCGCGAAGCCGCTGCGCTCTGGCGAAGGGCCGCGAAAAGTTAATTCAACCCGGGATCGCTTCGCGGGGGCGCGCAGCGCCCGCGGGCCCCTGGGCCCGCGAATTCAGGCGGCCCGGCGCGGATCACACCTTGGTGCGAGCCCGTCGCCGGGCCGCCTGAATTCCATCCGCGAGGCTGGCCCATGATGAGTCTCCTGGTCGCCAAAGCGCTGGTGTGGCAAAAGAGATTTCGCGGCCCTTCCTTCACCCCTTCTCGGTATCGGCCTAGCTAGTACCCGTGGCCGGCAGCTATTCGCGGCCCTTCGTGGGATGCCTTTTCAGCCTGAGGCTCGTGGGTAATCAGGATGCTTTATTCGTGCCCTTCGCGGCTGCATTTACTGACTGTATCGCCTAGCCCGCGGTTTGCTCCAGCAGCTCGCGCCAGACGCGGGGTTCGCTCAGGTGCCCGTTGGCGTCGAAGGTGCGGCTTTCGATCATGTATCTATACCCCTGCTCGGTGAGGAAGAGCTGGCGGTTCCGGGCGAATTCCTGCTCGGTGGTGTCCTTGGAAATCAGGGAGTAGAAGTAGCTGAGGTTGCGGTCCCCCTTGGGCCGGAGGATGCGGCCCAGGCGCTGCGCTTCTTCCTGCCGTGAGCCGAAGGTCCCGCTGATCTGGATGGCCACGGAGGCGTCGGGCAGATCGATGGCGAAATTGGCCACCTTGCTGACGATGAGCACCCGCAGCTCGCCATTCCGGAATTTGCGGAACAGTTCTTCCCGTTCCTTTTCGGGCGTCGCGCCGGTGAGCACGGGGCCATTGAGACGCTTGCCGAGGACGCGGAGCTGATCCAGGTACTGCCCGATGATGAGCACAGACTCCGTGGGATGGCCCTTCAGCAATTCATCCACCACCATGAACTTCAAGCTGCTTTCCGAGGCGATGCGGAACCGCTGCCGTTGGTCCGCCACGGCGTATTCCATGCGCTCGTCCGTGAGCAGCGGAATGCGGATCTCCAGGCAGTGGGCCGTGGCGATGAAGCCATCCTTTTCGAGCAGTTTCCAGGGCACGTCCACGCGCTTGGGGCCGATGAGGGAGAAGACGTCCTCTTCCTTCCCGTCCTCGCGCACCAGCGTGGCCGTGAGCCCCAGGCGCCGCTTGGCCTGCAATTCCGCCACGGCGCGGAACACCGGAGCCGGGAGCATGTGCACTTCGTCGTAGATCACCAGGCCCCAGTTGGCGGCCTCGAAGAGCTTGAAATGCTCGAAGGGAGCCTCCTTGCTGCGCCGGTAGGTGAGGATCTGATAGGTGGCGATGGTGACGGGCTTGATCTCCTTCGTATCGCCGGTGTAGAGCCCCACCTGGTCCTCGGTGAGCGTGGTCTTGTCCAGCAGCTCCTGTTTCCACTGCTTCACGGCCGTGACGTTGGTGGTCAACACCAGCGTGTGGGTCTGCAATTTGGACATGCAGCCGATGCCGATGACGGTCTTGCCCGCGCCGCAGGGCAGCACCAGCACTCCCGCGCCGCCTTCGGGCCCGCCGCCCGCGTGGAAGACGTCCATGGCGGCCTTCTGGTAGGCCCGCAAGCCGAAGGGCTTGCCATTCTGCCGAAGCGTTTCCGCAAGCTGGAAGGGCAGGGGATCGCCGGGCTTGTAGCCCGCCATGTCCTGCACCGGATGGCCCAGGCGGATGAGTTGCAGCTTGACCTCGCCGCGCATGCCCTCGTGCAGGAAGACGCCGGTTTCATCGGGATAGGGTTCCGCCAGCATCCCTTGCAGCGATTTCTGGTTTTCGAGCTCCCAGAACAGGCTGCGGTCCTCCATTTCCAGGGCCAGGCGATCACCTTTTTTCACCAGCTTCAGCTTGCCGTAGCGCGTGCCGTGGTCCTCGATTTCCTGCAGCAGGTTCTGCGGCACCGGATACTTGGACCAGATGTTCAGCGTCGTGAGCATCTCCTCGCACGTCACGCCCGAAGCTGAGGCATTCCAGAGAGAAAGCGGCGTGATGCGGTAGGTGTGGATGTGTTCGGGGCTCTTCACCAGTTCCGCGAAGCGCGCCAGCTCATCGCGCACCTGCTCGAAGGCAGGGTGGGCGACCTCCAGGAGCAGGGTCCGGTCGCTTTGGACGATCAATGGATTGTCTGGGCGGTGCGCGATCACGGAGCCTCGGATGCTCAGGTTGGCTAAACCTTTGACAATAGACGCCATGGAAGGCCCGGTCAATGTTGGATTCCGGGTGTGGACCGGTATCTTCCCGCTCTGGGGAGAAAGTCGCCCCCGGCAGGCAAAAAGGATCCCCAGTTAAGAAACTGTCAGGCCAATTGATTTCCAGGAACGATCTATACTTAGGTCACCGGCGAGGCGTTGGCGCCTTGCGGTGCACACCTCGATCATGGAGTCCCAGATGTCCTTCCTCGCCCCCAAGAGGCTTTCTGTCGCCACTTTGTCATGGGTCCTCATCGGATCCCTGATGGCGGCCGGCCCTGCTTCGCTCCTGTCCAACGCGCAAGCGGAAGAGCAGGTCTCGGCAGCGCCCCAGAAGGAAAAAGCCCCTCCCCCGAAAGCCCTGCGGAAGATGGTGCGCGAGGAGCAGGAAAGGGAAGGCCTCGACCGCCCCGATCTCCGCCGCGATGCCAATCTGATGTGGTTCGGCGGCGCGCCGAGCCCCGCTGAGCTGGACGCGCGGAACGCCTTGGCCGCGCAGGAAGTCGCGCGCTGGGCCCACCAGATTCCCGGCGCGCCGCTGGGGCCCCACGCCCTGCCGCTGCCCCCGAATTCGGTCTCCTGGACCAACATCGGGCCCTTCACCCAGAACAGCAACGGCGGCTACGGCACCGACAACGTGGACGTGGACAGCGGCCGGCCCATGGCCGTCCTGACCCACCCCACCAACGCCCAGATCATCTACCTCGCCACCAGCGGCGGCGGCATCTTCAAATGCACCAATGCAGATCACACCCTGGGAGCCACCGCCTGGGTCTGGACCGCCGTGACCGATGGCCTGCCCGCCACGAGCACCACCGGCAACGTGTCCGCCGGGGCCCTGGGCATGGGCATCGCGGACGGCACCGGCAACACCATCTACGCGGGCATGGGCGATTCCTTCGATGCGGAAGGCCGGGGCTTCTACAAGAGCACCAACGGCGGCGGCAGTTGGACCGCCGCTACGGGCATCGGCAGCCAGACCCGCTCCCACGCGATCCTGGTCCTCCCCCAGGCGGCCTATCCCGGCGCCACGGGCGATGTCATCTATTGGGCCACCAATAATGGCTTGAAGCGTTCCGTCGATGGCGGCGCCACCTTCACCAACGCGGCCACCGTCGGTAGCGGGGATGCCTGGTCCGTCGCAGCCTTCGGCAGCTCCACCCAGAACCTGGTCTGCTCCATCCAAGGCGGTCCCGGCACGGGCATCTATTATTCCTCCAATGCGGGCCAGACCTGGACGCTGGCCGGTATCACCGGCGCCAGCCCCGCGGCGCGCATCACCTTGGCGACGACCGCCGCGAGCGCCACCAAGGGCTATGGCATCTACGAGGACGGCAGCGGCAACATCGCCAAGGGCGTCCTTCATTCTGAGGACAGCGGCCACAATTGGGCGTGGCAGGCCGGCACCAACCTATTCACCGTGAGCGGCGACGGTGGCCAGGGCTTCTACAACCACATGGTGACCGTCGATCCGGCCAATGCCAACACAGTCTTTATGGCGGCCAACCTGGCGATGTATCGCTCCACGGACAGCGGGGCGAATTGGACCCAACTGACCCATTGGTACGGTGGAAATGCTGGGAGTGAACGGCCCTTCGCCCACGCGGATTTCCACGGCGCCTTCTGGTCCAAGACCGGGACACCCACGCTCTTCGTCGTCAACGACGGCGGCCTGACGATCCTGCGGGATCCCTTCAGGGCATCCGTACCCACTGTAAGCCTGGACACGACCTTTGTGGACACCCGCCGCAACTACGGCCTGTCCACCCACCTGATCTACAACATCGGCTCCACCATCTCCACCGCCCATGCGGACGACAAGTACCGCGTCATCGCCGGTTTGCAAGACAATGGGACCCGCGTCCGCGTCGGCTCCGGCCCAGGCCTGAACACCAGCGGGATTTTCGATGAACCCATCGGCGGCGACGGTTTCGGCTGCAACGTCAATGCCACGGACGGCAACCTGATGATGGGCACCCTGTACTATGCCCACGTGCAAAGAAGCACCAACGGTGGCCTGAGCTTTACGACCACTGACAACCAGAACGACACGGGCGTGTTCTACAGCAAGGTGGCCCCAGGCCGGGCGGATGCCACGGGCAACACCATGTACACCTTCACCAGCTCCACCGTGAGGAGGACCACCAATTACGGCGCGACCGCCTGGAGCGCGCTGTCCACGAGCCCCGGCACTGGCATCCGGAACATCAACACCGCCACCACGGATCCCCTGGTCCTCGGCGTCACCCGGAATGCCGGCGCCGTCGACATCACGACCGATGGCGGTTCCACCTGGACGCACTACACCTCGGGCAACTTCCCTAACAACCTGGTCAACACCTTCAACTACATCTGGTTCGACACCACCAACGCTTCCACGGTCTACGTGGCGAGCGCGGGCGCGGGCATCACCAGCAACCACCTGTGGAAGAAGGTCGGCGCGGGCGCCTGGACCGCCATCGATGCGGGCGGCTTCCCGACGGGAATCCCGATCCATGTCATCCAGAACGATCCCTTGAACGGGAACACCCTGCTGGCTGGCACGGATTTCGGCGTCTACCGCTCCACCGACGGCGGCGCCACCTGGTCCCGCTACGGCCAAGGCATGCCCCTGATGGCGGTGCGCGATCTCTATATCGCTCCGGACAGCTCCTTCGTCCGCGCGGGCACGTTTGGCCGCGGCATCTGGGAACTGGTGTCCGGCGCGGCCTTGAATGTGGCGATCACCGCTCCCGCCTCCTCGGTGACGCTCGTGAAGAGCGCCACCCAGAACTACACCGCCAATGTGACGAATTTCGTCAGCAACACGGGCGTGAACTGGACTGTCGCGGCCGGCGGCGGCGCTTTCCTCCCCACCAGCACCACCAATGCCTCGCCGACGACGGTCTTCACCGCCGGCACCACGGCCAACACCTTCCTGATCACCGCCACCGCCGCGGAGGATGGCACCAATGCCACCTTCGCCACGCAGAACGTCACCGTGGTGGATCCCACCTCTGTGAACGTGGTGGTCAGCCCGTCGGCTCCAACCGTCGTTTCCGGCGCCACCCAGGTCTTCACGGCCGCGGTCACGCCCATCACCAATACGGCGGTGACCTGGAGCATCAGCGGTGTGGGCAGCATCAATCCCGCGACCGGCCTCTACACGGCTCCCGCCGCGCCGCCCGCCACCGCCCAGTCGGTGACCGTCACCGCCACCAGCACGGCCGCGCCCACGCGCACCGGCACGGCCACCGTGACCGTTCCTGTGCTCACCATCGGTGTGACCCCCACGCCGGTGAACGTGCCCATGAGCACCCAGCAGCAATTCACCGCCACCGTGACGGGTTCCACCAACACCTCGGTCACCTGGTCCGTGTTCAGCGGCGGCGGCAGCGTGAACGCCTCAGGCCTCTATACGGCTCCGGGCGCCACCGGCAGCGCCGTGGTCCGCGCCACCAGCGTTGCGGATCCCACCAAGTTCGCCGATGCGGCCGTGACCATCGTGACCCTTCCCATCGTCGTGGGCATCGCCCCCGCCTCAGTATCGGTCACCACCAGCGAAACCCAACAGTTCACGGCTACCGTGACGAATTTCCTCAGCACCTCGGCGGTCACTTGGTCCGTGGTTGAAGGCGCGGGCGGCTCCGTGAGCGGCACCGGCCTGTACACCGCCCCCAGCGGCACCGGGACCTTCCATGTCAAGGCCACCAGCGTGGAGGACACTTCCAAGTCCGCCACCGCCACCGTGACCGTGCAGAACCCGGTCACCATGACCATCACGCCCACCGTGGCCTATATCCAGCCTGGCGGCAGCGCCACCTTCACGGGACATCCTTCCGTCGGCGGCACCAACTACAGCGTGGTGGGCGGCGCCGCGAACGGAACCATCACCTCCGGCGGCGTCTATACGGCACCGGCCACCCAGGGCGATTACCAGGTCAAGGCCCAGGCCCAGGCCGATAACAGCAAGTTCGCCCTCGCCAATGTGTTTGTGCGTCCCCTCGTGGTCACCATCGATCCCACCGCGGCCACGGTCCAGATCAATACCACCCAGCAGTTCACCGCGAACGTGACCGGCAACCCGAACACCGCGGTCAATTGGGTCGTGTTCGAGGGCGCTGCCGGCGGCTCCGTGGATGGCACGGGCCTCTACACCGCCCCGGCCACTCCGGGCACCTACCATGTCCAGGCCATCAGCGTTGTAGACAGCTCCAAGGTCGGTCTCGCGACCGTGACGGTGACCACCGGCGCCGCGATCACGGTGAGCGTGGCTCCTGCAGCCGTGACCGTTTCACCTCTCGGGAACCAGACCTTCACGGCCACCGTCACCGGCGGGCCGAGCGGCGTCACCTGGAGCGTTGAAGAGGCCGGCGGCGGCAGCATCAACGCCGGCGGAGCCTATACGGCTCCCGCGGCCCTGGGCGTGTACCACGTCCGCGCCACCAGCAATACCGATCCCAGCAAATTCGGACGCGCCACGGTGACCGTGGTATCGCCTGTCACCTCCTTCAGCGTATCGCCCACCACCGCCACGATCCTCACCGGCGGCACGGTGGTCCTCACCGGCACCGTCAACACCGGCGCCATCAACTGGGGCACCACCGGCGGTTCCCTGAGCGCCAGCACGGGAACTTCCGTGACCTTCACCGCCCCCGCCTCCATCGGCACCTTCACGGTCACGGCCACCGCCGCTGCGGACACCTCGCAGACCCGGACGGCCACGATCAATGTGAAGACCAAGGATCAGGATGCCAGCGGCAGTGTCGATGTCTTGGATCTGGCCTACTTCGCCCGCTATTTCGGCACAAGCAACTACGCGGCCGACCTGAACGGCGACGGCACCGTGGACGATCTTGATATCGCCATCTTCTTGTCCGGTTTTTGAGGGGGACGCCATGACCACGAGGAATTCCATGACCACGACCACACGAACCAAATGGGCGCTCTCCGGACTCGCGCTGGCCAGCCTGCTGGCCTGCAGCGGCGGTGGTGGAGACAATCCGCCGCCTCCCCCTCCGCCCAAGACCGTCGCGGATCGCCTGGACTACGCCAATCCCACCAGCGGCACCTTTACGCTGGTCAAGGACGCCAGCCTGTCCACCTCGACCCACCTGGTGCTCAACCTGCTGGGCCCCGCGGGAACCCAGGCTACCGGCGTGGGGTTCTACCTCAGCGCCGATGCCAGCAAGGTCACCTGGGCCAAAGTAGGCGGCAGCGATGCTGAATTCGTCAGGAACGGCGCCTTCGCGCTCGGGTCGGGCGTCCAGCTTCTGAAGTCCAAGGTCACGGGCGATCAGCTCCAGGGGGCCGTCTACCAGAAGGGCACCACCTCGCCCGCAGTCACCTTCACCGCCACCACCGTCCTGGCTTCCGTGGCCTTGGACTTGAAGTCCAATGTGCCTGTGGGCGCCAGCGGGAATCTCTCGGCAGTATCCGGGAAGGCAGTCTTGAGCCAGGGCAGCGGCGCACCCGTGAACATCACCATCACGCCCGGGAGCGTCACCGCCAATTGATCCACCGGATCCGGAACTAAAAAACAACCCGCCGAAAGGCGGGTTGTTTGGTATTGGCCGGAATCTTTCGCAGGCGGCTATTTCACCTCCACGGCCTTGCCCAGCCGATCCAAGCTGGCGGCCTTGGGATCGGCGAGGATGAAGATCCGCAGCTCCTCGGACTTGAGGTGGCGCTTCACCGCGCCATGGACCTCCGCCAGGGTGAGCGCCTGCAGTTTCTCCATGCGCTTGGCATAGGTGTCCGCGGGCCGGCCGAAGATCGCCAGTTCCGCGGCCCGGTCCAGGATCTCGGCGGTGGTGACCTGATCGAACAGGTCGCTTTGCACGAGGGCGCGCTTGGTCGCATCCAGTTCCTGCTGGGTCAGGCCATCCTTGATCAATCGCTCGATCTCGGCTTTGAGCAGTTGCACGCTGCGTTCCGCATTCTCTGCCTTGGTGAGCGCGTAGGCCATGTTGGCGCCATCGGTGCTGACGGCCGGCAGGTGGAAACTCCCGGCCGCATAGGCGAGTCCCTCCCGCGTGCGGACGGAATTGAAGATGCGGCTGTTCAATCCGCTCTCGCCCAGCGCATGCATGGCGGCGGAGAGCGCCACGGAATCCGCATCGTCTTCTTTGACCCAGGGCAGGCCGACCAGCACCGTGGCTTGGGTGAGGCCGGCCTTGGCCCGAAGGTAGACGCCCGGCTTGGCCCAGTCCTTATGCCCGCTGCGGGCGGGGGCCGGACTGGAACCCTTGCCCCAGCCCCCCAGCGTCCGGGCCAACAACTTCTGCGCTTCCTCGGCGCTCAGCGGGCTGGAAACCGCCAGCACGGCTTGTTCGGGCCGGAACCAGGCCTTGGCGAAGGCCTTGAGATCCTCGTCCCCCAGGCTTTTTAGGCTGGTTTCCGAGGGGAAACGCCCGAAGGAGCCGCCTGCGAAGAGCGTTGTCTGGAAGGAACGGAGCGCCAACTGGATGGGCTGGTCCTCGATCTGCTTGAGATCGGCGAGCATCTGGCTCCGGACAAATTCCACCCGGGGCGCGAAGAACGAGGGGGTCTGCAGCATTCCGGCGAGCTGGTCCAGCACTTCGGCGGCGTCCCGGTCGAAGCAGTGGATCCTGGCCCTGCTGGATTCCTTGTCGGCCCGGAACTCCACCGATGCGCCCTTGGATTCGAGCAGGGTATCCAGTTGGGACCAGAAGGCGCGGTCCGTCCCGCCATTGCGCAGCAGGCTGGCGGTCATGGATGCAAGGCCTTCCTTGCCCTTGGGATCCTCCAGGCTTCCGGCCCTGAAGGCCAGCGTCGCGCGTAAAACCGGCAGGGCCGTGTCCTGCAGGTAGAGGACGCGGAGCCCATTGGGCAACTCGAAGCGCCTGGGCTGGGGCACTTTCATCTCCGGTTTCCCGGTGATGAGGCTCCTGGGTTCGGGCAGATGCGCGAGGCTGCCCTTGGGGCGCGGACCGGCCTGCGCCTTGTGGGCGGCTTCCCGGTCCTGGGCGGAGGCGCCGGAGACGAGGAGCAGCGCCGCGAGCGGCCACATGCGCAGCGCTCCGGCAGTCCATGAACGGTTGGGGGTTGGCGCAGTCATCATCGTCATCTCATGGCTTTCCATCAGGCTTGGATTCGGCGGGGGCCGCGGGTTTCGGCGCGGTCTTTTGAGCCTCGGCGAGTTGTTTCTTCAGCGCTTCGAGCACCTCCAGGCGCTGGTCCCGCGGCTTGGCCCGGATCATCCCCATCTGGCTGTCCACCACGTCCGAGGGCTTCATCGCAGGGTTGGTCAGTTCCACGAGCTTCGTGAGGGTGGCCTCGATCTCGCCGTCCAGGGCGCGGTCCCCTTCGGCGGCTTTCGGGCGCAACAGCACCGCGGTGGTGCGGTTGGGGTCCACCAGATAGGCTTTGGCGACCCTTTGGACATCGGCGGCCGTGACGCTGCGATAGCGGTCCAGATCGGCCAAAAAAGCCTGCTCGTCACCGGCGACGGCCCACGTCACCGCCAGATCCGTAGCGAGACGGCCGGGATCCTCCATGCGGCGGACCTGGTCCATCTCCCGCAGGACCGCTAGGCGCTCTAGGTCTGCCTTGGCGGGGCCCTGCTGCTTGATGGCTTCGATCTCCTCCATGAGGACGGCGCCCAGCAGGCCGGGCGAAGCATCGCCTTTGACGGTGCCCGTCGCCACCAGCAGGTTTGGATACCTGGAGCCGGGTTCGCCGATGCTCACCTGGAAGTCGGAGGCGATGGAGAGCTCCACCACCGCCCGTTTGTAGAGACGGCTGCTGCGGCCTTTGGAGAGCAGGTCCGCGAGGACGGCCAGGGCCGGGGAATCCGGATGGCTCATGGCGGGGATGTGCCACCCGGCCATGAAGACGGGCGTGGCCTCGGCATCCATGGAGGTCCGGCGGTCGCCGGACTGGGCAGGTTCCACGGTCCGCACGGGAGCCGGGTCCGGCTGGCGCTTGAGCTGGCCGAAATAGGCGTCCACCGTTGGATTGATCTCATCCCAGGTCAGATCCCCGACCAGCACGATGGCGGCCCGGTTGGGCGCATAGTAGCGGCGGTAGAAGTCCTGGACCTCGGTCCGCTTCAGCGCATAGAGATCCGATGGCCAGCCGACCACGGGGCGCCCGTAGGGATGGGCCAGGAAGGCCTGGCCCAGGAACAGCTCCCTCAAGCGGCCCTCCGGGCTGTCCTCGGTGCGCATCCGGCGCTCCTCCTTCACGACCTCCCGTTCGGTGTAGAACTCGCGGAGCACCGGCGCGTTCATGCGCTCGGATTCCATGCGGGCCCAGAACTCGAAGCGGTTCCTGGGAAGGTCCACCTGGTAAAAGGTGAAATCATTGCTCGTGCCGGCGTTGAGGCCGTTCGCCCCGGCCTCCTGGAAGAGGGCGCTGAAGGCGTTGGGCTGCAGCATGGCCGCGTGCTTCGCCTGGACCTTGGCGAATTCCTCCCGAAGGGACTTGAGTTTGCCGCTGTCCGCGGGGAGCGGCTTGCCCGTGGCATAGACCGAGGCGGCGGAGGCCGCTTCCAGGCGGTCCTGCTCGGCGGTGATGGAGGCACAGAGGCTGTCTTCCGCCTCGAGCAGGAGGCTCTCGCTCTGGGCCTCTGCGGGATTTTTCAACCCGACAGTGCGGGTCCCCTTGAACAGCATGTGTTCAAGCAGATGGGCCGTCCCCGTCTGTCCCGCGGCTTCATCGACGCCGCCCACGCGAAAGGCGATGCGGGCCGAAAACACCGGAGCCTGGTGCCGTTCCACCAGAAAGACCGTGAGCCCGTTCTGCAGCACCCGCTTCTGGAGCGGCAGCCTGAGATCCCCTCCGGCGGCGGCGAAGCAGGCCATGGCCGGAAGCAGGGCCGGGACAAGATTCCTGAAGTGCATTTTCAAAGCGCCTCCCCGATCTTCGATTCGAGAAACTTTCACTATCTCACGGGCCCTGGACTCCCCAAAGATGAAGCCTCCGCGGGGTCCGCATCTCCTTCCTGCGGCGAAGAATGAAGGGGTTCCCGGGGGTGATCCGGCGATTGCCACGCTACACTGACCCAATCACTCTAGGCGCCGGGGGATTCATGATCGGGGAGATGAAGGTCTTTTCGGGGACAAGCCACCAGGCTTTGGCCAGCGGAATCGCCGCGCACATCGGCATGCCGCTGGGGAAGGTCAAGTTCACGCGCTTCTCCAACGAAAACATCAAAGTGAAGATCGACGAAAACGTCCGGGAAGCCGACGTCTTCGTAATCCAGACGAGCTGCCCGCCGGTCAGCGACAACTTGCTGGAGATGCTCATCCTGCTGGACGCCTTGAAGTTCGCTTCGGCGGCCCGGATCACGGCGGTGCTGCCGTACTATCCCTACGCCCGCTCGGACAAGAAGGATGAAGCCCGCATCTCCATCACAGCCCGGCTCATGGCGGATCTGCTGAAGATGGCCGGGGCGGACCGGGTGCTCACCATGACCCTCCATGCCCCGCAGATCCTTGGCTTCTTCCATATCCCCGCGGACCAGATTTTCGCCACCCCGATCCAGGCGCAGCATTTCCGCCGCACGGACATTTCGAACAGCGTCGTGGTCGCCACGGATGCGGGCGCGGCCAAATTCGCGGGCCATTTCGCCAAACGGCTCGGCCTTCCCCTGGCCCTGATCGACAAGCGCCGTTCCGACGACAGCGAGAAGGCGCAGAGCGTGGCCCTCATCGGCGATGTGAACGGCAAGGACGCGATCATCTACGACGATGAGATCGCCACCGGCGGCTCCATTTTCGAGGCCGCCAAGATGCTCCGCCAGTTCGGCGTGCGGAAGGTCAGCGTGGGCGTGACCCACGCGGTCTTCAGCGGCGCCGCCATCGACCGGCTGAACGACGCGGACCTCGACGCGCTGGTGGTGACGGACACCATCCCCATTCCCGAGGCCAAGGCCGCCGCCCTCAAGAATCTGAAGGTCCTCTCCACCGCAGCCATGTTCGGCGATGCCATCCTCCGCATCCACGGCGGCCGCAGCATCAGCGAGATGATGGACTGATGCAGCTGATCCAGGAGCGACTGCGCCGCCTCGACAGCCCGCCGGACATGGGTCTGGGGGAACGGGCCAAGGCCCAGGCCTCGGTCTTTTTCACCCGGCCCTTCCTGGCGCTGCATCTCGCGACAGAGCTGTACACGTCCCGGCTGGTGCTGGCCCTGGCCTTGTCGTTGGGCTGGGAATCGAGGCTCCGCCAAGGCGCCACCCTCGACGAACTGATCGAAGGGTTCGCGCCCCAGTCGAGGAACGCGGCGGAATGGATGCTGCCGTTCCTGGCCGAAGAAGGCCTGCTGCGCCAGGACGGCGGCCGGTACTTCCTGGAGGGCGAACCCGAGCTGGATCTCGCCGGAATCCGGGCCTTCACGGAAACCGAGGCGCCGGGCCACGGCGCCAACTTCGAACTGCTGGACGCGGTGCTGCGGCAGGTGAAGCCCTACTTCACCGAAGGGAAATCCGGCGAGCAATTGCTGTTCGACCTGACCGTCTTTCCGCTTTGGCTCTCCTTCTTCCGCAACGAGAACCTCAACTATTACCCCAACAACCTGTTCACGCTGATCGCGTTCCGGGAAGGCCTTCCGCCCGGCGCCCGGGTGCTGGAACTGGGCGGCGGCGTGGGCTCCTTCGCGCAATTGCTGGCGCGCGACGGCGCCGAGGCCGGGTATCTGGACCGGATCGCCGAATACCGGTTCACGGACATCGCGCCGGCTTTCCTGCGCAAGGCCCAGCGGGACCTGCGCGAGAAGGCCCCGGGCCTGCCGTTCACGTTCGGAGCCTTCGACATCAACAAGCCCTTCGAGGGCCAGAATTCCGGCGACGGCCTGTTCGACGTGATCGTCGGCGTCAATGTGCTGCATGTGGCGGTGGACCTCCAGGCGGTGCTGCGCCGGCTGCGGAGCATGCTGAAACCCGGTGGCCGCCTGGTCATCGGCGAATGCATGAAGCCGGACCTCGCGCGGCCCATCTACAACGAGTTCTTTTTCAAATTCATGAAGGGGTTCACGGAGGTGGAACTGGACCCGGAGCTGCGCCCCTGCAGCGGTTTCCTCACGCCCGAGGCCTGGGAGAAAGCCCTGTTGGCGGCGGGATTCAGCCGGATCCGCAAGGTGCCGGACATCCGCGCCGTGATGAAGGTCTGCCCGACCTTCTACGTGGGCGCGCTGGCCGCCGAGGCCTGACAACGTGGTTCAAAATGGGGCGGTGCCGCGCTCGGAGGGGAGATGGCCGACAACCTGCGGAGACTCCTGATCCAGCGCGCCGCGAGGCTGCAGGAGCGGCCGGCCTTCACCTCGCCTTCCTGGGGCCGCTTGAGCTACAGCCAGTTCCGCAACCGGGTGGAAGGTGTGGCCATGGGTCTGCTGACGGACATGCGTCCGGCTGGAACGGCCATTTTCTGCGCGACCGGAACAGCCTGGGATTGGGTTTCCGAGGTGGCCGCCGCCTGTTGCGGTTTGCGGTGGGACGCCGCTGGGGCGATCGTGGACCCGGACATCCTGGGAGGTCCTAGGTTCAATGATGAAGGCGGGCGGGGCCCCTACCACCAGCGGGAACATGACATGGACGGAAGCACCCTGGTTTCCGGAAAGCTGGATCACGCCGCGATGATGCTAGGGCTTCAACGGATGAACCGGAACCTGGGCTGGGACCACGAAACCGAGGTCCGGTTGCCTCTCGCGCAGCTCGGGGCCCCGGAGGTCCGCGCAGCGCTCTGGTGCGCGCTCTACGCGGGGGCCCACGCGATCCTGGAGGAGGCAGCCCGGACCCCAGGGGGCCTGTCCGCACGGCGCGCGGCCCGGCCTGCGCCCTTCGATCCAGGGCCCTTTTCTGGATTCTGGAGCTAGACCAGAAGCCATCCCCAGGGCACCTGATTATCCTGAAGTCTGGAGGATGCGATGTTCAGTTTCCTGGATCCGGAAGAGGCCCGCCGCATGATCGCCGCGGGGGCTGTGGTGGTGGATGTGCGGACCCAGGAGGAATGGGACCAGGGCCACGCTGCCAATTCGATCCTGGTCCCGCTTCATGAACTGGCGGACCACTTCGGGGAACTGCCCCAGGATGTGCCGGTGCTGCTGGTCTGTCGCAGTGGCGCTCGCAGCGGACAGGCGACGGCCTACCTGCGGGGCAAAGGCATGGATGCGCACAATCTGGGGCCCTGGCAGCGGAACCCGGATCATCAGGGCTGATCATGGCCCGCGGGCAGGCATTTTCTAGGGGAGGTCGGGAATGGGCGATCCACAGTTTTGGCACCGGCTCCAATTCGCATTCACCATCATTTTCCACTATCTGTTTCCTCAGCTCACCATGGGACTGGCCCTGCTCATCGTGTGGCTCAAGTGGCGGGGGCTGAAAACCGGGGAAGCGAGATACAACGACGCCGCGAGATTCTGGATCCGCGTCTTCGGGATCAATTTCGCGGTGGGCGTGGTGACGGGCATCCCCATGGAATTCCAGTTCGGCACGAACTGGGCGCGCTTTTCCCAGTTCGCGGGGGGAGTGATCGGCCAGACGCTGGGCATGGAGGGCCTCTTCGCCTTCTTCCTGGAGAGCAGTTTCCTCGGCCTGCTCATCTGGGGGGAGAAAAGGCTGGGCCCCAAGCGGCATTTCGGGGCGGCCCTCGCGCTGTGGGCCGGCAGTTGGCTCAGCGGATATTTCATCACCGCCACCAACGCCTTCATGCAGCATCCCGCGGGCTACTCTGTGGGCAGCGACGGCGCCCTGCAACTGGCGAGTTTTTGGGCCTTCGTGTTGAACCCATGGGCTGTGGCTCAATACCTTCACGTGATGTCTGCGGCGGTGGTGACCGCGGCTTTCGCCATGGCTGCGGTGGGTGCCTACTGGGCCCTGAAGGGATCGCATGGCGAGGTGGCACGCCTCAACCTCCGCACAGGCATCGTGGCGGGGCTCGTCTTCAGCGTGCTGGTGGCCTTTCCCACGGGCGACCACCAGGGCAAGCAGGTCGCGAAATACCAGCCCGTGGCCCTTGCCGCCATGGAAGGGCGCTTCGAGTCCGGCCCTTTCGCGGAGATCAATCTCATCGGCCAACCCAATGTGGCCGCGCGGAAGCTCGACAACCCCATCCGCATTCCCGGCGTGTTGAGCTTCATCGCCTACGGATCGTTTTCCAGGGATGTGAAGGGGCTCAATGATTTTCCCGAGGACCAGTGGCCCACCGCCATCGTGCTGCTCTACTACGCCTTTCACATCATGGTGGGGCTGGGAACGCTCTTCATCGCGCTCATGGGGCTTTCCGCCTTGATGCTCTGGAAGGGCAGGCTCTTTGCCGCCCGGCCCCTGCTCTGGGTGCTGCTGCTGGCCTTTCCTTTCCCGTACATCGCCACCACGGCGGGTTGGATGACGGCCGAACTGGGACGCCAGCCTTGGATCATCCACGGACTCATGCGCACGGTGGAGGGCACCTCCGCCACCGTGCACGGGGGATCGGCGGCCTTCACCTTGATCGGCTTCACCGGGCTCTATTTCGTGCTGGGCCTGCTGTTCATCTTCCTGATCGGAAGGGAAATCGCCCACGGACCTGCACCGCTCCACACCGGGGAGGTGGCCCATGGCTGAGTTGAATTCGCTAAATTCCTTGTGGTTCTGGATCGTATCGGTAATGGTCGCAATCTACGTGGTGATGGACGGCTTCGATTTCGGCGCCGGCGTCCTGCATCTGCGCGTGGCAAAAACCAATGAGGAACGGCGCCAGGTGCTCGCGGCCATCGGCCCGCTCTGGGATGGCAACGAAGTATGGCTGCTCGCCAGCGGAGGCGCGCTGTTTCTGGCCTTCCCCAAGGTATTGGCCTCCGGTTTCTCGGGCTTCTATCTGGCCATGTGGCTGGTGGTCTGGAGCCTGATGCTGC